>DATNEX010000048.1:0-62787 GCA_035606605.1 Terriglobales bacterium
GCTTCGAGAGTACCTTGGTGATCGCCGCTGTTAACGTCGTCTTCCCATGATCGATGTGCCCGATCGTCCCTACGTTCACGTGCGGCTTTGTCCGTTCAAATTTCTCTTTTGCCATAATCTCGTCTTCCTCAGCTCTTAGCTCAAAACCTTGTCATCGTGAGGCCGCTTCAAGCCAACCGAAGGACCTATTGCTTTTCAGTAGTACTGATAAATCTTCTGGAACTTCGCACGAAGTTCCGGGGCAACTTCTTCGATCTTGAACAGAAAAAACTCTTTCATTTGTCCCTGGTCAGTCACCGCCAGGCTCGAATAGAGCGCCTGCGCCGTCTGCCCGCTGGCCAGAGCCCGGTCGATCTGCTCGAATACGCCCTTGGCCAGAATCAATTCAAAATCGCGAATCCGAATGCCAGCGCTCGAGACCCGTTTTAGGAACTTCTGAACATTCTCGGGAGAAAAGGCGGTTACAACCGCGTTCTTCAACTCGCCGAATTCTTTGTCCTTCTCGACCTTGATCGTCGCCTGTTCGAAAGCCATCGTGCGCACCGTCATCAAAAAATGGAGCGGGAGACGGGAATCGAACCCGCGACCAACAGCTTGGAAGGCTGTGACTCTACCACTGAGTTACTCCCGCAAATCAGCTGTCGGCCGCCTTCGCGACTCCGCTCGGCGAGGCCAAGGACAGCTCAGCAAACCTCAGCGGCTGAAGCCGCTCGTTCAGTACTTCCAGCAATTGCAACCGACTCGAGTGAACTCGTGCCGTCCCGATTTCTGGAGCCGATGACCAGGATTGAACTGGTGACCTCTCCCTTACCAAGGGAGTGCTCTACCAACTGAGCTACATCGGCTTTCTGCCTCAGTCCTACTCACTTTCGCCTTCGTCACCTGAGTGCAAAAAATCCTTGCGTCGAACCCAGGTCTTCACCGCCAGCATCGCTAAGATCGCCAACGTCGCGAAGCGAAATCGCTGATCCTCTAACGTGAGCAGCGCCAAAATGCCGAGCGCGACGTACGCAGTAAACGCTATTGCCAATCTCGTGGTCACAACCAAATCTGGTGCACAGGGGAGGATTCGAACCTCCGTACCTCGCTAGGAGGAACAGATTTACAGTCTGTCGGCTTTAACCACTCACCCACCTGTGCAATTTTCAGCGGTGAGCGTTGAGCAATTCCTGCCTGCTCGCTCGTAGCTCATTGCTCACAACCAGAAGCATCCGGACACGCCGCGACCATCTTGTGCGATTACGCGACCGCCATCTGGGGATCAGAAACGCGCGTCAGAACTTATCCGCGCTAACAACTCATCTGGGAATTCCCTTATGGAGTGCTGATGGAAAAAGCTGTCCGCCGCTCTGCAAACCCTGTCCCGAAAACTGGAGCGCTCGATTCCGGAACTTATCTGGAGCTGGCGAAGGGATTTGAACCCCCGACCCTCTGATTACAAATCAGATGCTCTACCAGCTGAGCTACGCCAGCATGCGAGAGTCCCTGCCCAAGCATCGACTCTCACACTAATCCCTTCTTCTTCTACGGGACAATTATAAAAGTTATCACAGGTGGAATTTGAGGTGCAAGGGCGGCATAAATCGCCCAGTGGCGGGCGCGCGCCCGCCCGTTCAACCGGCGGTGCAGCGATGCCCCGTTCTCTTAAGTCTCTCGGATGCTATCATTCTTACCCATCCCGGAATGCGACTTCGTCGAAGACTTCCTATTTTCATCGGCCTGTTGGTGGTGGTCGCGGCCATCGCCGTGGTTGTCCTTCTGCGGAAGCATGCCCCGCCCGAAGCCGCCCGCTTACTGCCGGGTGCTGATGGTTTCGCGTACGTCAATCTGCAATGGATGAGGCGGACCGAAGTGGGCAACCGTGCATCGTCTGTCCCCCATGATCCGGAATATGAGCGGTTCATCCAAGAGACCGGCTTCGATTTTGAGCGCGACCTGGCCCAGGCCGCCATTGCCATTCACTATGCGGGGCCCTCGACCGGAGGAGAGACGAGATATTCCGAGGTCATCGTGGCTCGTCTCAATGGAGACAAATTGCGGGACTACCTGAAAAAGGTGGCGTCGACGACGGAAAACTACGAGCACGTGGATATCTACAGCATCCCGGTTGGGGAACACACGTTTCGAATCGCCGTTCTTGGGGTCGAATTCTGTACCCCTCACCTGTGCACCATGGTGGCCGGCTCGAACCACCCCGATCCAGAGGTTCTACATGGAATGATTCACCGCTCGCACAAGATGGCGTCCCCGTTTGCCGGACCAGCCCTGCTCCGTCAGTTCTACAAGCACGTTCCGCAGCTTCCCTTGCCTAGCTTGGGATGGACGATTTTTCGAGTGAATCCATCGACCTCGGCGCCCCCTGCGCCCCTCGCTTTTGCCGGTCCGGCAACGATCGTGGCCTCCGTGCAATACCTGGGAGACGTGCACTTCCGCGCCGAAGCCTTCACCAAAGATGACACCGCAGCCCAGCAGCTAAGTCTGCAGGCCAATACTTTTCTGAAGATCTTCGAGTCGGCTGAGATCTCGGTGTCTGGGCAGGCGGATGCCGACTTCAACAAAGCAATGAAGAGCATACAGGTGGAACAAAAAAAAGAGCGCGTGCTCCTGACCGCGAAAGTTCCTTCAGAGCTGGTGCGCAAATTGGTTGCCGAAGCTCCGTTGGGATTAACACCGAGCGGTTCCCGCAAGTGACGCTAGTCCAAGACTAGCCGGACAGGACCGGTGGCCCTGCGTAACGCCCGGCGTAAAGCTCCAGAGAGCGACCGGAAAGGTACAATGGTTTTACATGCATGAGGTAGGAATTCCGGCGGCTTTTCTGGCGGGCCTAGTGTCATTCCTCTCACCGTGCGTATTGCCGCTGGTGCCTGGATACGTGTCCCTAATTTCAGGAGTCGGCATAGAAGAGCTGAAAGCACAAGAAACCGCCTTGCTTCGCAAGGTAATGCTTAACTCCATCGCATTCGTTCTGGGATTTAGCATAGTTTTTGTCACGCTTGGTGCGCTCTCGACCGAAGTTGGCCAGCTTGCGGCGGTGTACAAATCCACACTGGCTCGGGTTGCGGGAGTGCTGGTCATCGTTTTCGGCCTGCACCTAACCGGCATCTTACGGATTAAGGCGCTTTACGCCGACAAACGCCTCCACAACGTGAAAGGCGGAAATACGCCGTGGGGTGCGTTTGTCATTGGGTTTGCATTCGCTTTTGGTTGGACGCCCTGTGTAGGGCCGATCCTCTCTGGAATTCTGCTGATCGCCGCCGCGCAAAATTCGGTTGCCAAGGGAATCCTGCTCCTCACTGTTTACTCGCTCGGCCTGGCAGTACCATTTTTGCTGACGGCGGTCGGAATTGAACGGTTCATGAAGTTCTACAGCGGTTTCCGCCGGCACATGCACGTAGTGGAAGTTGCCAGCGGTGTTCTGCTGATCGCCCTGGGCGGTCTTTTGATATTTGGGAAATTTACTCTGTTATCGCGCTATTTCTCATTCCTGAATCGGTTCGTTCTGTAAAGGAGATTTGTGAAGCGAGATCCGGTTATTCTCATCGTCATCGCTGCGGTCATCTCGCTGATGCTGGTTTTCGGCATTCAGAAGAGTCGTCACACCCGTCCGCCCATAGCCGGGAAAATGCAGGGACAACCTGCTCCCGACTTCTCTCTTGCCTCTCTGGATGGCAAGACCCTGAAGCTCTCGGACTACAAAGGGAAAGCGGTCCTACTGAATTTCTGGGCCACCTGGTGTGAGCCCTGCAAGATCGAGATGCCGTGGTTTGTACAGCTGCAGCAGCAGTATGGACCGCAGGGACTGCAGGTTCTCGGCGTCGCTATGGACGACACCGATCCGAAAGACATAAAAGAATTCGCTCAGAAGATGGGCGTGAACTACCCCATCGTAGTTGGGAAAGAGGCCGTCGGGGATGAATACGGGGGCATTCCGTATCTGCCTTCTACCTTCTACATTGATCGGGAAGGCAAGGTTGTCGATCGGGTTTTCGGACTTGTCAGCCGCTCTGAAATCGAAGACAACATCAAGAAGGCACTTTCAGCGTCCGGGCAGGTAGCGGAAAAGTGAAGACCCAAGGCATTGTCGGCGCACTTCTGTTGTCTCTGTCGCTAGTTTCGACCGCGGCATCGCAGGAGTTCGGCAAGCGCCAGCCGACGATCGTGTACAACCCGCCTGAATTAACGTCTATTAATCGCGGACACTTGGGCGGCGTGGTCCTGCATTTTCGGATCCCCGCCGGCTACCACATCAACTCCAACCAGCCCAAGCAGGAGTACTTGAAAAAAACTGAACTCAAGGTGGATGCACCGACCGATATCGCAATCGCCGGCGTCACCTATCCACCCGGCGAGGATCGCAGCTTCCCTTTTGATCCCAACGACAAATTAAATGTTTATACCGGAGACTTCGCTCTCAAGGTGCTGGTGCGGCCTTTGCGGACTGTGGTGCCGGCGAGGTACGCCGTCCATGGGACCCTCAAGTATCAAGCCTGTGACAACGCCGCCTGCTATCCTCCCAAGCAGTTGCCAATCAGCTTCCAGATAAAAGTCTTGAAGGCTGCGACGGAGACCGTACACCGCAACCCAGCACAAAGCCCCCACGCGCACAGGTAAACGACCCTCCTGCACCTCGCGGTGTCTCAACTGAATAGCAGGCAATCAAGCAATAAAGATCGGGAGATCGCTTGGTGTTTCGAAGGGGTCCTTGGGGCTCGCGAGCAGAAGTGCTTTTTGGTCTTCGCGCTTGCGCCGCCCCCGCCATGCGTAATTGCGGCTTCTGCGATTGTTGAGGGGGAGTTCTCTGGTTTCAGAGCGAACGGGAAAGAGGAGTCAGGCTACCCCTTACGCCGGGGCCGGGCTGATATGACCGGCTGCTTTGACCCTCTGTTCGACCGCTTGTAATCGGGATGCCGTCCTCTCTTTTCCTAAGGTGCACATCACGACAAACAAGCTGGGCGCAACTCCCTGGCCGGTAAGTGCAACACGCGCACCATTGATCAATGCCCCTGCCTTTACATTCTTCTCTGCGGCGAAATCTCGCAGCACCCGCTCGGTTTCCTGTTCGCTGAAGATCGCGAGATTCTCATAACGTTTTCCAAGTTCCACCAGCAAATGGCGCACATTGGCGTCCTTAAGAAATTTCTCCACCGCTGCAGGGTCGGCTTGGAAATGATCGGTGAAAAAGGCGCGAAACGATCCTGCAAAATCCTTCAAGCTTCGGGCCTTCGGTTTCACCAGGTCAATGGTGGAAAGCAGCCATGCAGGTTCGTGGGCCACTTCTACCATTCCTGTCCTCCTCCATTCTTCTTCAATGAGAGGAAGCAGCCGTTCTGCAGAATAGGCACGAATATATTCGGTGTTGAACCAATCGAGCTTGTCGCGATCGAAAACGGCATTGGATCGTGAAATCGCGTCGAGCTCAAAAAGGCGAATCAGCTCGCCATCGTTCAGAACCTCGGGAGATCCTTCGGGAACAGTCCACCCGAGCAGCGCGAGGAAATTGCGAAATGCGTCGGGAACGATACCTTCTTCGCGATATGCCATCACGCTGGTGGCACCATGGCGCTTACTCAACCTTGTCTTATCGGGACCAAGAATGAGTGGCACATGCGCAAAAATGGGTAACATTGCACCAAGCGCCTGGTAAAGCAAAACTTGTTTCGGTGTGTTGGAAAGGTGATCTGCGCCGCGAATGATGTGCGTAATACGGAGATCGATATCGTCGACCACTACGCTCAGGTGATAGGTGGGATGGCCGTCGGAGCGCAGGAGAACGAAATCCTCCAGTTCCGAGTTGGCGAACTCAACCTTCCCAAAAACCGCATCGTGGAACGAGGTGCTGCCGGCTGGCGGAATTGCAAAGCGCAGAGCCGCTGGTTCTCCGGCATTTTTCCTGCGCAAGGCCTCCTCTAGGGCGATCGAACGACAAGAGCCTTCATAACGCGATGGCCGGCCTTCCACCGCTGCCACTGCTCTGCGCTTTTCCAGCTCCTCTTTGCGGCAAAAGCAGTAATAGGCTGCGCCGGATTCGAGCAGCCTTCTGGCGGCTGCGCGGTACAGATCTGTGCGTTGGGTTTGGTAGTAGGGCCCCTCCTGCCAGTGAATGCCCAGCCAGTCGAGTCCCTGGAGGATGCCCTCGATCATCTCCGGAGTTGAACGTTCCAGATCCGTATCTTCGATTCGGAGTACCAGAGATCCCCCAAAATGACGAGCAAAAAGCCAGTTGAATAGAGCTGTGCGTGCCCCTCCGACGTGAAGATAACCGGTGGGTGAGGGGGCGAAACGAACCCTGGGCTTTGGTTGGGTTTCAAGATTTTTTGGCGTTTCTGGAGGAGAACCGGGGTTCGAGAGCATCTTTGGTAACCATTTTGGATGTTACGGGCGCGAATTCTAGAGCGTCAAGCCAGGAACTCCCCGATACCTCTGGTAACGTTCTTGGCGCCCAGAACACTATTGTTTAAGCATCGAACCTGTGGAAACATAGATTTAGCGTTCGCCGGAGAGACCGAGGCTCAAATCACGCCGCCGCCTCATGAATAGCTCAATTACAGCCAGTCTTGTTCTCCCCGGAGTGGTACCACTCCTGCTCTTTCTGCTCTTCACCTATCTCTACGTGCAGAGCCGCCAGCCGTATTTCCGAGCGTGGCAGATGGCTTGGGCAGCCTACACGCTGCACTTCGGGCTGGATGAATGGTCTAAGATCTCGAGCGCCAATCGCCCCTTGGAGTTGCTCGCTGCCCTTCTCCTAGTGGCGATGTCGCTGTGCATCCTGGTCTCAACCCGTCTTACCAAGCGCATCACCAGCTCGGAGCGAGCCGAGGCCCTGCGACCGCGGTGGTATGAGTTGCTGGTGGGAGCAGCCGGTGTCGCACTTTCGCTTTGGGACTTCGTGTCTCGCAATTCGGTCACACTGGGGAATCCCCACCTGCATCTGGAGATTGGCATTGCCGCCGTACTCACCTATAGCTCGTTCCACTTCTACCTGGCAGCCCAGAGGAGAAGTTCTCCGGCGTTCTACTTGCTTTGCCTCTCGCTGGCGCTCTGGGCCGTGTGGATGCTTTTGGGTCAGTATCGGCCTGGATTTTCAGAAATTTTCGGTGTCTCAGGACAACTGGGACCCATCCCACAGATGTTGCTCGGCATCGCGATGCTGATGGTGTTGTTTGAGAACGAGCGGAATGCGGTACAAGAAAATGCCCTGGCATTTTCGACCTTGGGAGTCGATCCCATGCGACTACTTTCCGCGGGCGATCTGGGACCGGCCATGCAAGACGTTCTCGATCGGCTTGTCGTGCCTCTGCCCGCAAACCGAGCCGCGATTTGCATCTCGGATCGTTGGCGCTCCGTATTGCCGTCGGCCCAATTGGGATTTTCTCCAGAGTTCATATCCACGCTGGACACCAGTGGTGCAGGGGAATACGTCTGCGAGCTAGCCTACAGACGCGGTGGATTCGTCACATTCCGCAACATCGCAGAGATGTCCGAACCCCTTCCCGTCTTCCCCGGCGGCCGATTCGAACAGTTTCGCAAGACCATGGCCGGCGAGAATATTCGCAATGTCACTGCCGTCAGTCTGCAAACCCGCGAACACAATTTTGGAGTGCTGCTGTTTCCCCATGCCGAACGACAACTGTTCGGCGCCTCCAACCTCAGGCTATTGATTGGCCTGGCGCTGCAGATCGGGCTAACGCTAGAAAACTACGTTGTAATGCACGACGCACAGCGGCGAACCAAGGAATACCAACTGTTGACGCAGATCGGCCAAGCCATCAGTTCCCGCCTGGATCAGCAGGAAGTCTTACGCACAGTTCAAAAGGAACTCGGGCAGATTTTCGATACTTCCAATTTCTACGTCGCATTCCTGGAGGGCGAAAACATTGCTTTTCACCTCGAGGTGGAACAAGGACAAATTCTCTCCACACGGAGACGGAAGGTTGCAAACGGCCTGACGGAGTACATTCTGCGAACCGGGCAGCCGTTGCTGATTCGCGCGGATCTGGAGCGTGCGCGGGAGCGGCTGGGTGTCACATTCAAGTCAAACCATCCCGCAAGGTCCTTTTGCGGGGTTCCTATTCTAGTCAATGGACGATCTTCGGGCGTGATGGTTGCCCTGAGCACTGAGCGGGAACACGTGTTCCAGCAGCGCGATCTTGATGTGCTCAAGACGGCGGCCGGACAGGTGTCGGTGGCTATCGAGAACGCTCGCCTTTTCGGAGAAGAACAGCGTCGGTCGCGTCAGTTTGCGTTTCTGAACAGCGTCTCCAAAACCGCAATCTCCAGCGAAGATGCGGAGCAAATGCTGGCAGAGATCGTCGGGCACATCCAAAAGAACTTCCGCTTTGACCACATCGGCATCGGCATTCTCGACTACGCCACCAAGGAAATTGAAATCCGCGCCGAGGCCGGTACCACGGCCCACGAAAAAGGCACAAAGATTCCCGTCTCTTCCGGGATCGTGGGCAGAGTCGCCCGCTCGGGTGAAACCGCCTTGGTTCATACCGGCGCCGAAGGCCAAACGCGCGGGCTGTTAGCGACATCGCGCACGGTACTCTGCATTCCGATTACCTACGGTGAATCAACCCTTGGAGTTCTAAACGTCGAAAGCGAGCAGGAGAATGCATTCTCCGCAGATGATCAGCTGATCATGAATACGTTAGCTGACTTGCTCGCCACCGCCCTACACAACTCATTCGTCTTCCAGAAACTGCAACAACAGTCCATCACCGACGGGCTCACCAGCATTAAAACTCGCAGATTCTTTTGGGAGTCGCTGGCCGCCGAATGGAAACGAGCTTCCCGTTCCGGGCGCCCGTTTTCGGTGGTGCTCGTCGATCTCGACAAGTTCAAAGAGGTGAACGACAACTTCGGCCACATGGAAGGCGATCTGATATTGGCGCGGGTTGGCCGGCTCCTGGAACAGAAATGCCGGCAGTCGAATGTCGTGGCTCGCTATGGGGGCGATGAATTCGTAATTCTGATGCCGGAGACCGGGGTGGAACAAGCGCAGATTCTGGCCGAACGCCTTCGTTTGTGGTTGGCGACGGATCCCATGCTGAGCGAGCACCACATCACGGGAAGCTTCGGCGTGGCAACCTTCCCACTTCACGGTTTCACAGCAGAAGACACCATTCGCGTCGCCGACGCGGGAATGTACGTGTCAAAGCGCGCCGGTGGCGATCGAGTATCGACGGCGGAAGAGTACGGCACGGACCAAGCTATGTTGGCCCAACGCCAATTGGTTTCGGGCTACGTGGAAGGATTTCTTCAACGCGAACGCACTGGTCCGGAACAGGTTGGCGAGCTCGTCGGCACCCTGCGCAAGCTCTCCTCCGGCCCGGAGCAAAAGAACTTGCCGTTGCTGCGCGAGTCCATCGAAGCTTTGACGCGCGCCGCGGAGTCGAGGGAACTCAATGCCGCAGGACATGGCGAAGCAGTCGGGCAATATTGCGAAATGATCGGTCGAGCCCTCGGTCTCGAGCCTGATGAGGCACGCGAGCTCGGCTTTGTTGGCCGTGTGCACGACGTAGGCAAAATCTTCATTCCCGAACGCGTTCTCAATCACGAGGGCCCGGTCCCGGAAGATGAATTCCACTACTTGCGAATGCATCCTCGGGTAGGAGCAGAGATAATCAGCGCATTGCCGAGTAGTGAGCGCATGCAAAAGGCGATCGCATTTCATCACGAGCGGGTGGATGGTAGCGGCTATCCCGAGGGCCTGAAGGGTGAAGACATACCGCTGTGGGCGCGAATCTTAGCTGTGGCCGACGCCTACGTAAACCTGACAACGGACCACTCCCTTTCGCCGGGCAAGAACCGTGAGCAGGCGGTTGCTGAACTCGAGAAGCAAAGCGGCATCAAGTACGATGGCATGCTGGTTCGGGTCTTGGCGAGGGAGTTAAAGACTGAGCGCAGTCTCCTGATCTGACCGTACCGGCGGTAGCCAGTTTCACTTATGGAACCTGACGTAGGCTCTTTCCGGGCGTAATCTGGACAATAAGGAACGTTTGTGACACCCTCTTTTCAGGACCGGAAGAGGGTGGTTTCCCTCGTCGCTATGGCACAGCAGTTAGCTGTTTGAACTGGAATACCCCCCATCAACCTAAAAAGGGAACTTTAGCCGCACTGGCAGCTGCATGTCGGGAACCTTCGAACTCACAATTCGTCCGCGCAAGGGATGGCAAGCTGTTGATTTAAAAGAGGCCTATCTCTACAGCGAGTTGCTCCTGTTTCTGATTTGGCGGGACATCAAGATCAGGTATCGACAGACTCTGCTCGGGGGGCTTTGGGCGGTGTTGCAGCCCTTTCTGGCGATGACCATCTTCGCCTTCGTTTTCAACCGGCTAGCCCATGTCCAAAGTGACGGGCCACCGTATAAGCTGTTCGCCTTTGCCGGTCTGGCGCCGTGGACGTTCTTCTCGACAGCAGTCACTCAGTCGAGCAACAGCCTGCTTGCGAACCAGCAACTGGTTTCAAAGATCTATTTCCCTCGCCTTTTCATCCCACTCGGTGCGATCTTCGCGTTACTGGTGGACCTGATCTTGTCTTTGGGCTTGCTTGCCCTCTTGATGGTTTACTACCGATGGGCGCTGACATCGGCAGTGATCTGGCTTCCCTTGTTCATGGTTTCCGCCGTGCTCGCAGCCTCCGGTACGGGCTTGATTTTGTCCGCACTCAATGTTCGGTTTCGGGATGTGAAATATGCGGTCCCATTCATGATCCAGATGGGACTTTTTTTGACGCCGGTGATTTACCCGGTGCACTACGTTCCAGTTCGTTGGCAGCTCCTCATGGGGTTGAATCCCATGACTGGGGTCGTGATCGGCTTCCGTCATGCGCTGCTCGGGACTCCGATTCCCTGGAACGTGACCGCTGTTTCGCTAGTTATCTGTGTACTCCTATTTGTCGTAGGGCTCTTCGTTTTCCGGCGCCTTGAGAGTGAATTCGCGGATATCTTGTGATGAAACCGATTCTTGAAATCCGCGGGATCTCCAAGCAGTACAAGTTGGGCGTTCGGCGCGGTCCGAAAATGGACAACGTGCGCGAGCTGCTGGAGCGAAGCCTTGCCGCTGCAGTGAAGCGGAAACAAAAACAGGGAGACGACCCACCCTTGCCGGTAGGAAGCTTCTGGGCGCTCAAGGACGTTAGCTTCAACGTGTCCCAAGGCGACGTCATTGGCATCATTGGACGCAATGGCGCAGGAAAAAGCACGCTGCTAAAGATTCTTTCCCGGATCACCAGCCCAACTTCCGGCGAGGTCAGGGTGATGGGCCGCATGGCCAGCCTGCTTGAAGTCGGTACGGGGTTCCACCCCGAACTCACCGGCCGCGAAAACATTTTCCTCAACGGCGCGATCCTCGGTATGCGCAAAACGGAGATCACACGCCGCTTCGATGAGATCGTCGCATTTGCCGAAATTGACCGATTTCTCGACACTGCCGTGAAGCATTATTCAAGTGGAATGTACGTTCGGCTAGCCTTTGCCGTCGCCGCACATCTTGATCCCGAGATCCTCATCGTTGACGAAGTCCTCGCCGTCGGCGATCTGGCCTTCCAGAAAAAGTGCCTAGGGAAGATGGGAGAGGTGAGCCGAAGCGGTCGAACCGTCTTGTTTGTCTCCCACAACATGGCGGCCGTCGAAAATCTCTGCTCTCGCGCGGTTGTACTGCACCAGGGGACGCTGGAATTCGATGGCATCCCGAAGGACGCCATCCAGCACTACCTGAACACGCTGTCGTCCCAAGCAGGCAAAGGAAACGCTATTGACCTCGATCGCGTGGGGACACGCCGCGTTGTCGTTGCTCCTTTGTTGAAAAGGATGGAGTTTATGACCGACCGGGATCAACCGTTGCCTGAAGGCATCCCCATCGGCGGGAGGCTGAAAATCCGCGTTCATTTCGACCTGCCAAACCCGACTGACACATTCAATGTTGGACTAGGCTTCGACAACATTTATGGTCAGAGGATCTTTACGGCTCACAGCACCTTCGAACCGGAGCGAGTTCTGACTCCACACGTTGGACCCCAGGTTTACACCTGCGAGATTCCAAGTTTCACACTCATGCCGGGAGAATATTCGGTCAAGGTGTGGCTCGATTTGAAAAGCGTGCAGGCCGACGCGATAGAAGACGCGGCCAAGATTACGGTTCTCGAATCCGATTTCTATGGAACCGGAAAGGTACCGTGGAATGGTACCTTTGTTCTCGGACATCGCTGGTATCTACAGCAAGCCGCCGATGCGCAGCGATGACCATGGAGCGGCGTGCCGTATCGCCCGCATTCGTCTGCCGTAAGGGGAATTCTGGGCTGTACTGACCGTATTGTCGCGCACCTAATCAGGGGAACGTTCATGAAGTTGGGGAAGTCTTTGTCACCAGGGGTATCCGCTTATCTGCAGCTTTTGAAGGTTGCCATTTCGGCGCCTGTATCCGCACTCTCGAACCCGATCGGTTTCTTTTCGAACTTTCCCCCAGCCAAGACCGCGGCGGAAGCCCGGGGCATGTCGCGCAGCCAGAGTGCGCCTTCGGCGTTCACCCCAGCCTGGGTAAGGTGCGGATTAGCCTATGCCTAGTTTTCGCTCCACGCTCGCATCACTGTGGTTTCGGCTGGCGAGCCTCGCGATTGTCGCAATAGTGTTCGCCTATGCGGTGTTCCTTTCAAAGAACCGAATTCAGGGTTGGACGTTTTATCTCAGCACCTCCGAAGTGCTATTCGAAGCACTCGTTCGGCTGGTTTTTGCTGCCATTGTCGCGATGGCGCTCGCCGCTGTTCTGACCGCCCTTTTTGCCCCTTTCCTTTTGTTATTTCGGTCCTCGCGCGAGCAAGTCATAGGATGGATCACAAAAATCGCCGTCGTAGTTGTGCTCTTCGTAGATTCCAGGTATGCGCTTTCGATGCTGTTGAAGGGCTCTGGGCGAGGCGTGCGATTTATCACAACCGCATTTGCCGCCCACTTTCTCTTCTTTGCTGTAGCTTTACTTCTCCCTTCCTTGCGACGGCGATTGCTGGCCAGTCTGGACGATTTTCTTGGCGACAAGATGGCTCGACGTATGGCGCTAAGCGTGGTAGTCACAGCCATAGTAGTGGTGGTAGTCGCATTCGTCGCCGGCCGCTTTGGCCCGAGGGTCCAGCCGGCTCAAGTTGCGCAAAGGCCAAAGTCGAATATCGTCCTGATCTCCTTTGACGCCCTTAGTGCAGAGGAGATGTCGCTCTATGGCTACAAACATGTAACCACCCCGAACATAGATGCGTTCGCGAAAAAAGCAACCGTGTTCAGCAATTTCTATGCCGGATCCACATTCACGACCCCGTGCATTGGAGTGATGCTTACCGGCGCCTATCCTTCGGAAAATGGCGTCTACGGGCTCGCAGGGCAGGTTCCCCGAAGCCACGCAGACAAAAGTTTGCCAGAGGCCATGCGTTCGGCAGGATATGCAACCGGCGGATTTCTCACCAATCCCTGGGCCTACTACTTGTCGAAAAGCTTAGTGGGCGGCTTTGAGGTGCTCCCTGAACCTGTATTTCATCCGGGCGGAATGCAGTACCTCTGGGCGCTTACCAAACCCCTTCACCAAGATTCACGGATGGGTAGCCGAATCACGGAGTACTTCGACCTGGAGGCTCAGTGGGACTCGTGGCAGGGCCATGAGGAAAGCCCTTCCTTCCGCATGCGTCCAAGTGTGACCTTCGCGGAGGCGCGCCGGGTTCTCAACCAATTGCCTGACGGATTCTTCTTGTGGGTACATGTGATAGCACCGCATCACCCGTATCTTCCGGACGTTGCAGATCAAGGCCGCTTGATCCCAGAGACAGAAGTGCAGAGTTTCAAAGAGGAGCCCTGGCCACTTTGGAAACCTCACTACGATCCCGATGTTCAGCCGAAAGTAGATCGACGCCGCCTGGCCTACGATGAGTTCATCATGAGTACTGATCGCGCGTTCGGCGATTTCGTCTCAGATTTGGAGAAGAGCGGCCGCCTTCACAATACCACCGTCATCGTTTCCGCTGATCATGGAGAAAGTTTCGAGGGCGGTGTCTACCAGCATCAGACCCCACATTTGACGCGCCCGGTGATCCACATTCCTCTCATCGTGAAGACCCCCGATCAACAAGTGGGTCGCATCGTTACTTATCCTGGAGATCAAACTGCCTTGGCGCCCACCATTCTTGAGATTGCGGGCCAGAAGAAGCCGGAGTGGATGCAGGGAGAGTCTTTAGCACCGTGGCTGAATTCCGAGACCAAGCCTCAGGGCAAAGGATTGGCCTTTACCCAGTACCTGGAGAAAAACAGCGTCTTCAAACCATTGCACCATGGCACCCTGGGGGTGATCGATGATCAGTATGAGTACGTGTTCTACCTGGACACCGGCAAAGGCGAGCTGCGACCGCTAAGCGAGTCGCACGTCTGGAATGTTGACCGCAGCGCGGAAGAACCAGCGCGAGCAAAAGCCTTGCATGATGCCTTACACGCAAGATTCCCTGCTATGGTGCCCGCCAGATGAACCCGCGCAAGATAGTCGTCATTCTCGCTATCCTCGCAGTCGGTGCAGTCGCGGTGATCGGGGCCAGGCACTTGCGAAACCGAGCCCAGAACCGCCCCTACACGCTGACCGGACAGCGGCTCGCTGATTACACCTCCCTTGAGCCCATCGATGCTCATACGCACGTGTTTCAGACCAGCCGGGAGCTAACCGAGATGCTGGAACGCCTGCACATGCACGCGCTGGACATCCTCTACGTGGATGACACTGATCCATACTTGAAGGACCTCAAATTGCAGCGAGCGGCGGCCTTCGATTTCGTCAAGGCCAGCGCCGGTCATGCTGAGCTCTGCACGACATTTGATCCCTTTGAGCTTGAAAAGCAGAAGTTCTCGACGACGGCCGTCGCGGGGTTGAATGAAGACTTTGAGCGCGGCGCCGTGGCGGTGAAGCTGTGGAAGAACGTCGGCATGGAACTCGTGAGCAAATCTGGAAAATATGTCGTGCCGGACGATCCAGCTTTTCAAGCGATCATCGATGATGTGGCCGCACATAACAAAACCTTGATTGTTCATGCGGCGGACCCAGACGAAGCCTGGCTGCTTGTCCAGCCCGGTTCCAGCCCGACTTACTACACGAATCACCCGCAATGGGACATGACGAAAAAAACCGACGCGCCCGCCAAGAGCACGATCCTACAGGCAAGGGATCATCTCATTGCGAACCATCCGGGACTTCGCGTGGTCGGGGCTCACCTCGGGAGCCTGGAAACCCATATTGACGAGCTCGCTGCCCGGCTGGACCGTTATCCGAATTTTGCGGTTGACACAGCCGCTCGCGTTCGGCAGTTTGTGGTTCAGCCGCGCGAGAAGGTGAGAGTTTTCGTCTTGAAGTATCAAGACCGAATTCTCTATGGGACAGATCTGCATTTGTATGCCGGAGCGACAGATTCGTCTGCAATGGCTCAGGCATGGGAGCGGCAGTACGCGCGCGACTATCGATACTTCTCAACCGCGGACAAATTTGTCTATCAGGGGCATGAGGTTCAAGGACTCAACCTGCCTCGCCCAGTGCTGAAGAAGCTATATCACGATAACGCAGTGCGGTGGATACCCGGGATCTTTGCCCAGGAAATGCCCAAGCCATAAAGCGTCAGAGGCCCGTCCAGTTTTTTTAGACTATGGTTGTTCGCGGGTTGCGAACTGCTCTCGCGTTCTGTCCGTTGACGGCGTTTCGAAGTTCAAGGTTTTGGCAACAAGGTACAGCGGGCGGTCCTTGGATTGCTCATATAGTTTCCCGACATACTCGCCCAGCACGCCGATGCTGATCAACAGCGTGCCGCCGATTACGCAGATGGTGACAATCAGGGAAGTCCAGCCGGTGACCGTATGCCAATGAAACAAATGTGCGAGCACGGCGCGGGCGGCTTCGATCAACCCAAATAGCGTCACGATGAGTCCCATAAATGTGCTGATGCGAAGCGGCAGCGTGGAAAACGAAGTCGCAGCAGTCCATGCGAAGGACAGCATTTTGCTAAGGGAATACTTGCTCTCGCCAGCGGCACGAGGACCCCGTTCGTAGGGGACCGCAATTTGTGCGTATCCAACCCACGCCACCATGCCCCGCAGGAAACGATGCGTTTCCCGCATCTGTTTCAGACCGTCCAGACACTCCCTCGAGACCAACCGGAAATCCCCGGCATCCTGCGGCAGGCGCTTGTATACCAACCGTCGCATGAGGCGATAGAAAAGCCAAGCGGTCGATCTCTTGAACCAACTCTCCCCTTCTCGAACTAGTCCCGCGGCATAGGCTACGTCGTAGCCCTCGCAGTACCGGGCAATCATCTGGTGGATGACTGGCAACGGATGTTGCAAGTCGGCATCAAGCACGACCACTGCATCGCCTGAGGCGAAATCCAGGCCAGCAGTGCAGGCCATCTGGTGTCCGAAGTTACGGGAAAGGTGGACGACCTTTAAACGACGGTCCTCGCCCGCCCATTGAACGATTTGCTCGAGAGTCGAATCGTAACTGCCATCGTTGACCAGAATGACTTCGGCTTGGCAGGGGATTTCGCGCAAGAATTCTTCGAGCGCGGCCCGCAGCAACGGGACCACTGATTGCTCGTTGTACATGGGGATGACCAGCGAGAGTTTCCCCGGGTAGGGTCGCGGCTGCAGAAGGTGGAATGTTTTCTTCTCTTGCGACATTACTTACTTCCCCGGCATCCCGCTCGTCAGATGGTTCTGTGCTGGCACGTTGTAAATCAACATTGTCTTGCCGACGGTAGTTACCAACTGCTCCTGCGCCATCCACTGATAGCACTCGGGATGCAGTCGCACGCGACGCAATTCCATTGCGACCCATCCCGTAGGCTGATCCGAACACTTCAGCAATGTCGTTTCAGGCAGGCCAAGCGGTTTCGCTTCAAAAAATGTGTCGGATGCGATGCTGATCTGCTGGATGGAATGTTCGCGCAAGTAGGTTGCGAGACGCGTGTAGTCCTGCCCCCAGTCCAGATCCCCGACGACAATCACATGCGACGGATCTTTGCCGGCGAACTGGTTGAAGTATGACAAGTAATCAGGATGCGCGAATGCGGAAGACCCGAAAAGCCACAAGAACAGCACAGCCGCGGTTACCCGGCCGAGGATCGGATTCCGGTACTGCCAAAGCGCAGCCACTCCTATTCCCGCGAGCACGCTGAGGCAAACATACACTGGGAGAACGTAGCGCACCCCGCTGTCGAGATGCGAAGGCATCGTCACTAACATGAGCATCACGAAGCTAGCTAGCGGCGCGGCACTCTCCCACTCGGCGGGGTCGCGCCAGAACTCCCGAGTCGAAAGAAAGGCTCCCAACCCGGCCAGAAGGAGAACGGCGATCGGAGTTTTCACCGCCACTGCGACGAAAAAGAAATACCACCAACCACCATCTTTAACCCGTCCCAGAAGATATCCTCGGCTGCCTTGCCGGTTCTGGTCTCGCAACATCCGGATGCCGTCCAAGAATTCCGGCGCAGGCACCGGAACGTGGCGGCTAATCGCCTGCTCGAGTGAGGTAATACGTGATGCCTTCCCAAACAACTTTGACGTAATGCGGTCGGGTAGGCCCGTAGCTTGCGATAAGGGCGCGTGGGAAAAACGATAGACGGCCCACAAACTCAAAAACGCCGCCAAAACCACCACGGCCGCAGTCTTCAGAAGATCTCGCCAGCGAGTCCGCTGCGATCTCGCATAAGCAATCAGAATCGGCAAACCACAGGCCGGCAGAAAAACCAAGGTGGAAAGTTTAGTAGCCAGAGCCAGGCCCGTGAACATCCCGAACAGCGCGGCGGAGCGAAAATTTGGTTCGCGCAGCCACCAGGTGAACGCGTACAGCGAACATCCGAACATTGCGGTCAGAGCCACATCGGTTGTGGCATTCGATGAATGCGCCAGGATCGTGGGCAAGAGCGTAAAGATACCCGCGGCAATGAGTCCTGCTCGCGCGCCGTAGAGTCGCTTCGTCCAGAAAAACACCGCGAGCGTCGCAATGACAAAGTACGGCAGGACACCAAGCCTGCCCAGGGTCAAGTTCCGCCAGTACTGTCCATTTTCTGACAGGATTGGATAAGTATCTTGCCAACGGGTAGCCCCCGTGCCGCGCACTCCAGCCAGATATGGTCCGAGCGCTACCGACACTCGCGCAAGCGGAGTGTGCTTGGGTTCCAGGGTGTAGGTGCCTTTTTCCCACCACTCAATCCCGCCTGCAATGTGGGAAGGCTCATCGATCGTGTGGTTGAACACGGGGTAGGTCGCGACGATCCGCAGTATGCCAATCGCCAGAAAGACCGCGATCGAAATTGTCCAGCCTACAGGACGGCCAAGGAGACCCGCCCGGGAATTACCCTGGACGGTCTGTGGCTTCTGCTCCGCGACGGCGGAAGCGATTTCGGGCGTAGCCATGCAATCCTCAACTGAAGGAACCGGTGCCGACCGCCTGATTCTTCACCGGCATTGATACGCTCTGCTCTGCCATCAGGGGCCCGCGGAGAATTCCCAGACGCGCGGAATACAGATCTTTCGGGAGACCTTTCATATTCAGAACCACCTCGCGAACCACCTGGTTCTCGCGCTTCAGCTGCAGGGTCATTCCGGGGGGAAGACCGGAAATCCCGAAGGATTCCTCCCCACGGCGCTCCAGGCAAAACGCGGGCGCGTTATCGATCAAGACCGTCAATTTTCCTTCAATCAAACGAATCGTGGCCTCCCCACCTTTGGCGAGCGATGACAATGGCTTGCCAATCACGAACATCGGCATGAGCTCACCAGGAATGTGGAAGTCACAGGCAAACTTGCGCAATTCGGCCTCGGATGCAGGAACTGGATCGGTAGTGATCGAAATTCCTTCCGCACGCCGCCGTTCTACGAAATCAGGAGGAAACAGATTCAAAAGGAACGCATTGATCTGGAGGTCAATCACCATGTGCACACGAACGATGTCGCTGTCGTTTTTCACCGAGTGCACTTTCGAGAAGTCGCCGTACCACAATTCGCCGGGGTTCCAGGTTTGTCGTTCTCCATCAATGATGAAGGCCACTTGGGGATGGGTAATGATCGGAATGTGCAGCCGCAAGAGTCCGAATTGGAAACTGGTGTGAAAATCGAAGTGATCCTTAATGTGGCCACCGGGGGGCAGGAAAAGGATGCGGACCACCTCCTTGGGGCACTGGAGCTCAGTGAGGATCTGCTTGAAGTAAGGGGCTCGCTGGAGTTCCTCAGTTTCTCGATAGTGGTCGGTGCCGGCTGCGCTCGGAAAGGCCGACTGTTTACCTCCCATCGAATACAGCGCTATGCCGGTCCATTCGCCTTTGTGATACGGACCCGGTTGCGCCGCCCTTTTGATTTCCTGAAGGGCTTCTAAGTCCCGCACCATGAGTTGAACGTCAAATTGGCGGGGTAAACGAACTGCGACGAGATCCTTTTGGCGAACTGAAACCATAGACGATCCTTAAAAATGGCTCGGCGGGACGGGTATTCCGACGTTCGCTTCAGCATACACAAGGAATTGGCGCGGGTAAACCGAAACTGAAGCTCATCATGACCAAAGTCAAGCGCAACTCCCCGCCCTCCAAGATGAATGAAATACTGCGGGTAACCTAGACATTTTGCGGGACTTGTGACAGCCTCTTAGGAAGGGTTTGGCATGGTTGTATTGCCCGTTTCGAGGAGTTTGGCGTGAATCGGCAAACAGCATGAAAACACCTTTCTCCCCTCCCCTAGAATTCCCGGAATTGGACGGCGGTTCCTCTAATTTGGGTGGAACAAATCATTGAAAGGTGTGAGCTTAGGACCTCGCAAGAAAGCATTTGAAATTGAGCGAGGTGTCGCGACACCATACTTCCAGAAAGACTGCCTCAGCTGGTGACCTCAATGGGCTTTTGGAAACTCGATCATCCGCCGACAAGCCTTGCCGTGGTGGATGTTCATGCCGGCTTCGAAAAGACCTACCGTGAATTGCGAGAGGATGTGGCCCAGAGCGCAGCCACCTTGTGCCATGCTGATAAAGCGCTGAGTGTTCTCGCCGCGCGGAACCGTTACGACAGCCTGGTTCTTTACCTAGCAGCATTAAGCTCGGGCCAGACTCTGATGATGGTTGATCCCAGTCTGAACCAAGATTTGCTGCGGCCCTTGCTCGATACCTATCGGCCGGACTATGTGCATGGCAATTTCACGACGGATGGATTTCCCGGCTATCGCAAAATTGGGCAGATAGCGCCTGATTGCTGGGAGCGGGAAACCAAAGACCGAACTCCGATCCATGCTTCCCTCTCCCTCCTTTTGAACACTTCGGGCTCAACTGGCAGCCCCAAACTGGTCCGACTCAGCCGCGAGAATCTGCAAGCCAACGCCAGTTCTATTGCCACCTACCTGAAGCTGAAGCCAAGCGAGCGCGCCATCACTTCTTTGCCCATGTCCTATTCTTACGGACTTTCGGTCGTAAACAGCCATCTCCTGGCGGGTGCGACCCTGGTGCTCAGCGAGCACGGAATTTTGCGGAGTGAATTCTGGGATGCTTTGGACTCGTTCCGGTGCACATCTATGGCGGGTGTTCCCTATACGTATCAGATGTTGCTGCAAACGGGTCTGCTCGAAAAGCGTGGTTCGACCTTGCAAACCGTGACGCAAGCGGGCGGCGGACTCGCGGAGCCCCTGGTTCGCAAGCTGCACGAGCTTGCCCAGCGACGCGGCTTACGTTTTTTCGTTATGTACGGGCAGACTGAAGCAACCGCGCGAATTTCGTACGTTCCTGCCGAGAAACTCGGTGAAAAAATAGGCTCGATTGGTGTCCCAATTCCCGGTGGTTCGCTGGAAATTGACAGCGCGACGGGCGAGTTGATTTACACCGGGGCGAACGTGATGCTCGGCTACGCGGAATGCCGCGAAGATCTGGCCAAGGGTGATGATCTGAACGGGGTCTTAAGGACCGGCGATCTCGCCCGCAAGGACAAGGATGAGTTTTTCTACATCACAGGCCGCCTGAAGCGTTTTCTGAAACTCTTCGGCAAGCGCTTTAGCCTGGACGAAATGGAACGGATCGTGCAGCAAAGAGTTGGGGTTCCCGTCGCGTGTTTCGGGAACGATGATTTGCTCATGATCGCGATCGAAGGCCAACAGTTGGATCCCAATCAAATCGCCGCAATGGTGTGCAGTACTTTCAGCCTTCCCCGCCCAGCCGTCCTGGTCACGACTATCTCCGCTTTGCCGCGAACCAGCCGCGGCAAGCTGGACTACTCCGCGCTCGCACGGATCACGGAAGGCACGGCGGCGACGGGAAAGCCGGCTGTACAGTTTGCAGAGAGGACCCTCTCGTCGTGAGCAAGAAAATGTCCGAGGATCGCAGCGGCGTGTTAGGCCCCAACGGGAAAGGCAGTCAGCCTGGGTACACGCTTACGCAGAAGGCGGTGGCTGAAGTTTGGGCGGAGGTTCTAGAAAAGTCGCCCATTGCCATCACCGACAATTTCTTCGACTTGGGCGGCGATTCCCTCAAAGCGATGGAGGTCATTGCAAGGCTCCACGCCTCGCTCGGGGTTGAGATCCCGCTGCTTGCCTTCTTCGAGGACCCGACGGTTGCACACGCCGCCGAGGTCGTCGACTCGTTGCAGGGAGAACCTAAACCAGAGGGGATGACACCGACTCAATCGGCGATTGCAACGCTGTGGTCCGAGGTTCTTCAAACTCCGGTTACGACAGCAAACCAAAATTTCTTTGATCTTGGCGGCGATTCCCTCAAAGCGATGGAGGTCATTGCAAGGCTCCACGCCTTGCTCGGGGTTGAGATCCCGCTGCTTGCCTTCTTCGAAGACCCGACGGTTGCACACGCCGCCGAGGTCGTCGATTCGCTTCGCCCAGAGCAAACCGCATCGCTTGCGAAGGCGAAGAGCGAAGGACCTCTGCCGCTCTCGTTTCCGCAGCTCACGTTTTGGCTGCTCCAACAGAGCGACCCGCTCGGCTACCTGTACATCGAGCCGAGAGTCATTCGTATTGCCGGGAAGCTTCGCGCCGACCTTCTTCAACAGGCACTCGACACCATGTGCCGGCGCCACGATTCAATGCACACTCGATTCGTGGTGGGAGAAGGTGAACCGTCGCAAGTCGTGGTCCCGGACGCCCACCTCGATCTTCCCGTCCAGGACCTGAGTTCGGCCCCATTGGCGGACGCGGAACGTGCGGCAATGGCGATTGCGCGCAAGCTCTCTCAACAGCCATTCGATTTATCCCTAGACGCACCCATTCGGGCGCGGCTTCTTAAGCTGGCTGTCGAAGACCATGTCCTCGTCGTCGTCATTCACCACGTTCTGAGCGATGGCCACACCTGTGCCATCTTCTTTGAAGAATTAGGGCAGATCTACGGCGCGTTGCTTCGCGGGTCCTCCCCTGCCTTGCCGGAAGTGCGGCAATATCAGGAATACGCACAGTGGGAACGCACCCAGATGCAGGGGCCTCGCCTCGATGAGGCGATCGCTTACTGGAGCCACAGGCTCGAAGGAGCTCCCGCCAAGCTCGAACTTCCGACCGACAAACCGCAACCAGCGAAGGCAAGTTTTCAGGGCGAGTCTCGCAGTGTCAGGCTCCGCCCAGAACTGGTGGACCGACTCAAGTCCCTGGCGCAAGCAAATGGCACCACGCTTTTTTCGGTCCTGACGGCTGGTCTGCGAATTCTGCTGCATCGCTGGACCGGGCAGCAGGACATCGTCGTCGGAACGGTCATCAGCAACCGCAGCCGCGCCGAGACCGAGCGCATGCTGGGTTGCTTCCTTAACTTTCTTCCCTTGCGTGGGAGCACCGCGCCAGAAGACAGCGCCTCCCAGGTGCTCATTCGAGAGCGGGGCATCGTCATGGATGCCTTCGCACATCAGGCGCCGTTTCTGAAAATTGCGGCTGTCGCTTCCCGACGCGACGCCTCTAGTCCGGTCTACAACGTAGCGTTATTGCTACAGAATTTCCCCGAAATGAAATTCGAAGGGGACGATTTTTCGGCGCAGTTCCTGGAACAAGAAGTCGAAACCGCGCTGCTCGACCTGCGTCTGATCGCGCAAGAGATCTCTGGCGAACTGCGGATCGACTGCGACTTCAAAACCGACTTGTTCGAACCCCAAACAATCAGTGAATTGTTGACGGGATATGCCGTGACGCTCACATCGTTGACCCAGGAACCCGCGCGGTTGGTTTCGCAGTTTGAAATTCCTGCCAAACTCGCGGAGCAAGCCGATGCCGCCAGACGTCGCGAGAAGAAGTTGCCCGTGGTTGTCGCTTCCACGTTCACGGCCGAGCCCATCGAACCCGGTCTAGCGTTTTGGATGAAGGAACTTGGTCTGCCAAGCGACTTTCACTTCGCACCTTACAACCAGGTCTTCCAGCAATTGCTTGACCCGGGCAGCAGGCTCGCACAAAACCGTGAGGGCTTCAACCTCCTGCTGGTCCGTCCCACAGATTGGCAGCGTTTTGAAACCGACCCCGACCCCGTCACCAAGCGCGAACGAATCGAACAGAGCCTGAAGAGCCTAGTAGACGCTTTGAAATCCCGCGCCTGGTCAGCTCCGCTTCTCGTGTGTTTTTGCCCGGCCGAAAAGAAGTACTCAGAAGATTCAACCTGGCGGGAATTCCTCGAGCGCGTTGAGTTGCAGGTAGCTTCCGAGATGTCCTCGGTCCCTGGAGTGCATGTTGTTTCCAGCCAAGACATCTTGACCCGTTATCCGGTCGAGAACTTTGAAGATGAATACGCAGATCGGATGGGACACATTCCCTTCACGCAAGAGTTCTTCAATGCGATTGCCACCATGTTGGCGCGAAGAATATACAGCCTGCGTAGCACGCCGAGGAAGGTCATCGTTCTGGATTGCGACAACACCTTGTGGAAGGGCGTGTGCGGCGAGGAGGGACCCGCGGTTTCGGTGGACGCTCCCCGCAAGGCGCTACAGGAGTTCATGCTCGACCAACAAAAGGCCGGGATGCTTCTGTGCCTTTGCAGCAAAAATGTCGAAGAAGATGTTGATGCGGTCTTTGCCGAGAACCGCGCGATGGTCCTTCGACCGGAAGACATCGCGGCGCGGCGCGTGAATTGGAACCCGAAGCCACAAAATCTTCGCGAGCTCGCGACCATGCTCCAACTGGGAATTGACAGCTTCATCTTTGTGGATGACAACCCTCTGGAATGCGCGGAAGTCGAAGCCGGCTGCCCGGAGGTGTTGACGCTGCAATTGCCGCAAGATGCCGAAGAAATTCCGCAATTCCTCGACAGCATCTGGGCCTTCGACCATTGGAAAGTCACCGAAGAAGATGCAAAACGCACCGCGATGTATCGCCAGAATGCGGAGCGCGAACAGTTACGCCAGCAGTCATCGTCTTTGAACGCCTTTCTTGCAAGCTTGGAATTGAGATTGGATGTCCGCCCCATGGAGGCCGCCGACCTGGCGCGTGTCTCACAGCTCACCGAGCGCACCAATCAGTTCAACTTTACGACCATTCGCCGGGATGAAGCTGGAGTTTCAAGATTCCTCGAGGCGGGCGGCGAGTGCCTGGTGGTCACTCTTGCCGATCGTTTTGGAGACTACGGACTGGTTGGAGTCATGTTCTACAAGTCCGGGGCGAGCGCTCTCGAGGTGGATACGGTGCTGTTGAGCTGCCGCGCTCTTGGCCGCAAGGTTGAGCACAACATGCTGGCCAGGCTAGGCGCTATCGCAAAACGGCGAGGGCTGAAGCGAGTTGTCGTGCCTTTCATTGCCACCAAGAAAAATCAGCCGGCCGCCGATTTTCTGAACCGTGTTGGCGGGGAGTTCAAGCGCGTCGAAAACCAGAAGATTCTGTTTGAATTTGCCGCCGATTACGCCACAGAGCTCCCCCTGCTCGAGATATCTACGCCGGCCGAGGAAACGGCTCAGGATTCGCCCAAGGCTGCTTCCGCCCCCCTGACGTCTCAGATCGCAGATCAAAACCGCCTGGTCTCGAGAATCGCCAACCAGCTAGGCCAGCTCAGCAGCATCGGCCGCGCCATTGATGCCGACCGAGTACAGCGCAGTTCCGAGGCCCCGTTCGTTGCTCCACGTACGCCCACGGAAGAAATTCTGACCGGGATTTGGGCGCAGGTTCTCAAGATCGACTCCATCAGCGTGAATGACGATTTCTTCAGTCTGGGGGGGCAGTCACTTCTGGCGACCCAGGTGATCGCGCGCATCCGGCACGCGCTCGGCATTGAGCTCCCGCTGAGAACGGCGTTTGAAGCCTCCACCATCGCGGAGATGGCAACCCGGATCGAGGCGGCTCGGCGTACAGGTTCCGGCGTGCAAGTTCCGCCCATCGCGAGACAGGGAACGGCGGCTAACCTGCCGCTCAGCTTTGCGCAGCAGCGCTTGTGGTTCCTCGACCAACTCGAGCCGGGCAATCCTCTGTACAACATCTCGCAAATCTTGCGGATGCGCGGCAGACTCGATCTCAACGCGTTGCATCGCTCCCTGAATCGAATCGTCGAGCGCCATCAATCGTTGCGTACAACCTTCGGCCTCAAGGATGGCGAGCCCGTACAGGTCATCGCTCCTCACCTCGAAGTGCCGCTTCCGATCGTGGATTTATCGGACTCAGTCGAACCGGAAGAGCAGTTGCGCAGGCGTGCAAAACAGGAAGCGCACAGGCCCTTCGATCTCGCTCGCGGACCGCTTCTGCGAACCGAGGTACTCCGTTTGGGCCGGGAAGATCATGCGCTTCTGCTGACCATGCACCACGTAATCAGCGACCGCTGGTCTCTGGGAGTGTTGGCGACCGAGCTAGCGTCACATTACGAAGCCTTTGCCGCTGGATACACAGCCGCGATGCCCGAGCTGCCGGTTCAATATTCCGATTACGCCGCCTGGCAACGCGGTTGGCTGCAAGGCCCGGCGCTCGCAAAACAGGCTGATTACTGGAAGCGGCAACTCGCCGGCGCACCCGCCGTACTGGAGCTGCCCACCGACCGCCCACGGCCGGCGGTGATGACGAATCGCGGCGCAACCGTCTCCATCACCTTGCCTCATGAACTGCTCAGGAAGCTGGTGACCCTCAGTCAGGCTGAAGGCGTCACGTTGTTCATGACGCTGTTGGCAGGGTTCCAGTCGCTGCTGGCGCGGTACTCGGGTCAGGATGACATTGTTGTGGGCTCGCCGATCGCAAACCGCCAGCACGCCGAGGTCGAGCCGTTGATCGGCTTTTTCGTCAATACCCTGGCGATTCGTGGAAATCTGGCTGGTGATCCGAGCTTCCGTCAAGTCATGGCGCGCTCCAAAAACGCCTGCCTCCAGGCCTATGCTCACCAGGACATTCCCTTCGAGAAATTGGTCGAGGAACTCAATCCCGAGCGCAGCTTGAGTTACAGTCCGATCTTTCAGGTGATGTTGGCGCTGCAAAACGCACCCGTAGAAGTGCCTCGGCTAACCGGATTAGCGGTAGAGCGCTCGATGATCTATCCCGATACGTCCATGTTCGATATGTCGTGGTTCGCGCTCGAGGTGCCTGATGGACTGATGGTTCGAGCCGAGTACAGCACGGATCTCTTCGACGCAGAAACCGTCACCCGGGCGCTGGGTTGTTACCAACAACTGCTGGAGTCAGCGGTTGCGGATCCGGAAGCGCGGATTTCGCAGCTTTCGATTCTAGGTGAGGTCGAGCGGCAGAAAATCCTGGTGGAGTTCAACGCCGCCGAAGCGCTGTTTCCAACCGGGTTATGCCTCGACGATCTGGTCGAACAAACCGCGGCCCGCGTGCCGGATTCAGACGCTCTGGTTTGCGGCTCGCAACGGTTGTCCTACCGGGAACTGAATGAGCGAGCCAACCAGATTGCCGACCATCTGATCCAAAACGGCGCTGGGCCGGATGTGCTGGTGGGCATCTTCCTCGAGCGAAATCTTGACCTGTTGCCGGCAATCCTGGGCGTGCTCAAGTCAGGATCGGCCTATGTCCCGCTCGATCCCAATTATCCGCGCGAGCGGCTGGCGGCCATTCTTGAGGATGCGAAGGCCCCCCTCGTCGTGACTCAACGCTCGCTGGTCGATCAGATCAAAGCCATTGGAGCGCGCAAGGTATGCCTGGATTCTGATTGGGGCGAGATTGGGCGTGGGTCAACCCACAACCCCAACGTCAAAGTCGAACCTCATCATCTCGCCTACGTGTTGTTTACGTCGGGTTCGACGGGCCGGCCCAAGGGAGTTGCGCTCGAACACCGAAGCGCAGTTGCGTTTGTGCATTGGGCGCAAACTGTGTTCTCGCTGTGCGAACTCGCCGGTGTGCTGCTTTCGACATCGGTTTGCTTTGATCTCTCGATATTCGAAATCTTCGCGCCCCTTAGCGTTGGCGGCAAAGCCATCCTGGTGCAGAATGCGCTGTACCTCCCATCTACGGAAGCCCGAGACGAAGTCACGCTGTTGAATACCGTGCCCTCCGCTATGGCGGAATTGGTGCAGATGAAAGCGGTACCAAGTTCGGTCAAAACCATCAATCTAGCGGGCGAGGCTCTTCCAGAATCGCTGGTGAATGGGATTTACCGCGGCACATCCGCCGAGAAACTTTACAACCTTTACGGGCCCACCGAGGACACGACTTACTCGACCTATACTCTGACTCATGCCGACGAGCGGGTTACTATCGGCCGGCCTTTGCCGAACACCCAGGCCTATGTGCTCGGCAGCCATGGGAATCCTCAACCGATCGGCGTACCGGGAGAACTTCACCTGGCGGGAGCTGGCTTAGCGCGCGGCTACTATGGACGCCCGGATCTGACAGCAGAACGCTTCCTGCCCAATCCTTTCAGCGCAAAGAAAAACGCGCGCATGTATCGCACGGGTGACCTCTGCCGCTGGCTGGCAGATGGGAATCTGGAATATCTAGGCCGGCTGGATCATCAGGTCAAGCTTCGCGGCTTCCGTATTGAATTGGGGGAAATCGAGTCCGTGCTCGCGCAACACGCTAGCGTGCGGCAGTGCCTGGTCGTTCCCCGTGAAGATGAACCCGGACAGAAGCGACTCGCTGCGTACCTGGTCGCCGAACCCGGCGCAGCCCCACGGGAAGAAGATGTCAGAAATCATCTGAAGCAGAGCTTGCCGGATTTTATGATTCCCTCGGCCTTTGTGGTGCTCGATGCTTTCCCGCTCACGCCCAACGGGAAAATCGATCGCAAGGCTTTGCCCATCCCTGAGTATGCCCACCAGACGGCTACCTATGTTGCGCCACGCAATTCGGTCGAAGAACAAATCGCCGACATTTGGGCAAAGGTGCTGCGCATCAGGCAAGTGGGCGCAACCGACGACTTCTTCGCCCTCGGTGGCCATTCGCTGTTGGCCACTCAGGTGGTCTCGCGCATCCGCCAGTCGTTGAAGGTAGAAGTTCCCTTGCGCGCTTTGTTTGAAGCGCCAACCGTAGCTCAACTGGCGCAGCGTGTCGAAGCTCTTGGTGGAAAAGAAACCGCTTCCATTCCAGCCATTAGGCCCGCAGCACGCGAGAGCAACCTTCCTCTTTCTTTTGCGCAGCAGCGCCTCTGGTTCTTAAACGAACTTGAGCCCGACAACCCCCTGTACAACATTCCGATTGCGGTCGCGATGAGCGGCGAACTGAGCTTTGACGCGCTGGAGCGTTCCCTGAACGCAATTGTCCGTCGCCACGAAGTGTTGCGCACCACCTTTCGGCTCGAGAACAATCAGCCTGTCCAGGTGATCGCACCGGAATTGAAGTTGACCGTGGAAGTTTTTGACCTGACCAGCGTACCGGCCACCGAGCAGCAGGGCGTGGTCAGCCGGATGGCGATTGAGGGTGCGTCAGCGATTTTCAATTTGCGGACCGGGCCCTTGTTCCGTGCAGCCGTCTTGCGGCTCAACCAGCGTGACCACGTTTTGCTGCTTAACATGCACCACATCGTCAGCGATGGCTGGTCGCTTTGGCAATTCGTCAAGGAGTTGGCGGAGTTGTATGCCGCTTTCGTGCAGGGCACTCAACCCTCTCTCGAAGACTTGGGCATCCAGTATGCCGACTACGGAGTTTGGCAGCGTCAATGGATGCAGGGCAGGGTCCTCGACCAGCACCTTGAGTATTGGAAGAAACAACTGGCGGGCGCTCCTGGTGTGTTGGAACTTCCCGCCGATCGCATCCGTCCGGCGGTGCAAACTTACCGCGGCGCGACTGAAACTGCCTTGTTCCCGACCGATTTGCTGGCCGAGCTTAGGGAAATCAGCGCAGCCGAAGGCGCCACACTGTTCATGACCTTGTTGGCCGCCTACCAAACGCTCATCTTCCGATACACCGGACAGGACGATGTCGTGGTGGGAACACCGATTGCGAATCGTACCCGCGCAGAGATCGAAGATTTGATCGGATTTTTTGTAAACGCGCTGGTGATGCGGACTGATCTTTCTGGGGACCCACCCTTCCGCGAAGTAGTCGGGCGTGTGCGATCCGTCGCGCTCGGGGCCTATGCTCATCAGGACCTGCCTTTTGAGAAGTTGGTGGAAGTCCTCCAGCCGGAAAGAGACCTGACTCGGACCCCATTGTTCCAAGTGTGGTTTGCGCTCCAAAATGCGCCCCGCAGCGAGTTCAAGTTGCCCGGACTCGATCTACGCACCATGGCCGTCCACAACGGTACCTCGAAGTTTGACCTCGGTCTGTTCGTGGTTGAGAAACCGGAAGGCCTGTCTTGCATGGTCGAGTACTCCACGGACTTGTTCGATGCGGTCACCATCCGGCGTTTTCTCGGTCATTTCCGCACGCTACTCGAAGGAATCGCCGCATCTCCGGATATGCATGTTTCTGATCTTCCCTGGCTCACCGAGGACGAGCGGCATCAGATCATCGAGCACTGGAACGATACCCGGATGCAGTATTCGCGTGACCTCTGCCTGCACCAAATCATCGAGCAGCAAGCGCAGAAGACCCCGGACGCACCCGCTCTGATTTTTGAATCCGAGAAGCTGACGTATCGGGAACTCAACGAGCGGGCAAATCAATTGGCGCACCGGCTGCGGCGGCTGCAGGTCGGCCCCGATATCCTGGTCGGCGTGTGTGCCGAACGTTCCGTCGAGATGGTTGTAGCCCTGCTCGGCACGTTGAAAGCTGGAGGCGCGTACGTTCCACTCGATCCGGATTACCCGCTAGAACGATTAACCAATGTTTTGGAGGACGCAGCCCCGGCAGCGGTGCTGACTCAGGAACGACTTCTGGAGATTCTCCCCAAGAACGATATCCCTGTCCTTTGCCTAGATCGCGATTGGGGAAAACTATCTGACGAACCGCGAACCAATCCCGACTGTATTACCAGCGGCAAAGACCAGGCGTATGCGATTTTCACCTCGGGTTCCACGGGCAAGCCCAAGGGTGTTCCCAATGTGCACGAAGGAATCGTCAACCGCTTGCTGTGGATGCAGCACGCGTATGGACTCGATGGCACGGACCGGGTCATGCAGAAGACTCCTTACAGCTTCGACGTTTCCGTATGGGAATTCTTCTGGCCGCTGATGACCGGAGCCAGCGTGGTGATTGCGATCCCGGAGGGACATAAAGACCCCAACTATCTCGTGGAATTGATCCAACGGCAGCAGATCACCACCATGCACTTTGTGCCTTCCATGTTGCGCATGTTTCTCGAAGCCGAAGGCGTAGAAAAGTGCACCAGTCTGCGACGCGTGATTTGCAGCGGCGAGGCTCTTCCGGTCGATGTCGAGAACCGATTCTTCGAACGGCTGAACGCGGAACTGCACAATCTGTACGGACCCACAGAAGCCTCCGTTGACGTCACCTATTGGCAGTGCCTGCGAAACGATACACGCAATACGGTTCCCATCGGCAAACCCATTTGGAATACGCAGATCTACATCCTCGATAAGCACCTCCGACCGGTTCCCATTGGAGTTCCCGGAGAGCTTCATATTGGGGGCGTAGGCCTGGCGCGCGGATACCTGAACCGCCCGCTCCTTACCGCGGAAAAATTCATTCCGAACCCGTTCCGCGGTGAAGCCGGAGCGCGGCTCTACAAGACCGGAGATCTGGCCCGCTTTCTGCCCGATGGCAACGTGGAATATCTAGGCCGCATGGATTTTCAAGTCAAAATTCGAGGCTTCCGTATCGAACTGGGCGAAATCGAAAGCGTGCTGGAGCAGCATCCCGCGGTCGGCCAGGCAGTGGTAATGGCTCGCGAGGATCAGCCTGGAGATAAGCGCCTCGCTGCCTACGTTGTGGCTGATCCTGACTATCGCGGACAGGAACAGGCCGGCGGGGACTTCCTGAGCGCCGAACAGGTAGCCCAATGGGCGATGACGTTTGACGAGGCTTACCGCCAAGGCGGGTCAGCCGAAGACGCCACTTTCAACATCGTCGGCTGGAACAGCAGCTACACCGGAAAGCCGATTCCCCCCGCGGACATGCGCGTCTGGGTGGAGAGCACCGTGGAACGCATTCTCGCTTTGCGGCCCAAGCGGGTGTGGGAGATCGGCTGCGGCACCGGATTGCTGCTGTTTCGTGTCGCTCCGAAATGCGAGGCCTTCCGCGGGACCGACGTGTCCCAACGCGCGCTGGATTTCCTCCGCCAGCAGATGCAACGCCCAGACCTCCAGCTGCCTCAGATTTCTCTTGAATGCCGCGCTGCCGATGACTTCGGCGGAGTCAAAGACGACGATCGCTTCGATGCCATCGTCATTAACTCAGTCATCCAATACTTCCCCGATTTGGACTATCTAGTGAAAGTGGTCGCCGGTGCCCTCCGCCGGGTTCGTCCGGGCGGCTCCATTTTCATCGGTGATGTTCGGAACTTCCGCCTTCTGGAAACTTTCCATACTTCCCTCGAACTTTTCCGGCAGCCCGAATCCATCCCTGCTGCCGAACTGAAAGCCCTCATCAACAAGGGCATTCGGCAGGAAGGCGAGCTCCTGGTGGATCCAGAATTCTTCTCCACCCTTAACCGACGCTTCCCTGAAATCGCCCGGATAGAAATGCAGTTGAAGCGTGGCCACATGCAAAACGAGTTGACCCGCTTCCGTTATGACGTCGTGCTGCAGGTGGGCACTGGCAAACCCGAGCACGAAATGGATTGCCATTGGGTCGATTGGCAGAGGCAATCGCTATCGCTGCCCTCGCTACGCGAGACTCTCAAGAACAACAGCGGCACTTGTCTCGGAGTTAGTGGTGTTCTGAACGCCCGAGTCGCCGGGGATGTCGCGGCCCTGAACGCCTTAACAGATGGTTCCTTCGAGGATACTTTGGGTGCCCTGCGGGCACGGATCGCGGAAAACTCTAGCCAGGTCGTGGAACCGGAGGAAATCTGGGCTCTCGCGAGTGAATTGGAATACACCGCCGAGATTCGTTCCTCGGTGGCGGCGACAGACGGCAAGTGCGACATTCTGTTCCGCAAGAAAGGTGCGCCAGCGGGAGCGGTTCGTTTTCCCGGAGAAGCTCAGATTCTCCGCCCAAACGCGAGCTACGCAACCAATCCCGTGAGGAACCGTGCATTGAGGAATCTGGCTCCGGATCTGCGCGCATGGCTTGCAGACAAGCTGCCAGAATTCATGGTGCCGTCCAACTTTGTCTTGCTGGACACGATGCCGCTGTCGTCAAACGGCAAGGTGAACCGGAAAGCCCTGCCGGCTCCCGACCAGTCGCGCCTGGAAGATCGCGGCACTTACGTCGCCCCTCGACGGCCCGAGGAAGAACTTCTTGCTTCCATCTGGTCAGATGTCTTGCGGATTGAGAGGGTGGGAATTCGCGACGATTTCTTCGACCTGGGCGGCCATTCTCTCAATGCCACCCAGGTGGTCTCGCGCGTACGGGAAGCATTCAAGGTCGAAATGCCGCTGCGCACGCTTTTCGAGTCCCCCACCGTTGAATCTCTCGCTCGTGCCATCACCACAATGACGCGCAGCGGAACGGGCCAGGAAATCTCCCCCATTGTTCCGGTCTCTCGCGAGCAACAGGTACCGCTGTCCTTCGCCCAACAGCGGCTATGGTTCCTGGATCAAATGGATCCCGGCAACCACCTGTACAACATTCCTCGCGCGTTCCGTCTGGCGGGAACGCTCGACATCCCTGCACTCGAACGCGCCTTGAACGACTTGGTCGCGCGACACGAGATCTTGCGTACGAATTACCGGCTTGGAGACGCGGACGAGCCGGTGCAGATCATCGCTCCGAAACTCACGATTGAGTTGCCGGTGATGGATCTTTCCGGAATGGGCGATCTCCGGCGTGAAGAGGAAGCGCAACGAATCGTACAGCAGGAGACCGATCAGGGATTCGATCTGGCTCGCGACCCCATGCTCCGAGCCTTGCTGCTGAGGATTTCTGAAACCGAGCACGTGCTGTTCATGAACACGCACCATATCGCCAGCGACGGCTGGTCGTCGGGTGTCATGTTGAATGACCTGTGCTCGTGCTACGAAGCCGCCGTGGCGGCAAGACCAGTCCCGCTGCCGCCCTTGGCCATTCAGTACGCCGACTATTCCTTCTGGCAAAGGCAGTGGTTGCGGGGGGAGGTCCTCGAGAAGCAGCTCGGGTATTGGAAGAGGCAGCTGGCGGGCGCCCCAGCACTTCTAGCGCTACCTACGGATCAAGCTCGCCCCCCGATTCAAACCTACCGCGGCGCCATGTTGGAAACAACCGTGCCTAAGGGCATCACCGAAGGTTTGAGGGCATTGGGACGGCAACAGGGCGCAACGATGTTCATGACGATGCTGGCCGGATTCGAGTGTCTCATGCACTATTCGACGGGGCAAAGCGACATTGTCCTCGGGACAGACTTGGCCAATCGTACTAGCGTCGAGACCGAGCGCCTGATCGGCTTCTTTGTGAACCTGCTGCCCTTGCGGGTCGATGTTTCCGGAGATCCGACGTTTATCGAACTGATCGGAAGAGTACGGGACGTTTCTTTGAACGCCTATGCCCATCAGGACGTCCCCTTTGACAAACTGGTCGAAGAACTGAAACCAGAGCGAAATCTCAGCTACAGCCCTCTAGTACAGGTTTTGTTTGTGCAACAGAACACCCCCCGCGCCACTGCGACCATGCCAGGGATTGAAATGTCACGCTTCAAAATGCACGTGCCGTCGAAGTTCGACATGGCCGTTTTCACGCGCGAGATGGGCGGCGAAGTCGCCAGTTCATGGCAGTACAACCCCGACCTCTTTGATGAAACCACCATCGCGCGCTGGACCTCCAGTTACGAGGTCCTTCTCCAGGCTGCGATCTCAAACCCCAAAGCGCGCGTGAGTTCGCTTTGCGAATTACTCGCAGAGGCCGATAGAAGCCGCCGCGGCTCGGAACAAGTCAAGGTCCAGAAGGCGGGGCTGGAAAAATTGAAGGCGATCCGCCGCAAAGCCGTCGCCGACGTGTAAGCGAAAGTGATGATCAAGTCAGGCCTTAACTGCAAAAATTGTGTGAGTCTCCAGTCTGATCCACGATTCCTTCTCCCCAGTGGCGAGGTCCACATCTGGCGTGCTGATCTTGACAGTGGAAATACCGGGCGAAACCTGGAAGATCTCCTTTCTCCCGACGAAATGCAGCGCGCCAACCGCTTTCGATTTCCGGAACACCGGCGCCGCTTCATCATTGGGCGCGCGTACCTGCGCCAACTCCTGTCTGCCTATCTGGCAATTGAGGGCGGAGAGGTGAACTTCAACTATTCCCTCCAAGGGAAACCCGCTCTCGCTCCCGGACACGACAGCAACATTTTTTTCAACGTGTCTCACTCCGAGGACATCGCAGCGTTCGCCTTCACCAAGGAACACAGCATAGGCGTTGACGTGGAGGTGATTCGCTACGATATTGACGCCACTGGGATTCCCAGGCGATTCTTCTCTTCCGCCGAACAGACGACGTTGGCCGCGCTAGAAGGCGAAGCAAAGTTTCGGGGCTTTTTTAACTGCTGGACGAGGAAAGAGGCGTACGTGAAGGCGGTAGGCTCCGGACTTTCATTGCCGCTTCGCGATTTCGATGTGTCTCTCGCTCCGGGAGATCCGGCAAGGCTTTTGGCAACGCGCCCCGACCAAAAACAGGCGGCCCGCTGGAGCATGGCGTCACTCGATTTCGGCCAAACCTGTGCAGCCGCCGTCGTGGTAGAAGGCCCAATCACCAAACTGCACATAAGCAAGTTCGCCCCGTTTGCGTGAAATCAGCCCGATAGGTGAGTTCCCGCATCACATTTTCCGCATCGGTTTAGGACACAATTGATTTCTTGATGAACGCTATCCCAAAACACTTGCCAGCGTCCGTTCCTTAGTTGCGATCACCCTTTGAATGTTGTGGGAGATTCGGTGCATTCGCCATTTGGAGCGCGCTCCTAACCTTCTCCGCAATCGAGCAGCGCAGCGCTACTCCCTGATGAGGATTCAATAACTTACCAACCTCGTGAGCGTGACCTTTTGCGTGCTCCTTTTGTAACTTGGCGAAGTCCCTGTACTCGCCTAGAGTCAACCCATTAGGCGAAAGGCCGCCTCCCTCGCTAAATTCATGCAGCCCTTGCCTCTGGCCGCAAAGGGTCTTCGGCAAATGACGTGCATCCAATAGCTGTAGGCGTCTCTAGGTCGTGGTTATTTGTGCAATTTTGGGATGGTTGGGGAATGAAGTACATAGGGCTTATTTTTTGTGCGATTTTGACGTTCGGGCCAACCGTCTGTCCCGCGGATGGTCAAACCCAGGCCTACGTAGCTTCAGGGCTGTCGGTCAACTCAACCGGATACGATGCAACCCAATCCGACATCATCACCATCCAGAAGCGGGTCGATGAAGTTAACGTGCTTTTTATTGCCATGGATAAACATGGCAAGTTCGTCCGGGACCTAAAAAAGGACGACTTCAACGTTCTTGACGATCACAAGCCCCCGCAGTCCATTGTCCGTTTCGCGCAGCAGACCAATCTGCCATTACAGCTAGGGCTACTTATTGATACCAGCGGATCGATCCACGGACGCTTTGAGTTTGAGCAGAATGCGGCGGCGGGGTTCCTCGAGCACACCATTCGCGCCAATTATGACCATGCCTTTGTCATGGGGTTCAATGCACGGAATCACGTAGCTCAGGATTACACCGACAACATCGCCCTGCTGCAAACCAGCATTCATCATCTGGAGGACGGGGGCGGCACCGCGCTTTACGACGCCATTTACAACGCCTGCAAGACCCATATGATGAATGACGATTCGGACCGGCCGGTCCGCCGTGCCTTGATCGTGGTTAGCGATGGCGAGGACAACCAGAGCGAACACTCTCGGGCTCAGGCGATCGAAATGGCGCAGCGCGCGCAAGTCATCGTCTATACGATTTCTACCGATGACAGCGGCTTGATCCTGCGCGGGGATCGGGTGCTCCAACAGTTGGCCGACTCAACCGGTGGACGCGCTTTCTTCCCATACAAAATGAAAGACATTAAGAACGCGTTCTCAGCAATCGAAGACGAACTGCGCAGCCAGTACGCGATCTCCTATCACCCGGCGGACTTCGATGCCGACGGACGCTATCGCTCTATTCAAATCACCGCCCTCAAGAAGGACCTGCAAGTTCGCGCACGGACCGGCTATTTTGCCCCTAAACAGTAAGCCGAAGGTTGGTTCGATTGGTGCTAAAATCGCATCAAACGGATAAGAATTCCTCGCCATGTCTTCGCGGCATATCACCATCGTAGCCCTGATTCTATGCGGCGCCGTTTTTTCGTCTGCTGCAAATCAACCCGGGCGCGCCGGGAAGAAGAAGCTGTCACCCGCGCAACCAACCCAGGCGCAAGCGCCTGCGCAGCGACCGGCCCCACCGGCAACTCCCGCCACTCCTGAGCATGGACCAGCATCTCCGCCGGAAGTAACCTTGCGAAACGGACAACTCACGATCGTTGCGCGGAACTCAACCCTGGGGGACGTGCTCAACGCCGTGCGCAGCAAGACGGGAGCGTCGATAGAAATGCCCCCGGCATCCAGTGAACGTGTCGTCGGTCAGTTCGGTCCCGGAGCACCCCGCGATGTGATGGCACAACTGCTGAACGGCTCGCATTACGATTACGTGCTGCTTGGATCCCCGGAGGATCCGGGAGCCTTAAAGACCATCGTGCTTACGGTGCGGCCTACCGGTCCAGAACCGGTCCAGCAAGCATCCAATCCAGCACCAGGCTACAACCCTGGTATGCAGCCGGTGCCACAAGGCGATCAAGACCAACCGGACCAACCACCGGACGAGGTTAACAACGATGTACAGCCCGAGCCACCTCCGCAGGCTGAACAAGAGGAGCCGCAAGGAGAACAACCGGGAGAACAGCCGCCCCAGCCGAACCCCGCGGGCGGGCCTACCGTAAAGACCCCCGAGCAGTTGCTGCGCGAGCTGCAGCAACAGCAACAGCAGCAGCAACAACAACAGCAAAACCAGCCGCCACAGTAGCAGTAGCCCCCCTCTTCGAGAGCCGCTCGGGTCAAGACTTTAGAACGATCTGCGGATGGACAGAGTTCTTCGCCTGTCAAGCCCCGCCCTAGGAATCGGGGCTCCTGAATGACCGAAGATCAGGCGTGGAAACGGCTTCTCGCAAGACGAAGGATTCGAATGGTTCCTGGCTCAGTCCCCGCCAACCTGGCTTTGGGTAGGAACAAGCACTAGCGCAGGCTTCGGGGCGAGATCGCGGGCGGCGAAGGCGTGCAACAGGGCGAGAACGCTGGTATAGGCGAGCGTGATTCCGAGAAAGACGGATCCGGCAACGGTAAAGATCATGACAACAGCGGTCAACAGACTCCCCACGTTCGGCCCACTTTCCCGTCGACCAGCAGCAAAATCAACGGCTTAGGTCCGGTGCACCCGGTTGCGCGAGGCCCGGTGCGCTTACTCTACCCGCGTTGACCTTGACTGCTGTTAACTTATAAGATACGTGAGTAGAACTGCGCATCCCCACTCTCCAACATTTCTGGTGACCCGTCCACGTTACGAAGGTGCAGCACTGTTAAGCCAATGGCCATTAGGGAAATTTCGATTCGCGGCGCCCGGCAGAATAACCTAAAAAACATCAACGTCCAGATACCGCGTAACACGTTGACCGTGGTAACGGGTTTGAGTGGATCAGGAAAGTCTTCGCTTGCGTTCGACACAATCTACGCCGAGGGCCAGCGTCGCTATGTTGAGACGCTTTCGGCTTATGCGCGACAGTTTCTGGACCAAATGGAGCGCCCGGATGTGGACTCGATCGATGGCTTGAGCCCATCAATTTCGATCGAGCAGAAGACCACCAGCCGCAGCCCGCGATCCACGGTTGGGACGATTACTGAAATCTACGATTATCTCCGTCTGCTCTATGCATCGATCGGTGTGCCTCATTGTCCGAAGTGCGGACGGGGAATTTCGCGGCAAACTGCAGCGCAAATCGTGCAGCGCGTAATGGCGCTGAAACCCGAAGACCGTGTCATGGTCCTCGCTCCAGTCGTTCGCGGCCGCAAAGGCGAGTTCAAGCTGGAGATCGAAAAACTCGTCCAGCACGGCTACACGCGCGCCCGTATCGACGGGGAGCTTGTCGGACTCGAAGACGGTGTCGCGCTCGACAAACGCAAGAATCACAAAATCGAAGTTGTGGTGGATCGTCTGCTGGTAAAACCGGGGATTGAGCAGCGTCTTGAGCTGTCGGTGGCCTTGGCAATGAAGTTGGCGGGTGGTCTGGTACAGGTAGCCATCGTTGGCGGCGACGAACAGCTTTACTCCGAACGCCTGGCGTGTCCCGATTGCGGCATCGATGTGCCGAAACTCGAGCCGCGGTCATTCTCTTTCAATAGCACTTATGGCGCATGCCCAGAGTGTCATGGGCTTGGCAGCAAGTACGATTTCGACCCGGCGAAAGTAATCAACGACTGGTCCAAACCGCTGCTGGATGGCGCCCTTGGGCCGGGCTCGGCGTCCCAGAACCTGATTCATCAGGTCAACATTGTCGCTGCGGCCTATGGCATTGACCTGAGCACTCCTTTCGAACAGTTACCCGAAAAGATTCAGAACCTTTTCTTCTACGGTGAACCGAGCAGTCGTGGAAAAACCGGGTTTTTGGGAATTTTTGGATACCTCAAAAATGCTTTGGATGAGGCCACATCAGATGTTTATCGCGATTGGCTCATGGAACATATGTCGGCAACCGCATGCCCAGTGTGTCACGGTCAGCGTCTGCGCCCGGAAAGCCTGGCGGTTCGGGTTGCAGACGTGTCCATCGCCGACTTTACTGCCATGCCGGTTACGCGGGCACTTGACAAGGCGCGTGCCGTAAAGCTGGCAGGCCGCGAGGAGCAGATTGCGGGCCGCATTATGCACGAGATTGTCGAGCGCTTGCAGTTTTTGAGCGCGGTGGGGCTCGGGTACATCTCTCTCGATCGCTCCGCGGCCACACTCTCCGGGGGCGAGGGCCAGCGCATTCGCCTCGCGACCCAGATTGGGTCCAAGCTGCGTGGAGTGCTCTATGTGCTCGATGAACCCTCAATTGGACTGCATCACCGCGATAATGGCCGTCTGCTGAACGCCCTAGAAGAGTTACGCAATCTGGGTAACACGGTCTTGGTCGTCGAGCACGATGAAGAGACGATCCGGCGGGCCGACTACGTGATCGATCTCGGCCCGGGCGCGGGACGCCATGGCGGAGAAGTCGTCGCCCACGGCACACCGCAGGAGATCACACAAATTCCTGAGTCACTCACCGGCGCCTATATCGCGGGCAAAACCAAAATCGAAATGCGCCCGGAGCGACGACGGGTGAACGATGCCGCAATCACCATTCTGGGCGCACGGGAGAACAACCTCAAGAATGTCGACGTGACCTTCCCGCTCGGTGTGATCAATGTCGTAACCGGAGTTTCGGGGTCAGGCAAGTCCACGTTGGTGAACGATATCCTTTATCGCACCTTGGCGAAGGCGCTCTATCACTCACGCGAACAGGCAGGAGAACACAAGGCAATCAGGGGCGGCGAGAACATCGATAAGGTCATCCGCATTGATCAGTCGCCAATTGGCCGAACGCCGCGCTCGAATCCCGCAACCTACACGGGAGTCTTTTCCCACATTCGGGACCTCTACGCCATGCTGCCGGAATCACGCGAACGCGGCTACAAACCCGGCAGGTTTTCGTTCAACGTGGGAGGTGGACGCTGCGAAGCCTGCCAGGGCGAAGGCCAGCGCCGCATTGAAATGAACTTCTTGCCGGACGTGTACGTCCTATGCGAAGTCTGCAGCGGACGTCGCTATAACCAGGAGACTCTGGCGGTGAAGTACAACGGGCACTCGATTGCCGATCTGTTGGAGACTCCGGTTTCAGAGGCCCTTCCCGTCCTTGAAAATATCCCCCAGGTACGACAGCGACTGCAAACGCTTGTCGATGTTGGTCTCTCCTACCTGCACCTCGGCCAGTCAGCCGTGACGCTCTCAGGGGGAGAGGCGCAGCGAATCAAGCTCGCCCGCGAGTTGAGCAAGCGCCAGACCGGCCGTACTCTGTATTTGCTCGACGAGCCAACGACCGGGCTGCACTTTGACGACGTTCGCAAGCTGCTCGACGTGCTACATCGGCTTACCGACCTGGGCAATACCATCATCATTATCGAGCACAATATGGACGTGATCCGCAACGCCGACTGGATCATCGACCTTGGCCCGGAGGGTGGTGAAGATGGCGGTCGAATTGTCGCCCAGGGGACGCCCGAGCAGGTCGCCCGGAACAAGAAGTCATACACCGGGCAGGCGCTCGCCGAGTTCTTCCGAAAGCACGGACCCGGAACGCCCGAAACTGCGGCCAGCTAGTATCTTCCCGCCAAACTTCGGATCAGCACTTTTTCGTGTAAATTCAAACCATGGAATTCGATCCCCAGTCCCAGACAGAAGAGCTGCAGGCACCGCCTGTTCGGGAACTTGGACCTCTCCCTTCGACCCCGGCAGAGAACCCGCCTTGGAACGGTTGGGATGTATTGCGACTTGCGCTGATTCAATTTGTAATTCCGTTTCTGGTGATCATTCCTTTCGCCGTCCTGCTGGCGCAGAAGACGCTCTACCGAGGTCTTAATTTCGCGCAGGTCGGGCAGAAACTGTGGATTGCACTCTGCACTCAATTCGCCTGGTACATCGTAGTTGCCGTATACATGGTGATGTTTGTCGAAGGCACCTACGGTCAGCGCTTCTGGGACGCAATTCGCTGGAATTGGCCGCGCAAGACCTGGGTGGCACTGGTGCCCTTGGGGATGATTCTGGTCTCGCTGCAAGGCCTCGAGAAATTTTTCCGCCTTCCGCAACATATCCCGATGGAAGATTTCCTGAAGACCCCCTCGGCCGCTGTATTAACCGCCATTTTCGCGGTAAGCCTGGGGCCGCTGATGGAAGAACTCTTCTTTCGAGGTTTTCTATACCCGGTGCTGGCGAGGCGCTGGGGACTATTGGCTGCCATTTCTATTACATCGGTCGCATTCGGGCTCGTTCATGGGGCGCAGTTGGCGTTCTCGCCGGGGCTCGTGCTCATCGTCTTTCTTGTCGGACTTGTCCTCACCCTGGTTCGCGCAAAAACAGGTTCGGTAGGATCGAGCTTCGTGGTTCACGTGTCTTATAACTCGACCCTTGTAATTCTTGGCGCGATTGCCAGCAGACATGGGCTCAAATAAAGTTTGCGAAATCTAGGATTCTTGTTCCGATTTCCTCGAGGCGGCGCGTGTTTTTCGGATCTCCTCGATCCTTTCGCGAATGCGCTTCTCTACTCCTTCATTCGTCGGATGATAGTAGGTACGGTCTTTCAGGTTGTCAGGCAGGCACTGCATGTCCGCGACCTTGCGGTCGAGATCGTGGGCGTACTGATATCCCTTGCCATAGCCTAGGTTCTTCATCAGGCCAGTCGGAGCATTGCGAAGATGCAACGGGACGGGCTCGGCCGCAGTTCTCTCGACGTCGGCTTGGACAGATCCGTAGGCGGTGTACAGAGCATTCGATTTCGGTGCCAGGGAAAGATAAACGACCGCCTGCGCCAATGCGAGGTTTCCTTCTGGCATGCCGATGAAGTCCACCGCGTCGCGAGCCGCCATCGACAAGGCGAGTGCGTTCGGTTCGGCCAAGCCGATGTCCTCGACGGCCATGCGGACTACCCGACGCGCGATGTACAACGGATCCTCTCCCGCTTCGAGCATGCGGCCTAGCCAATATAGGCTTGCATCCGGATCGCTGTTACGCACAGATTTATGGAGTGCCGAGATCAAGTTATAGTGTTCTTCGCCGGTCTTGTCATATAGCAGAATTCGCTTCTGAAGGGCGTCCTGTATGATCTCGGGGGTGATCTCGTGCATCGCGGTCTCACTCGAGACTGCCCCACCTTCTGACTTGCTCCCCTGGTGCCGGGCAGCCTGGTTCGGAGTCTCGGAAGAGCGGGTGGATGTCGCCAGCGCCGCCGCCACCTCCAATACGTTGTAGGCGCTCCGCGCGTCGCCACTCGAGTAGGCCGCAATCCGTCGCAATTGATCGTCAGATGCGGAAAGGTGCATCTCGCCAAGCCCGCGCTCGTTGTCGGCAAGGGCCCGTCCGAGCAGCACCACAACCTGTTCTTCCGTCAGGGGGTTCAGCACATAAACGCGACTGCGTGACAGCAACGCAGAGATGATTTCGAACGAGGGATTCTCGGTGGTCGCGCCGATTAGACGAATGCTCCCGCTCTCAACGTACGGCAGGAACGCGTCCTGCTGGGCCTTATTGAATCGGTGAATTTCGTCGATGAACACGGTCGTTCGCGTCCCATATTGCCGCGCCCGCTCAGCATCGGCCATGACCTGCTTGATTTCCTTGATTCCTGAAAGCACGGCACTGAACTCGATGAAATCGGCGCGAGTCATACGAGCGATAATTTTCGCGAGGGTGGTCTTGCCCGTCCCCGGTGGGCCCCAGAAAATCAAGGAACTGATATCGTCGCGCTCGATCTGCGCACGCAAGGGCTTGCCGGGAGCAATTAGGTGTTCCTGGCCAACAAACTCCTCGAGGCTTCGCGGACGCATACGATCGGCCAGCGGACGTGTGCGGTCACCGGAAGTGTCACTCGACTGATTAGCAGCAAATAGGTTCATACTTCAAGGGCCGTCACTCATCTTTAGTCGGTCAAACAAGAGGCGGTCGAAATCAATCCCGCTGCCTCGCCGCCTCATATAACAAAATGCTCGCGGCCACGCCCGCGTTCAAGGATTCAACCCTAGTCGAATGCGGAATCATGATCAGTGCGTCCATTTGTGTAAATAGTTTCTTATTTACTCCCGAGCCTTCATTACCGATAAAGACTGCAGCCTCGCCGCTCAAGTCAGTTTCCCGCAGGGCCACACCTTTATGAGATGAAGTTGCAAACAGCCGAATCGACTTCGAACGCAATAGTTCTATCGCCGAATCCATCGTTGTCTTGGCGGTTGGAACCCGAAATACCGACCCCGCAGATGCCCGAACTACTTTGCTGTTGTAAACGCTAACCGTGCCCTCCCCGAGCAGGATGCCCTTGGCACCAAAGGCTTCGGCAGAGCGAACGATGGTTCCCAGGTTCCCGGGATCTTGCACTCCGGCGATGACCAAGATTGGTCCGGCCGAGGAGCTGCCGATCACCTCTTCGGCGGAGAACGACCTCACATGCACCAGAGCGGCAACCCCTTGAGGACTCTGGCTGGGAACCGCTCCGGAAAACAACTTATCCGGAAGAAGCAGGGCCTCGGATTGCGATGCAATTTGCGGGAGGAGCTTATGTGCTCGGGGCTCGGCCGACTCGCTGAAGAAGACGGCGCTGAACCTCAACCCGCTCCGTACGGCCTCTTCAACGATGCGGAAGCCTTCGATCGCACACTCGCCCGACCCCGTCAGTTCGCCGCGGCTAAACGCCTGGCGCAACTCCTTGACCAGGGAGTTGTGTCGGCCTTCGATCTTACGCAACCGCCCCGAATCCTTGTGGCTACCGGTCCTCAATTCCGCTCCTTCCGCATGAGATCATACGCGAGCCTACGACCGTGGTGGTGTCTGGCCGTCAAGGTCGGCATCATCAACAAAGGCCGATGCCGTGTTATCTTTAGTTCTCGCAAGTACAACGACCCGGGAGAAGCCTGTGCGCGTAGAAATCCTCAAGATCAACAGTGACACTCCGGAATCCTCGTTGATCCGCTACGCTGCCGATCAGATTCGCGCCGGGCAAGTGCTGGGGATGCCGACCGACACTTTCTATGGCCTTGCCGCAGATCCGTTCAATCTCCGTGCGGTCGATCGAGTCTATGAGATCAAGTCGCGCTCCCGCCACAAACCACTTTCGTTGTTGATTGAGAGCGTGGATCAGGCAAAGGAATTAGCCAAGCCGCTCCCAGATGAGTTTTATGCGCTAGCGAAAAAGTTCTGGCCCGGCCCACTGACCGTCATTGTGAGAGCTGGATCCAAGCTTCCGCTCAAGGTGACAGCGAACACCGGGAACGTCGCCTTGCGCGTGCCCAATGCCAAGATTCCGCTCGAAGTGGTCAAGGCGGCTGCAATTCCCATTACCGCCACGTCGGCAAACCTGAGCGGCGAGTCCGAATGCACCTCTGCTGAAGCTGTCAAGGAACAGCTTGGCGTTCGCATTCCCATCATTGTCGACGGCGGCACCTCTCCCCGCGAAGTCGCGTCTACGATCGTTGACCTCACCGATGACGATGCGCGTTGGAAAATTCTGCGCGAAGGCGCGATCCCGGCGGATCATATCTCGGAATTCTTTGCGCAGGGGTGATCGAGACGCTCTCGACCGAGACCGCCAATCCGTCCCGGGCTTCCAGAGAAGCCGGCAAACGCTGGGTCTTTTGGGTCCTGGTCCCAGTTATCGCTCTAGCGGTCCTGTTCGCCTGCCTCGCCCACGCCGTAGTGCATGATGCCCGAGAACAACAACTGCAGCCGGCCGACGCAATCGTGGTCTTTGGGGCGGCTGAATATGACGGGAGACCCTCGCCCGTTTTCCGTGCCCGCCTCGATCATGGCTACGATCTTTTTCACAAGGGGCTTGCGCCCTTGGTCATTACCACCGGTGGCGCAGCAGCCGATCCGAACTACAGCGAAGGCGGCGTCGGGCACGACTACCTCATGCGCCGCGGCATTCCGGAATTGGCCCTCATCGCGGAAACGCAGGCTTCGGACACCTCGGAATCCGCGCAGCGCGTGGCAGTGATCATGCGCGCCAATCGAATGAAGACCTGCATCGCGGTGAGCGACGCCTATCACGTGTTTCGCATCCGAAAAATGCTCGAGCACGAAGGTCTCCACGTATACGTCGCCCCTCGGGGAGACTCGAAGCCGAAGTCCCGGTGGCAACGAGGCACGGCTATTCTGCGGGAAAGCGCGAGCTATTTGGTCTGGAGGCTGGGCGTACGCTAGGAATTGCCCGCCCACACCCATACTTAGAAGACGCCCGAATCCAGGTTTCTCTCACTCGGGTCGAGCTGCTCGCCTCCACTCAGGCGAGGAGTCTCACCATTCTTCTTCTCCACCGAAGTTTCTTATTGCAAGCCGTTGTTCACCAGTTCATCCGCTTCCTCAACTCCGTCACGTGCGCCACATGGTGCTTCCCGTGCCATGCGTAAAGCGCAACATTCTTCTCGAGCGGAACCAAGCCCGACTCAGGATGACGAAATTGGCGCTTCCAACCCTCCGCAGCGAGCGAGCGGAGCAGTTGTACCCATCGGTCATGCAATGATTCGAGCAGCACGAGGGAAACTTCAATGGGAGTGGATTTTGTGTCGGCCAGTCCTGCCCAGCGGTCTTCGGCGTAGGGTTTAATCGTGGGCTCGTCTTCGGTAAGGGCCAATTTAAATCGAACATAAGCGTTCACGTGACTGTCAGGAAGGTGATGGACAACCTGGCGCACTGTCCATCCCCCATCGCGGTAGGGGGTCTCAAGTTGTTGCGCCGACAGGCCACTCACGGCAGCGCGCAATGCCGCCGGAGTGTTTGCAATATCAGCGATGAACCCTTGTCGTTCGGCTTCCGACGGAGGCCCAGCGTAGTGGAATTTGCCGATGGGGAAACGTGGATCGCTCATCGTAATTCTCCGAAATCGAGTTTAGAAGTAGATTGTGTTTCTTTGCGTCAAGTTTCAAATTATCGAATACAAAAAGTCTGCTTCTACTCTTCGAAAGAAAGAATCTATCTCTTATGACGATCTTGGACGTTTTCCAAACGCTCGCACGCTACAACCGAATTGCCAATCAACGCCTTTACGAGGCCTGCGCCCAACTCGCGGATGAGGACTATCGCCGCCCGCGTGCCGGCTCACTTGGGAGCATTCATGCCTTGTTGAATCACAACCTGCTCGCCGATCGCATATGGATGTCGCGTTTCTCTGGTGGAGGCAAGAGTACCCCGCCGCTCCATACCGTTCTCTGCGACCAATTCCAGGCTCTGCGTATCGCCCGCGAACAAGAGGACGCGTCGATGGAAGAATTTTTTCAGAATGCGCCCGCAGGCTTCCTGACGAGTAAATTGTCTTATACGAACAGCAAAAGCCAGCATTATGAAGAGGCGGCGGTCCCAGCGGTGTTGCACATGTTTAATCACCAGACGCATCACCGAGGGCAAGTTCATATCATGCTAAGTCAATGCGGCAATCAGCCACCCTCCCTTGATATGCACCGCATTTTGAATCCGTAGTACCCCACGAAAGGGAACTTCTCACAGGGGCCTGCGGCTGATCGGAATGCCCGTTCCATACCCAGAACCCTCGGCCAGACTCATCTAGCTGGCAAAGATCCAACCAAGCAGTGCGGCGATACCACTGGAGAGGAAGTTCACGGCATTGTTTCCCAAAACCCCTTGTCGCTCCCAGGTTGCGCCGAGCAGGCTATCTGCCAGCGTTCCCGCCATTGCGGCAGCTGTACAGAGCAGCAGGTCGTGAAATGGCATTACCTGGGTTGCGGCACATACCAGACCAACCAGGAACGCCGCAACCAAACCCACGAGCGTGCCCAGCCCGGTGATCCCCCCGTCGGTCCCAGCCGGAACGGCTTTCCAGGTCGTCACCAGACGCGGAGTACCGCCTAGGACGGCCCCGATCTCACTAGAAAGCGTGTCGGCAGCGACCTCGCTCAGGGATGCCGACACTGCTAAGAGCAGCCTTGGATCGCGCGAGTTGAGGTACAAAGCACCGGCCAGTGCCGAAACTCCGAGGTTTGCTAGTACCTGCCCCGCATTACGCCCCCCTCTCCGTTCGGCTTTACCGAGCTGCAGTTTACGGCGATAACCGACGCGCGTTGCGGCCCAGGTCATAATGAACACCGAGCATAAGGCAGCGAACCCACCCCAACCAGCCGCCACCATTAGCAGGAAACAAACCGCACCACCGGCAATCGCACCCGAGGCGGTGACACCCCGCAAAAGCCTCGCAGCGGTCGAAAAACCCAGCGTTGTGAGCCCAAAACATACGATTTCAGCTCTCGGCGCCAGCCGCAGGTTAAGCAATAATCCTTGTAGGTTATTCATTCGAAACAGTCAGGAGCCATAAAGCGAGATTCGAGTTAACTTCCGAGACGCCGAATCAATGCAGTCAACACCATATATGGGCCCCCTGAACTCCCGCCCCCAGCGATCTTGCTTCGAGATTCGATTACCTGCACAATTGCAGTGCATCAAAATGTTTGGCCTAGTCTAAACTGCTACCCGGCGAGTTTCGGGTTGTGAGGGCCGCGGGGAACGTTCGCACTTGGCAATTAGCAGTTAGCAGTTGGTGAAGATTCGCCTAAATGCAAAGTGCTAAATGCCAAACGCTAAGCTCCGCGGCCAAAGTTCGGACGCTCTAGGGAGAACACAATGGCTGCTTCCGTCTGGTCGGGATACTTAACCTTTGGATTGATCTCGATGCCCGTCCGCCTTTTCTCTGGCGCGCGTAGTTCTGGCATCTCCTTCAACCAGCTCCATCGCACCGATCTCCATCGTGTCAAACAGCAACTCATTTGCCCGCTCGACAACCAAGTCCTCGAAAGAAGCGACATCGTGAAAGGCTACGAATATCGGAAGAATGAATACGTCGTAATCGATCCCGAAGAGATCAAAAAGATTGAGCCAAAAACCGCGAAGACCATGGAGATCCTGGAATTTGTAAAGTCCAGCGAGGTCGATCCCGTTTACTTCGACGCCTCGTACTACATGACGCCGGAAGAGGCCGGCCGGCGCCCCTATGCCCTGCTCACTAAGGCGCTAGAAGAAAGCGAATATGTTGCCATAGCTAAGCTGACCATGCATAACCGGGAATACACGGTTTTCCTGCGACCTCACGAGGGCGGATTGATGCTCCACACCATGTATTACGAAGAAGAGGTCCGCAAAGTGGAAGGCTTCGGAGCACCGGATGTTGAACTCAAGGACGCGGAAGTAAAGGTTGCTCATCAACTCATCGAAGCTCTCGCCGCGGAATGGGAGCCAGAAAAATTCAGGGACGAATTCCAAGAAAACCTGCGAAAGCTCATTGAAACCAAGCTCGAGGGCGGCGAAATCGCCGAGGTCGAAAAACCCAAGAAGCTCGCTCCAGTGGTTGATCTGATGGCTGCGCTGAAACAGAGCCTGGCACAGATGGAAGGCAAGAAAAAACCGGCTGCGACGGTAGCAACGGCTGAAGCAGCATCGGGTCGAAAGCGTTCGCGGAAATAGGGGAAGAAGGCACCCGCCCCGGCCGAAGCGGGGAATGAAATGGGGCTTTGAGATCTTAAGGCTCCACAACTACCCCCTTACCCGCATCCTACTCTGTGGCACATATCGCATTTCACCTTTAAAATAAGAACTTTCCACCAGGTTTCCGATTGATGACTTCTGCCTATCGACCGCAGCGGCGTAGCTTTGGCTGTAGAACCTCCTTTCTGGCTAAGGTCGCATTCCCGATTCTTGCAGCCTTGCTGGTTAGCAATTGCGGAGATGTGTATCGGCCCATAGCTCTGCCAATTCCCGGACAGCCTCCAACCCCCGCGCCAGTTGGTCACATGGTCGTGATCTCGACAAACGGCTCCTCCCCAAGCAATCCCTTGTTGGGCCCGGGCTCGGTCGGGCGCATCGACGTGTCTGGAGACTCGATGGTCTCGACCAACACGGCTGGGCTGGCCCCTGCCAAGGCCGTTCTCAGCAGCATTGGTCGGCTGTACGTCCCCAATAGCGGCGAGGACACCGTTTTTGCCTCGCCGATCACCAGCGCTCCGCAAGGTACGACGATCGACTTGGTGCCGGTTTGCAGCGGTACCTCCTGCCCCGCAGTCAATCCGGTTTACGCCGAAACGACGGAATCAGGACGAGTCTATGTCGCGGGCATGGGAAACGGGACCATTTCTGCCATCGACAGCAACGCGAATGTCGTCGTGCAAACCTGGGCTGTTGATCCTGCCCAAGCCGGCAGTCCCTTGCCGTTGCCGGATACGAGCTCTCAGCCCGTCGCTCTTGTGGAATTGCCAAACGGAAGCAAGATCTACTCGATCAACCGAGGTACGAATTCAGTTTCGAGTATCAATACCCTCGATGGTCACATTAACAAGATCATTCCTATTGGCCCATCACCGGTGTGGGGGGCGGCGAATGCCGACAACTTGCACGTATATGTCGTCGACAGCGCTGGGGCTATCTGGGTGATTGACGCGACAACCGACACCGCCTCGCAGGTTAGCTACGGTTCTCCGGGACCGTTGCCAAACCACCTCGTATACGACAAGGTCTTTAACCGCGTTTACGCAACCGATGCAAATTCTGCACAACCGAAATTGGCGATCTTTGACGTTACTGGAACAAGCGGAAATCCGAATAGTACGCTCACGCCCAACGGTTCCCTGGGGTTCCCCGTTATCTCCGTCGCGCCTGGATCCCCATGTAGCAGCAATCCGGTCCCAACCTCAGTCACCGTCTTGGGGGATGGCTCTCGGGCTTATGTCGCCAGTTATCAAACCGGCAATAATTTGATCTGCACTCAGGCGACAGTGATTAATCCTGCTTCCGGCCTAGCGACCAAGACCATCCCTCTTTTCGTGGCAGCCGACAATGCGGTGCAGACCAATTGCGACTTGGCGCGTTTTCGCTCGTTTGCGGCCTCCTCCCTGGGAGCGGCCAACAGCCTCTTCAAAGTCTATGTGTCGCAGTGCGACGCTGGGACCGTGGCAATTATCGATACGGCCGCTGTCAGCATCGGCCCGAGCCAGCACCCTGCCGATTCAATTGTTGGTTGGTTGGCACCCCCGATCAGTTCTTTCCAATCCTCGCAAATATCAATTAATGGCGCCGCTCAGACGGCGGCAACGACTACCACTCCAGCAACCACCACCTTCACCTACTCCATTCTGAGTGGACCGTCGGTCCAGGTGGGAGTAACGGTGTACGTAAGTGGAATGGCCGATAGCGGTAATAACGGTGCCTTCCTCGTGACGGCTGCGAATTCTCAGAGCTCTACGTTCACGGTGTCGAACGCGGGGGGAGTGAACGCCAGCAGCCAGAATGGGACCGGATCGGTCATGCCGCCGCAAAACCCAGTTTTTCTGATGCCTTCTCCCTAGGAAAGCAATCTGGCAGCCAACGCCTCATCTGAGATCAGTCCGGAACATGAGGCGGAAAGTAGTGGTATCAGCCTGGAAATGAGGCGGGAAGTAGCGATACTAGGTTCGTGTAGCGATAGGATCACTTTTGCGAACGCGCCGCGAGCGGCTTAGGCACCCGCGCCTGCCGCCAACGAAGAAGAAACGTGATAGCGAAGCGCGATGTTCATAAATACACTACCGTCTGCCGTGTCGAAACATAGCACCAAAGCCTCAGTGTCTTCCGTACTTTTCGGCCCTTGCTCGGAGGTGTGAAGCGCAGGGGGATGAACTCGGAATTTGAATCCCTGATCATTCAAGACCGCGACGGCGTTCCCGATGACCTGATTCGCCAATTCACACACGGCTTCGCGCACCAATTCGTCGGTCTCTGGCAATTCCGTGCCCGCAAAATGGCTGGCTACGCGCGCGGCAGTCTTCGGCGCGAGATCGAAAATGATTCGACCTTCTATGTCTCCACTCAGTTCGATCATCGCCGCTACGCCCTTAAAGCGATAGGCTTCCTCCTCCATGCTCAGATTCTCGATTGACATGGGAGACTGCAAGCCCTGCGACAATACGGCGTCGGCCGCATTGATAAACGGCTGGATCAACTCCATCTTCATAGTTAGGCCCCTGCGCTAGCAGCGTTCGCAACTACTCCGTCTTCTCCAAGCACGTACTTGATCACTTCATAGAGAACTTCCGGTTTCACCGGTTTCTGAACGAAGTGCCGCGCTCCACGCTGCAGTGCGGCAACGATGTTCTCCTGATATCCAACGGAGGACACCATCACAACACGTGCTTCCGGAGTTTTTTGTACGATCTTTTCGGCTGCCTCGATGCCTTCCATCTGCGGCATGGTGATGTCCATGAGCACGATGTCTGGCTTCAGGCGGTCATATTCGCTGATGGCGGTCAACCCGTCTCCCGCTTCGCCCACAACCTGTCCGCCGAAGCTTTCGATGATCCGGCCCAGATTTTTGCGCGCAAAAACGGAATCGTCCACAATTAAGTACTGAACAGGCTGGCCATCTTTGCTCCGCTTGACTGGTGCAAACTGCTCCATACTACCTCCTATACTAGCCTCGTTCAAATCAACCAATCTCTCAAACCAACCGAACGACAGCGGTACAACAAAAATCAATCTTGCCCAACCGTCATCGCCTTACCAACCTCGGCGCGACCAGGACGGCAATGCGCCTGCACCGTACTCGAGAGGGCGTCGAGCTCAACAACTCTCGTCGCGTGACCACGCTCAATGGCAGCCTTAGGCATGCCGAACACCACGCAAGAGTGCTCGCCCTGCGCGATGGTCATGCCCCCGGCCGCCTTGATGAGTCCCAGGCCGTTCGCGCCATCTTCACCCATGCCCGTCATGATCAAACCTATCGACTTCGGACCGAATTCTTCGGCGACGCTTTTGAACATGACGTCGGCAGAGGGGCGATGTCCGTTCACGGGTGGATCATCGCTTAGAATCACAATGTCTCCTAAAGGCAATTTCTTCACCTTCATATGCCGGCTGCCGGGGCAGATCAGTACGCGGCCCGCCTGCAACAAGTCTCCCGATTGCGCCTCTTTCACATTCAGCGAACAGCACTCGTCCAAACGGCGCGCAAACATTTCGGTAAATCCTTCCGGCATGTGCTGCACCACGACGAAGCTTCCGGGAAAATCCGCGGGAAATTGTGCCAGCATATACTGCAGCGACTGCGGTCCTCCCGTAGAAATTCCGATTGCAACAATTCTCGTCGGTTCCTTGGGCGCCGCCGGTTTGCTCTTCGATCGCGGAACAGGAAGGGGAAGCTCCATTTCCGACTGAATCTGTATTCCCCGGCTCTGCGCTGCCGCCTTGATCTTGGAGATTAGGTCCCGAGCAATTTCCTGCATGCGATTGGAAACATCGGTTGGCTTCGCGACAAAATCAAACGCCCCCAGGGAAAGGGCTTTCAAAGTAACCGAAGCGCCCTGCGTGCTGTGCGAGCTCACCACGATCACCGGCACGCGGTGGCGGCGCATGATTTCCTTCAGCATATCGAGCCCGCCCATGGCGGGCATCTCAAGATCCAGGGTCACGACTTGCGGCCTGAGTTCCTCGAGTTTCTTCAATCCAAAATTTCCGTCGATCGCGGTACCAACGACATGAATCGAGTTATCGCTTTCCAGAATCTGGGGGATGACCTTGCGCATCAGCGCCGAATCATCGACAACCAACACCCGAATGGGTTTCACTCCGCTCATTGCCGCACCCCCGTCGTCGCCCCTGTTGCCCGGTCTCCATCCGCCAGGAACAACCCGGTTGGAGCCGTACTCGAGAGTGTGGAAGTGAAGCGGTCGACAACGGCTGGCAAGTTCACGATCAGAACAACCCGACCATCGCCCAGAATCGAAGCGCCGCTAATCAGATCGGTGGCGATGGTCTGATCATCCAGCGACTTGATCACCAGTTCCTCTTCTCCTTCGAGCGCGTCCACGATCAGTCCCAGCTTGCGTCCGGCGAAATTGATGACCAGAACAAAGAGCTTGGAATTGCCGTGGCCAACATCTTCGACCGGCTTTTGGCCCAGGCGCATGAGAGGAAGTACTTGGCCCCGCAACTGCAAAACTTCCCAGGTGTCCACGTGATGCAGGTCGCCTTCCTTGGCGCGGGCAATCTCGGCCACCGCGTTCAACGGAATGGCAAACAAGCGCTGCTCAATCCGGAACAGCAACGCCTTGATGATGGCCAGCGTTAACGGCAGCTTTAGGCGGAATTTGGTGCCCTGGCCGATGTGAGTCTCCAATTCGACAGTACCCTTCAATCGATGCAACACACTGCGCACCACATCCAGGCCAACCCCACGACCGGAGATTTCTGTAATCTCGTCCGCCGTGCTGAAGCCCGGGCGGAAGATCAGGTCCAGCAGCTCTGAGTCGCTCATACGCCCGGCTTCATCTGCGCTGACCAATCGATTGCGAATCGCTTTGACCTTGACCCTCTCCACATCGATGCCTCGGCCGTCGTCACTTACTTCGACAATCAGCTGGTTCGCCTGGTGATAGGCATCGAGAGAGATCGTTCCAATCGAGGGTTTGCCGGCCGACTGCCGCTCCGACGAACTCTCCAGCCCGTGGCTCACGGCGTTGCGCACGATGTGGGTAAGAGGTTCAGCGATGGCATCCAGCAGACTCTTGTCCAGATCAGTGTCCTGGCCGGTGACCTGCAAGTTCACCTGCTTATGGCAGCGCTGTGCCGTATCGCGCACCATGCGCGGAAAGCGGCGGAATAACTGCTCCACCGGAACCATCCGAATTTTCATGACCGAACGCTGAAGGTCATTCAGCACCCGGGCCTGAAACGACATGGCGTCGCCGAAACGCGCCCGTAACGGATCTTTTGGTGACTTGCGCGCATATTCCTGGATCGCCTGTTGCATCATGGACTTCGCGATGATCAATTCCCCCACCAGATTCAGAACGTTGTCGATTCTTTCCGCATCGACCCGTAAGAGCGTCTGAGAAAGAGCTCTGCGGTCCTGACCACCATCGGCATCGGCGTCGCCTCTTGTATCCCCTTTCCCCTGCTCGGCGGGCTCCGAGCTTTCAGCTGCCATCTCGGTGGGAGGCTCAACCACGAATTCGGTGCACGTCGTGTTTCCGATTACCGTCGGTATCTGGCACTTGGCTGTCACTGCCTGTTCGGTGTGCGAGGTCGCGAGCAGCAGATCGATCCTCTGTCCATCAACGGCTGCGCCCGGTTCCGGCCGCGAGCCCAGAATTTGCGCGATGCTGCTGACCGCATTGGCAACCAATTGTCTGGCCGCGATCGGCATGGCGCATAGCGGATCGATGTGCGCAGTTACGTGAAAGATCGTCTTGCCGTCGGCCCGCGAATTCTGTGCCGCCAGAAGTTCGTACTCCGACCATACAACCTGCGCTGGGTTCTCCTGCTCTTTCCGCGCCTTGCCATCTGCCGCCGAACTGGAGGAAAGCTGCGCGACCAAGACGCGAACAGCGTTGCTATCCGGCAACGGCGTTTCCTGCCGATAAGCCACCAGCATCGCGCCGAATGTGTCCGCCGCGGTAAACCCGATTTCCGCCAATGAAACATTGGCATTCGGGGTTTCGAATGCCAGGGCATCTTCGAGCGTATGTGCCAGCTCGCTCAGCTCGTGAAATCCGGCAGCTGCCGAGTCGCCCTTGAGAGTGTGGACCGTCCGCCGAATACTCCGGATGATCTCCCGATCCTGCGGATTCCGCTCGAGTTTGAGCGAGTCCTCATTCAAAGACTGCAGCAGTTCCTGCGCGGTCTCGAAAAAGAGGGCGCGAAGCTCCAATCCGCGTTCGTCGGAATATTGGCTCACTGACTCACCTCAACCCGCTTGTACGCTGTCCCCGCGTTCTTGTAGACCATCACAAATTTGTCGGTAAGCCCCAACAAGCTTTCCGCGTGTCCGACCAGCAGATATCCACCCGGCCGCAAACAGCGATAGAACTTTTCGAGGAGACGCTTCTGCTCGGCTTCGTCGAAATACATCATGACGTTACGGCAGAAAATCAGATCATTTTTCTGCGGCAAGAACTCGGTCTTCAGGTTATGAAAGTCGAAATGGACGAGTTCCTTGATCGCCTTCTTCATGGCATACCGCTCGCCCACCTTGTCGAAGTACCGCAAACGGTAGGAGTAGTCGACCGAAGACATCTGGTGCTCGTTATAGATTCCTTCTTGGGCGGCCCGCAGGACTGTGTAGTTGATATCGCTGGCTGGGATCTCTACCCGCCACGGCGGAGAAATCAGCGGCCGTGGCCACTCAATTCCCTCCGAGGGAGGCATGCGCAGATGGTGATAGGCCAGCGCGTCGGCAAGCAGCATGCCAATCGTGTATGGCTCCTGCCCGGTCGAACATCCTGCGCTCCATATGCGGATTTGGTAATCGCCGCTCGCCTGCTTTGTCGCGATGAGTTCTTCGAGAATTTGCTTGTGAAACAGCTCCAGCTGGGCTTTGTTCCGAAAAAAACTGGTTTCATTGACGGTCAGGTTCTCGACCAGCTTCATGAGCTCTTGTCGCCCTTCCGGGCTCATGAGCAAACGGTAGTAGTTGTAGAAGGAATCCATGCGGCATTCGCGCAGCCGCCGTTGCAACCGGTCTTGCAGGAAGTGGGCACGGCGGGCATCGAAATACATGCCGCATTCTTGATACACGAGTGTCTGCAGTAGCCGCATTTCTGCTTCACTGAGCTGAATCGCCAGAGCTGGAGAACTCATGATCGTCCTTTATGCCTATTTTCCTGCTGCTGTCCGTCGCGCTTCCCCGTTCGCTGACTGACGGCCCTCGGCAGAGGCTTTTGGCGTCATGCCAAGATCCAGCAGCCTGGTCATATCTAGCAGAACGATCAGGCGTCCCTTGTACTTGCCCAGGCCTGTAACACAGTTGGTTCGGCCTTCCTGAAGGGATGTGGGCGAGGCTTCCACATCTGTCGCCGGAATCTTCAGGACTTCCGAAGCGGAGTCGACAATCAACCCCGCTAACCGGCCGTTGTGCTCAACCACCAGAATCCGGTTGCGCCGGCCGAATGCAATTTTCTTTTCCCCCAGACGCTTGCGAAGGTCGATTACCGACACAATCTTCCCGCGCAGGTTGATGACCCCTTCCATGTATTCGGGAGCATCGGGAACGGAGGTGATTTCGGGGACGCGTACGATTTCATGCAGGGACGTAATCGGAACTCCGTAGGTCTCGCGCCCGACTTGGAACCCGACAATATGTAGTTCGCGGCTCATAGCTGCTCCCCAGCCGATCAGTTCGATCCGGCGGTTGCTGCCCGCGCCCGCCGCGTTGCCTGATCTCCCGAAAATCCGTCGCCCTGCCCGACACTGAAGGTATTCATGGAATCGAGCAGATCACGCGACATCTTGGACATCTGCTCGGCCGAAGCGGCCAACTCCGTCGAACCCGAGGTCGTCTGCTGAACCAGTTCCCGCATGCGCTCCATGGCTTTTACCACCGCGTGTGCGCCCGACGCCTGCTCTTCGACAGCCGAGTTGATTTCGTGTGTGATTTCGTTCAGCCGCGTGGTTGCGCGGGCAATCTGCGTAGACCCGTGCGACTGTTCGTTGGTGGCCGCGCCGATTTCCTGAGCGAACTTGTAAACCTCGGTAACAACGTTGGAGATCTTGCGCAGCGCGGTGTTCAGATCCTGGCCCAAGCTAAGACCTTCGTTGACGATGCTCGTGCTCTGATCCATGTTCTCGACTGCCTTGCGAGCCTCTTTCTGAATGCTCTGGATCAGCTCGGAAATTTCCTTGGTGGATTGCGCCGACTTCTCCGCCAACTTGCGGACTTCATCGGCAACCACGGCAAAGCCCAGACCGTGTTCGCCGGCGCGGGCCGCTTCAATGGCAGCGTTCAGTGCCAGCAAGTTGGTCTGTTCGGCCAGATCGTCGATTACTTCGATAATCTTGCCGATGTCGTCGGCGCGCTGCCCGAGCGCTCCGATGATCTGACCGGAAGCGCCGATGGTGGTGTTGATCTTGTTCAAGCCTTCGGTCGCCTTCTCCATGGTCGAGATGCCGCTATGTACCTCCTCGCGCGAACGGTTGGAAATGTCGAGAAGGACTTTCGCGGTATCGGCAACGCGCTGAATCGAGGCCACCATCTCGTCAATCGAGGCTGATGTTTCGCTCACGCTTGAGGCCTGCACCTGCGTGCTCTTCACCATGTTTTGCACGTTGACGCTCATCTCGTGCATGGTGCTGGTGACTTCGTCAATGGCGGAGGAGGTTTGCAAGCTGATCTTGGCCGACTCATCTGACGCCCCCGCCACCTGCGAGGACGCGCTCGCCACCTGCGAGGCGGCATCACGCACATTGCGCACCAGACCGCGCAGTCCGTTCGTCATCTTGGCAAATGCATTCCCCAAGGTATCGCTGTTGGAGCGCGGCTTGACTTCTACGTTCAAATTTCCGCCGGCAATCGCTTCGGAAACGCTCGCCATTTCCTTCAGGTACGTAACCATCCTTCCGAAGGTCCGGCCCAGTTGGCCGATCTCGTCATCGCGGCGGATATCAATCTCGTGATCCAGGTCTCCTGATTCCCCGATCTGCTGGGCCACTTTGATCAATTCCGACAACGGTTGAGTGATAGAGCTCGCTGTCCGGTACGCAATGACCGCTCCGACTACTACGGCGACGAGGGTACCGATCAAGGCGATGAGTATGGTCCAGTTTCCCGTGGTTTCATCGGCTTTCTTGCGCTCTTCCAAAGTCTGATGGGCGTCGCGGTCTGCAATTGCCAAGGCTTCCATGGATGTTTTCACCCAGGAACTCGGATCCTTCTGTAGATAGTAGATCTGCAGGTCGGCAACCGTGGCATTGCCGGCATCGACCTGTTTGCGTTTCTGGAGCAGCGGCTCGGCGAAATCCGCCGCCCAAGCTTCTTCGTTCTTCTGAACGGCGGCGATGGCAGCATGCTGATCGTCTGAGGCCACGAATCTCTTAGAATTCTCGAGCGCGTCCCTCAAGGTTTGAATACCGTCATTCATATGCTGCACTTCCCGGTTGTCGCCACTCAGCAGGTAGTTGCTGAGATACAACCGGTTCTGCATAACCTGAAAGCGCACTTTGTCGGTCGTGTCGACCATTTGCAGTGCCTGTGTGGCGGCTGCCTTGGCGCTGTGCTCGCGCTGCACCGCCGCCCAGGTCACCACAAACAACACAATGACCATGCCGAGAATAAAACTGAAATTCAGGTAGAGCCGCTTGCTCATGGACATAACAATTTCTCCACGCCCTCGTTTTCTCTGGTTGGCGCTAATCTGTCGACGGGTCGAACTTAAACTCCACCACACCCACGCTGTCGTCGTTAGCGGGCTCGAATCTCCATTTTTTCACCGCATCAGCAGCCGCATTGACAAGAATCGGGTTGCCACCGATTACTTTGGTGTCTTTTACCGTGCCGTTGGCCGCAACCGTGATTTCCAGCTTCACGATGCCAGCCAGGTTCATCTTGCGTGCGATCGCGGGATAGATCGGACTTATCTTGCTCTTGATCTTGCGCCCGAGAGCATCCTGCGCGCTGGTTGACGGAGCGAGGAAACTGGCAAACAACAAAGTGAGAGCGACTGCCAAAACCAATGCTTTCGTTACCGTGTGGAAAATCGTGCGAAAAGACACAGTTCCCCCCTAAAAGGAAATGCCCTTCGCAAATGCAATGTGGCTTCCACGATTCACGGGGCCCCTACGGGTCTGCGGTTAAGTCGATTTTTCAGGTACTTACGTCGTCAACGTGGAGCATGCAGGAGGTTCCGAGGATGGGCAAAACGTCTCATTTGGGAATCTTCCGTCTCAGTACGATACAGCTCAGAAGCTTGTGAAACCGGGTTCTGCGTATCCTTGAGCTCTCCGTTTTTCACTTGACTCAAATTGAGATTACAAATAGAGTCCTATTTATCAACAACTTGGCCGCGCTATCGTCGGTTTGACAGGGGGAAGTCTGACCATCGGGTCTGAACAGATTGTGCATTCCTACCCAGGTGGAGCGAAGGATGATTCTTTTCAGAATCTACTCTTCGATTTCTCAACGGCTGCCGCCAAGGCGACCTCCTCTTTAGACGTCCTCAAGCTCTTCTGCCGAGAAACCCGAAAGTACTTCCAAGTGAGCGGGGTCTACGTATGGAAACTCATTCCGCCCGACCAATTGATGGGCGCAGAGGCAGATGGATGGATGGCAGCCAAGTTTCGCGGTGCGCGCCTGCGCACCTACGAGCCCGCAATCGCCAATGAGGCAATCCTCAAAAGGCAAACATTGTGGATCAACGGGCTTGATACCTCTCAATATCCGATGGCTGCCGAGTTCCAGGTCCGCTCCATCATGGCGGTGCCCCTCATTCTTTCCAATGAGGTCCTTGGCGCCGTGGTGTTCTTGCACAACTCGGACGCAGACTTCTTCCGGCAAGATCATGCCTCAAAGGCGGGCATTCTCGCGACGCAATTGAGTGGCCTGCTAGAGGCGATGCGTCTTTCGGAGCGTGCGCGAGAAGAGCAACGCCGCGCCGGAATTCTTGCGGAAGTCGTACAAAGCTTGCACTCCGAACCCGACCTTGGAGTTCTGGCGGACGCCGTTGCTGACCGCCTTCGCGTCTTGTTGCGCACGCCGCTGGTCTGCATACTGGCGCGGGGCGACATCGGATTCGACCTGTGGGCAATCTCCACGGAGAACCCGGCATCCGCGGTGTCGGTACGCGCGCGCTACGACCGAAAAGATCTTCACTTTGCCTCGGATTTGGCCGCGCGGGCGATAGGCGCAGGCGAACCCATCAGCGTGGTCATCAACCCGGCTGGGCATTCGCTAGGCGACCTGGTTCCTCCGGGGCCACTACTCGCGGCACCGTTTCGGACCTCATCGCGAGAGGGAGCGGTGCTGGTCTACCCGCGTCGTGAAGGCCCATTCACCAGCGAAGAGAAATCGCTGCTTCCCATCATCACCAGTTTTGCGGCCGTCGCGATTTCCAACGCCGAACTCTACTCCACCGCCCGCGCCCAGGCACATGAGCTTCATCAGATCCTGAACATCGCATCGGAGCTGGGTTCGATCGCGGACATCGATCAATTCATGAACCGCTTCCTTCTGCGGGCAAGCGACTTTCTTGGCTATGGTCGGGCCTTCGTGGCGGTCATGGAGCACGATGGTCTGCGCATCCGCTGGAGTTTGAAAGAAGGCAAAACGGGAGAGCCCGGCTTCCTTATTCCCGAAGGCATTTTGACTCGCGCTATGCGGGAGAAACAGACGTTCCGGGCGGATGACGTTTCTAAGTTAGAAGGGGCGCATCTGGAATCCCTGGCGCAATATGGCGTGCGCCAGCTTTTTGCCATTCCCCTGCTCGGCATTGACCAGCAACTCGCCGGGATGTTCGGGATGTTGGACCGTACCGATGGCCAGCCAATTTCGGACGAAGATATTCGCCGCGCCCACGCCCTCGCAGCGCAAGTAACCGTGGCTCTCGAGGTCAGTCGAAATCTCGCCTTATCCAACCAGCACCGCCGCAAGGCTGAAGCGCTGACTACTCTTGCCCTGGAAATCAGTTCCCTCCTGAGAGGGCGCGAGTTCGCGCGCAGTTTCGTCAGTCGCTTCGCGGAAATTATGGGCGCGCCCATAGCCGGTTTAATCATCGACGGGGCTTCCGCGAGCGCCGTCTTTGCGCCCAACCCTGCGGGCCTGCCTTTTCAGGCCGTGCAATCCAGCTTTTGCCGAGCGGCTCTGGGGATCGTTTCGTCGTCTTCCGAGAGCCTGATAATCGTCCCTGTGCAACATCTGTTAAGAGGCAATACGGCGTCCGCGCAGAACTGGAATGAGGTACTACTGGCGGCATTGCGCGGTGCGTCGGGCGAACTGCTGGGCGCGCTTTGCCTGGTCGATGCGCCAGCGCCCCTTTCTGAATCGGACCGCCAGCTGTTGCAGGCGATCTGCGGCCAAGCCTCCGTCGCCCTCGAAAACGCTCGTTTCTTCGTTCGCCTGGAGCAGGCTAATCGGCACTGGGTAGAAATTTTCGATGCTATCCCCGACTTCATCGTCGCCCATGATCAGTCCGGCAATGTGCTGCGGGTGAACCGATCGTTGGCGGAGTTTATTGGGGTTAGACCTCAGCAGTTAATCGGTATCAACATGGGTGCACTGCTGGCGCTCGGCGGGAATACGCCTTCGCGCTCCTGCCCCTTCTGCCGCAGCACAGGCGCATTCACCGACGAGTACTTGCACCCTGTCTTGGAGCGCACATACCTGGTCTCCACCTCCGAGGTGCATGCCGCGAGCAGCGAAGGCCTGCAAACGATTCATGTTCTTAAAGACATCACGGATCGCCGGGAGGCGGAGCGTCGCTATCGGGAACTATTCGACAACATTCAGGAAGGCTTGTTTTTCTGCAGCCCCGACGGCCGGTTCATTGAAGTCAATGATGCTCTGGTGCGAATGCTCGGACACGAGAGCCGCGACGAACTTCTACATTCCGATCCCCGCCAAGTGGTCTTCCCCGTCCCTGAGCGCCATCGCGAAATGTTTGCCGCCCTGGAGCGTGATGGCATGTTGCGCAATCGCGAGGAAGTATTACGGCAGAAGAACGGCACTCCGGTTCACGTCCTTATCAATGCCTTCGCGGTCAAAGATGGTCAAGGCAACGTGCTTCAGTATCGCGGCTTGATGCTGGACGTAAGCGGGTTGCGCGCCTACCAGTCGGAATTACAACGAGAACGCGATTTCTCGGGAAAGATTCTCAACAACACCCAGAGCCTAATTCTCGTGGCAGATACTGCCGGCCTGATCAGCTATGCCAATCGCCGATGGCGCGTCTTAGGCTACGAACAACCCGACATTCTTGGTCGACCTCTCGAAACTGTCGTTGCTCCTCAAAGGCAGGATGCATTCAAGGAAGCCTATGCCGCCGTTCTCGATGGACAGCAAGTGGATAACATGGAATTGCAGGTCTTGCACGCGGACAACCGCGTCGGTCAGTTCTCGGTGAACTTGAGCCCGATGCGCGACGAGCAGGGGCAGGTAACCAGCATTGTGGTGGTGATGAGCGACGTCACCGACGCCGCGTCGTTGCAGGCGAAGTTGATGCACGCGGAGAAAATGGCGGCCGTCGGTCAACTGGTTTCCGGCGTGGCTCACGAGGTCAACAATCCCTTGACCGCAATTCTTGGATTTGCCGATCTGCTGATGGAAAACCCCGAACTTCCCGACAGCGCGCGTAAGGATTTGCGGGTGATCCTGCAGGAAGCGCAACGAACCAAGCAGATTGTTCAGAACCTTTTGAGCTTTGCGCGGCAGATGCCGCCGCAACGCAAGCCCGTTCAGCTCAACGCAATCCTCAAGAGGACAATCCAGCTGCGCGCCTACGACTTCCATAGCCGCGGAGTCGCGGTTTCGGAGCATTTTCAAGATGACCTGCCGTTTGTCATCGGCGACTCCCAACAACTTCAGCAGGTATTCCTGAACATCCTCAACAACGCTTACGACGCGGTGCGGGAATCGGGCAGCGGCGCCCGCATCAACATCACGACCGCTCGCAAGGGCGATTTCGTCGAGGTCTCGTTCCGCGACAATGGTCATGGAATTCAGCAGCCGGATCGCATTTTTGATCCATTCTTCACCACGAAACAGGTGGGCGAAGGAACCGGGCTCGGCTTGAGCATTTGCTACGGCATTGTCAAAGAGCATGGTGGGGAGATCTTTTGTTCAAACAATGGTGGTGAACCGGGAGCAACCTTTACCGTTCGCCTGCCGGCCGTGAACGAATTCGCGTCTTTATCCGCAGTGGCTGGAGTCGTCAAACCATGAG
>DATNEX010000049.1:0-59560 GCA_035606605.1 Terriglobales bacterium
GAGACCCAGGAGATGCATGCCTGACGGAATCTCAGTCTTGCTGGTCGACGATCACAGCCTTGTTCGCCGCGGTTTCCGCCGCATGCTCGAAGATGAACCCGATATGAACGTCGTCGGCGAAGCCAGCGATGGCCAGGAAGCGGTTCAGCAGGCGCAATTGCTCAAGCCGCAAGTCATCGTCATGGACTGCGCCCTGCCCGAGATGAACGGCATTCAAGCGACGCGCAAGATCCTCGAATTTGCGCCGCAAACCCTAATCCTAATGCTCACCATGCACACGGAAGACACCTGGGTACGCCAGGCGCTCGAAGCCGGCGCCAAGGGCTACGTGCTGAAGAGCGCGCTGGATCTGGAGCTGAGCTCCGCTATCCGCCGCATGGTGAACGGGGAAAAGGTTCTTGACGGACAGCTATCGTTCCAGCAAAGCCTTAAGGGCGAGCGAGGATCGGGTCTTACGGTGCGAGAGGTTGAGATCCTACAACTGATCTGCGACGGAAAATCCAATAAAGAAATCGCCGCGCAGTTAGACCTTAGCGTAAACACAGTTGCCGTACACCGCGCCAACATCATGGATGCACTGGGGATCCACAAGACCGCAGAACTGGTGGTTTATGCCATCCGTAATGGGCTGGTGAACATTCCGTGAACCGCCGCTCTTTTCTGGGGCGCGCCGCTCGGGTCGGGGCCGCGGCACTCCTGCCTCAATCAAGGTTGTTTTCGCTCCCACCACAGCCGTCACTTGGCTTCCAATTCACAGACGTGACGAGCTCCGCGGGGGTTCATTTTCGCCACAACAATGGAGCCTACGGGGGCAAGCTGCTCCCGGAAACCCTTGGCCCCGGCTGCGCCTTTCTCGATTACGATGGCGACGGCTGGCAAGACATTCTACTGGTTAACAGCTCGGATTGGTCCGGCCACGCGCGACAGCGCTCCACCCCGAAGCTTTATCGCAACAATCGGAACGGCACCTTTACCGATGTGACCCGCGAGGCCGGCCTCGACCTTGAGATGTATGGGCTCGGCGTAGCGGTGGGGGACTACAACAACGATGGTTTCCCTGACATTCTGATCACCTGTGTTGGGCAGAACCGACTATTCAAGAACACCGGGAAAGGCAAGTTCGTTGACGTTACTCTGGCGAGCGGCCTCGGAAGGCGCCTCGCGTTCAGCACTTCCGCCATTTGGGTCGACTACGATCGCGACGGCTTGCTCGATCTATTTGTATGCAACTACGTGAAATGGTCAGCAGAGCACGATGTCTTCTGCAGCATTGACGGCAAGCACAAGTCTTACTGCACCCCCGAAGCCTACGTCGGCCAAACCTGCTGGCTTTTTCACAATCGAGGGAACGGCAACTTCGAGGACGTCACGGCGTCAAGCGGTATTTTCGACAGCAGCTCCAAATCTCTCGGGGTTGCGCTTCTCGACTATGATCAGGACGGCTGGCCCGACCTGCTCGTTGCCAACGACACCCAGCCAAACAAGCTCTATCGCAATCAGCGCAACGGAACTTTTCGCGATGTCGGGGTGGATACGGGAATTGCCTTCAGCCAGGAAGGCAAGGCTCGTGCCGGAATGGGCATTGACGTCGGCGATTTCGACAACTCCGGCCGCGCAGGCGTCGCCATCACTAACTTCGACAATGAGATGATCGGCTTGTATCGGGCGGAAGCTAGCGGTAACTTTGCCGACATCGCGGTGCAGAGCGGGGTCGGTCTTCCGTCGAAAACTACGCTGGGTTTCGGGTGCACTTTCTTGGACTGCAATCTCGATGGCTGGCTCGATCTGGTAGCTGTGAATGGCCACATCGACGACACGGTTCGCAACGTGCGCAACGTGGGATACGCACAGCCTCCCCAGTTGTTCCTGAACGACGGCCGAGGACACTTCTCCGAGGTTGGAGGTCAGGTGGGCGGAGGTTTCAATCAGCCGCGGGTGGGGCGTGGTCTTGCGGTTGGGGATTTTGATGGCGACGGCGATCAAGACCTCCTGATGACCACCAACAACGGGGCCGCGTATCTGTTTCGCAACGACCAGACCAGCGGCAACCGCAGCGTTCGTTTCAAGCTGACCGGAACCAAATCGAATCGCGATGCAATCGGCGCCCGAGTCAAGCTGTTCGCGGGTGGCTCGATGCAAACTCGGTTCGTTCGTAGCGGATCAAGCTACCTGTCACAGTCGGAGTTGCCCGTAACGTTCGGCCTCGGAAAGCAGGACGCCATTGAACGTATCGTCGTTGATTGGCCCAGCGGCAGAACTGAAGAATACAAGAGCCTTCAGGCGGGCAAGAGCTATGAGGTGAGCGAAGAAAAGGGGATAGTTCCCGCGGCGTTATCTCGGTAAGCTCTAACGCAAGGGTCGTTCGCACCGCGAAACCCGAATGTTCTCGCCAAAGTTGTGGATCTCCCCGCAACCAATCTCGTGCAGATGGCTCGCCCATTCGCTCTGCCGATTATCAATCCACCCGGTCTGAAATAACCATAGACCGGAAACGCTCGGCGGCACGGAACTCCATGCCTGCTGCATCACGGGTGCGACGTCCTCCGGTTCAAAACTGTTCTGACTTCCAACCAACGTGAGCAGCGTATGGTTGGCACAATGCGCTGACACAACCGCTCTCGGGGTCGGACCAAATGGCAACCAGCCCTGCTTGCCGCAAAGGTAGTACTCGAGCACGAGACTTCCTTGATAATCCGCAAGAATCACAGAACCGTCGGGTTGCGAATGGAAGATCGAAATTGCCTCGTTCATCAGACTTGGCCGCTGGTTCTTCGGACGAATGACGGGTGGGGTCGGGGCAGCAAATATGTTGCAGACCATCAAAAATAGGAGCAACAAAGCCATCTTGCTCCGCAGTCCGAAGATTCCTCCTCCGAGGAGGTCAACGCCGATTGCAATCCCGGGAATCGCGAATAGCGCCAGAATTATGTCGTGCCGGGTTCCACCATATGGATAAAAGCCGGCGCGGGCCGCCGCCAGGGCGAGGGCAAACGGCAAGGAGAGAAGGACTGCCCGGGATCGAGGGTATTGGATCCGTGGTTTCCCGAAAAAGAGCGCCACAAGCGCGACCAGGAACAACACTAGCATCAGAACGCCAATGCTGCCGTGGCTGAAAAAATATCGGAACAGGCGAATTGTCTTCGTCACGGCGAACGTCAAGAAGTGGTCGGTCCCAGGATGAAAGGTTGACTGACTTAGCCAGGTTGCCGCGATCTCGGCAGGCACTCCAGTCCGCCTCAGCGTTGCGACTTGGGTGGTGAACAGCACGGCGCAAACGCCTAACGCAATCACTTGTCCAACAATCCAGACCGTCTTGGTTCGTGGGGACGACGCGTGGCCGCCGAACACGCGCCAAAACCCGTATACCCCGGCACCCGCCGCAAAGATCAGAGCAGAGTAATGTGTGAGCAGCGCCAGCCACAGCCCACAAGCCGAGAGCGCGACCCAGGCGTCAGACCTCTCTTGCAGGCCGCGTTCGAACGCGTACAGGCATGCCGCACAAAGAAGGAGGAGAAACGAGTATTGGCGCACCTCGGCCGAGAGTCCAACCAGGGTTGGCGAAAGCAAGGTCAGTGCCAGCGCAAACAATGCTGTTGGTTGCCCCGCGACCCGGCGCACCCATAGAAAGATCATCCAGCCGAAAAGCACGCCAGCGAACACGAATGGCAGCCGTAGAAAAAGTTCTGTACTTCCCAACCGGACCCAAGCATGCAGCAGAAAGAACATCAGAGGCGGGTGCGCCGTGGTCAGGCTTACTGCATAAGTCTGCGAGAACGAAGGCTGAGCTGCGACCAAGTAGTGCAGGGCCTCATCGGGATTCAGAAATGTTCGCGCTGCCAGCCACAGCCGCATGCTCGCGCCTGCCATCATCAGCAATCCTGCGAGCCAATACTGCCACGCACTTCTGCCTGACGAACGCGCGTCCCCGGTAGTGGTCGACATGAAGCGCCCATTCTATCGACTTGCGCCGGAATGTTCCTGCTCAACTGCTAAACTCAGGGCACGATGGCATGTTGCGTCAGACCCGTAGGGGGTTGCGAAAGCGAGAAGTCGGCGTGTCCATAGAAGTGGCCTCGCGAGTCTCCCGCGTAGAAGCGTCACCCGCGCGATCGCTGTCGACTTCGGTGCTCTTCCTGGCGGCCTGCTGGTTTGGCCTGGTTGCGGGTCTTCTAGAAGGCACAGGCCTCCTGGCTTTTCAGCGAATCAACTGGGCCCAATGGGCGCGCGTTCTTCATGTCTCAAAGGAAATCCTCTGGGTTTCTCCGCTCGTTGATCTTTTTTTCTTTCTTCTGATTGCTTGTCTGGTCGCGCTTGTTTCTCGTGCTTTGCCGCGCATCCCTGGTCTTCGTGTTCTTGTTTTCATCCTCACGTTCCTGACAGCCTATGATTGGTTGCTCGTCACCGGACGACTCTACAAGCGAGCGTGTCTGCTGCTCGCACTCGGCATTGCCGTCGCTTTCAGCCGCTGGCTGAAGAAGCAAGAAGTGCCGGTGGTTCGATTCTGGGCACGTTCGCTTCCCGCACTCCTTGGGATCTTTCTCGTGGCGCTGATTGGCATCGAAGCGGGCAAGCGCTTCCGCGAGTCTTACGCGACATCAAGCCTGCCAGCGGCAGCTCCCGGATCCCCCAACGTCGTTCTTATCGTCATCGATACGCTTCGTGCGGATCACCTGTCGGCTTACGGCTACCCGCGCCCAACCACTCCCCAGATAGAGAGCTTGGCAAGTCACAGCGTTCTGTTCGAGAACGCCATAGCTCCCTCATCGTGGAGCCTGCCTTCCCACGCATCGCTAGTCACCGGACGCTCGATTCACGAGCACGGTGTGGGCAACATCCAGCCCATGCCCTGGTTCGGGTGGGGCAATCGATCGTTAAATGGCGTTCCTACGATTGGTGAGGCGCTTCAGCAGCGCGGGTACCGCACCGGCGCTTTCTCCGCCAATCGGATTTACTTCACCAGCAACGTCGGGCTGGGGCGGGGCTTTTTGCACTTCGAGGATTATTTCGACAGTGTTGGCGATGGGTTTGTTCGCACCCAACTGGGCCGCGAGTTCGCTCGTCTGTACCTGAACCGCAGTGCTAAGAGCAAGTTCACCCGCTTCTTCCGCTGGGCTGGCCTCTCAAACTGGCTCGACAAGGACTCGGAAGGATCGGGCGAGTATGGCGGCGCGTTCGGCGTTCGCAAACGAGCCGACGAACTCAACCGCGAGGCACGAGGTTGGATTGAACGCAATCGCGATCACCCTTTCTTCGCATTCCTCACCTATCTCGACGTTCACTATTCCTATGGCGGCGCGCCTGGATATGGCAAACCTCTCTGGGATCACGGAACTGCCATCGACGAATACGATGCTGGCCTGAAATACGAAGACGATTACATTGGCCGTTTTCTGGCAGACCTTGACCGGGAGGGCATTCTGAAGAACACCCTCGTAATCGTGACCTCCGATCACGGCGAATCTCTTGGAGATCACGGACTCAGCTATCATGGCGCCGCGCTCTACTGGGAACTCGTGCGCGTGCCGCTCATCTTTTCTTGGCCCGGGCATTTACCCCAGGGAGTAAGAGTAGAGAGGCCGGTGGGTAACCAGGCAATCGCGGCAACGATTATGTCCATCGTCGGAGGACATAGCGATCCTTTTCCCCAGACCCCGCTTGACTCAACGTGGGGCGGTGCAACCTATCGGGGATCGACAAATTCTGCGGCCGCGACCGGCTCCGATTCCGACCGAGGCTTTGTCGTTTCCGAACTTCCCGAAACCAATACGATTGTCAAGGAAGATCGCGTGATGCAAGGCAAGGAACCTCTCGCTACAGATGGTGGGATGAGGTCTGTTGTATCGAGCCGATGGCAACTTATCAGCCATGAGAAATATGGTGATCAGATCTATGATTGGAACAAAGACCCCGGAGAAGCGAGAGATCTGATCAATTCACCGGAGGGGGCGCAGGCGCGGTCCTGGTTGAGAGGGGCGGAAGGGGTGGCCCGGCAATCAGAAACCCGACTGAAACCGGGGAAGATGCGCGGCGACGGCGATCACTAAACTGAGCGAAATGATTGTTTCCAAAGGACTAAGGGCGAGAGGAGTCTCTAATTATTTTGCAGTATTGTGACCGATCGCCGTCAGCGTGAAAATGGATCTAACGTCCTCATAATTGTGGCCACCTCCGGCCTGAGAATTGAGGAGTTCAACCCACGAAGCCAAAGCCGCCCGAAAGGGCGGTTTTGGCTTTTCAGAACGTTAGCTCGGTTTTGGAGCATTCGGTCGGCGTCACGCTTTGCCTCGCGCGCTTGGATTCTTCCAGGTTGTTCGGGTTCCCGCGTGCGACTTCACCGCTTTGCTCGCGGGCAGCATCTCATCGGCCCCGCTCGGAAATCCTCGAATTGTCTTGATGAGTATAATGGTCAACCGTTCGGGGTTCAGGTTGCTAAGTCATCGAGGTCTTCATGGCTCAAGGTTCTGACTTTCTTTCACCCACGCGTAGAGGTTTTCTCGCCACCACTGGTGGAGCGCTTGCCGGCGCCGTTGCCGGGGCAACCCCGCTGGCTGCGGCGGCTGCACCGCAGGATTCGAATAGTTCAGCCCCGGTGACTCCGCGGAAGAAGATTCCAATCGGGGTTTTCGATCCCGCTTTTCCTGATCTCACCACGGACCAACTGGTTGAGAAATATGCGAGTCTGGGCGCGGAGGCCATCGAAGTTGGTACCGGCGGCTATCCCAATGACAAGCATTGCCCGGTCCAGGAGTTGCTCGACGACCCCGCGAAGCTGAAGGCGTGGAGAAAGAAGTTCGATGATCGCAACATTCAGATTGCCGTCCTGAGTTGCCATGGCAATCCCGTACATCCTGACAGAAACATCGCCGATCGCGATGCGCAAACCTTCCGGCGCACGGTTCTGTTGGCGGAAAAGCTCGATGTGAAAGTTATTGTTGGATTTTCCGGCTGTCCGGGCGCAAATCCCACCGACAAGAATCCCAATTGGGTTACCTATCGCTGGCCACCGGAATACGCCGCTGCCCTGGATTGGCAATGGAAGGAGCGTCTGGTGCCCTACTGGAAGGAAGCGGTGAAGTTTGCGCGCAGCCACGGCATTCGCCGCCTGGCGCTCGAGATGCACCCCAACTTCTGTGTGTACAACCCTCTCACCCTGCTCAAGCTGCGGGATGCGGTGGGCGAAGAAATCGGCGCCAACAATGACTTGAGCCATCTGTTTTGGCAAGGATGCAATCCGGTTGAAGTCATCCATATGCTAGGCAAACAGGGCGCAATCTATCACGCGCACATGAAGGACACCGTACTCTATCCGGATAAGGTCGGAAGGTATGGCGTGCTTAATTTTGTCTTCGAGAAGCAAGACCTGAAGGTCGCCTCCGACGCGTTTCGTGCGGTGGGATACGGCCACAGCGCGAGCACGTGGAAAGAGATCATGCGTGCATACATGGAAGTCGGCTACGATGGAATCTTTTCGGTGGAAAATGAGGATCCGATCTTGTCCGGCGAAGTGGGTGTGGAGCGCGCACTCTACGTGTTGAAGAATGTGCGCGAGGAATTGCTGACCGAACCCCAGCTAGCATAGATCAAACAATCGTCGCTTCCGAATCGTGGCGGAGGAAACTTGAATCGCAGAACTTTTGTGGAAACGTTAGCGGCGGCTGCTGTGATGGGTCGCCTGGGATGGGCGGCAAACGCCAATCGCATCGAGAAGATCGGGCTTGAGCTGTACACAGTCCGCGACGCGCTCAAGCAGGATTTCGAAGGCACACTGGCGCGGGTGGCAAAAATTGGTTACAAGGAAGTCGAGGCCGCCGGATATTTTTCCGATCTCAAGAACTTAGACCCCGCGCCTAAAAAAAACCGCGAGATTTTGGACTCACTGGGATTGAGCGCGCCGGCGACGCACATTCCGTACTCGGCCGTGGCGCCGGAGAACTTGCCACGCGTTATCGAGGCCGCCGAAATCATCGGTCATAAATACATTGTCAATCCCGGGATCGATGAGCAATTGCAAAAGTCTGCTGACGGCTGGAAGCGTGCTGCCGAGGCCTTCAATCGTGCAGGCAAGGAAACCATGCGCTCCGGAATCCAGTTCGCATATCACAACCACGTGGTGGAATTTAAGCCCGTCGATGGACAACTGCCCTACGACATCCTGCTCAAGGAATGCGATCCGAGGCTGGTGAAGATGGAACTGGATCTCGGCTGGGCGCATGAAGCCGGAACCGATCCGCTCAAGTGGTTTGCGCAATATCCCGGGCGTTTCCCCCTGGTTCATGTGAAGGACTTCGAAGCGAATGGCACGATGACCGAGGTGGGCAAAGGCGAGATCGACTGGAAAGCAATTTTTGCCAAAGCCAATCTGGGCGGCATCAAACACTATTTTGTGGAGCACGATGATCCAAAAGCACCTTTCGATAGCATTCAAGCAAGTTACGAATATCTGGAAAAATTGAGGTTCTAGAACGCACTTTGTGGTTGGCATTCGGCTGGGTGCGATGGTGGAATGGCCGCATGCTGAGTGCCAAGAAGCTAAGTGCTACGAACCCGGAGCGTTCATGCCCCAAGTGATCCGTTCTCCCAAGGTTTACGACGTTTGCATAATTGGATCCGGCGCCGCAGGCGGCACGGCTGCGAAAGTTCTCACCGAAGGCGGTCTAAGCGTTGTCATGCTGGAAGCTGGACCGCCGCTGCATCCTGAAACCGATTTCAAGGAGCACGTCTGGCCGTATCAGTTGCCGCATCGCGGCGCGGGCGTGGGAGGAAGGGCATCGGCCGACTTCTCCGAATTTCTTGCACCCAACGGCTCCTGGGACATCGAAGGCGAGCCCTACACCAATGCCCCGGGATCGCGCTTTCGCTGGTTTCGATCACGGATTGTCGGAGGCCGTACCAATCACTGGGGACGTATCGCGCTGCGCTTTGCCCCGGTGGATTTCAAATCCCGTTCCACCGATGGCATGGGGGATGATTGGCCGATCCAGTACGAAGAGGTCGCTCCCTACTACGACAAGGTGGAGTCTTACATTGGGGTTTTCGGCACGCCGGAAAATGTATCCAGCGCACCGAACGGAGTTTTCCTGCCGCCTCCGAGGCCGCGCTGCACTGAAACCATCATCAAGGCGGCCTGTGACAAAATCGGCGTGACTTGTATTCCGTCGCGGCTGGCCATCATTACTACAACCCATAACGGACGCGCCGCTTGCCACTACTGCGGGCAGTGCGGTCGCGGCTGCGTCAGCGCTTCCAACTTCAGCTCGAGCCAGGTCATGCTTCCGGCTGCCGAACAGACCGGCCGATTCACTTTGGTCCCCAATGCGATGGTCCGCGAAATCGTCGTCAGCAAGGACGGCAAAGCGGAAGCCGTCTCCTATGTGGACAAGTCGACCCGCTCGGAGAAGAAGATCTATGCGAAGGCGTTTGTGGTTGGAGCGAGTGCGTGCGAATCGGCGCGGCTGTTGCTGAATTCGAAGTCAACCTTGTTCCCGGATGGCTTGGGGAACTCTTCGGGCGTCGTGGGTCGCTATCTCACCGATAGCGTAGGCAGTTCGGGCGGCGGATTTGTACCACGCCTTCTGAAAATGCCGCCGCACAATCATGATGGGGTGGGTGGCATGCACATGTACGTGCCGTGGTGGAAGTACGACCGCAAAAACGAATTTTTGCGCGGATATCACATTGAACTGGGCGGCGGACGCAACATGCCGGGGGTCGGGGAGTTCGGCCCGCTTTGTGAGACCTACGAAGGCTACGGATCGTCCTTAAAGAAGAAGTGCCGGGAGATGTACGGCACTTATATCGGGTTCGCTGGACGCGGAGAAATGATTCCCAACGAGCACACGTATTGTGAAATCGATCCCGGTACGGTGGATGAGTGGGGGATTCCGGTTCTGCGCTTCCATTTCGAATGGAGCGAGAACGAAATCAAGATGGCGCGCGACATGCAGCAGACCTTCCGCGAGATTGTCGAAGCAGCTGGGGGAACCTATTATGAGCGAACCACTCCCGACGGCCCGAATCCCTACGGGATCCAGGACGGAGGCGTCATTATTCACGAGCTGGGTGTCGTGCGTATGGGCAACAACCCGAAAACCTCGGCGCTGAATGGCTATTGCCAAGCGCATGATGTGAAAAATGTGTTCGTCACCGACGCGGCCTCCTTTGTCAGCAATCCGGACAAAAATCCAACTCTGACGATCATGGCGCTCTCCTGGCGGGCGTCGGACTATCTGCTCGATCAGGCGAAGAAGGGGAACCTATGAGCTCACAGATTTCGCGCCGTTCGATCCTGAAATCGCTCACCATGGGCGCGGCCGCCACCTCTGTGCTGCGGATCATTCCGCTTCATGCCGCTGAGCACGCGCACCACATGATCGCGGCGGAAAAAAAAGCGGCGGCGGGAGCCTACACTCCGAAATACTTCGACGCGCACGGATACCGGACTCTGCAGTCCCTATGCCAAGCAATTTTCCCCGCAGACTCGGACTCCGGGGGGGCCATGGAGGCTGGCGCACCCGAATTCATCGATCTGCTGACGAGCGAAAATAGGGACTATCAGCGCGCTTTGGGCGGCGGCATCATGTGGCTGGACGGAGCCTGCATCGATCGCTATGGAAAGGTGTATCTCGACTGCGCTCCCGAGCAACAGAAAGAGATCCTCGACAAAATTGCCTATCGCAAGAATGCGGTCGCCGATTCCTCGTTGAGCCAGGGAGTCGAATTCTTCTCTTTCTTGCGCAACATGGCGGCCGACGGGTTCTTTACTAGCGAGATCGGAATCAAATACCTGGGCTACATGGGGAACACCTTCCTCAAGGAGTTCCCCGGCTGTCCGCCTGTTCCCGAAGCTTGATCAGGTCCCTCACTGATTCGACAATGACCTCTGGCCTGGCCAAGGGTATGTCGTGTCCGCTGCCTTGAGCGATAACAAACTTTGAATCCCGGGAAAGCATCGCCCAGGCACGTTGTTGTTGCGTGTGACTCGCCGCCGATACCGCATCCGGCCCGGTTGCTGGATCCCGTGCGATTACAACCAGAGGCAAACTACCGAGGTCCGCGATTTGTCGAATCTCTTGCACGGTTACGGGGAAGGCTGCATCTTCCCGGAAAATGGTTCTTATGTTTTCCGGTTGGCAGTTCAATGCGCGCTTAATCCGAAGAGTTTCTTGAGGCCCTCCGCCACACCATCCTCGTGAGCGCGGCAGCCCAAACGGCATCGTAAATTGCATGAGACGAAGCCAAAAACGTGATTGCCACGAACTCTGCTTTAGGCCATCCGGATGAGAGCTGTCCACGAGCACCACGCCTGCAACCTGGCTGGGAAACTTGTGCGCGAACATGATCGCGTCCAGGCCACCGAATGAATGCCCGACAAGAATGTACGGCGGCTTTTCTCCCGCCGCTTCGAGCAGCCGGCGAAGCTCCTCCGCCATCCGGCTGGGGAGCCGTGGCTGCGGGCTGGGATCGCTCCAGCCATATCCTGCGCGATCAAACGAACAGACCCGCGCAAACTGGGATAGCTTCGGCTGCACCAGATTCCAGTCGAGGTAGGTGGCCTGGTGTCCGTGCTCGAGAATGACCGTGGGTCCGACAGAGCCGGTGCAATAAAGATGCAATTTGTACCCGCCCAAGTCGACCAAGCTGCCGGGTGGCCGAAACTGCGCCGCGTCGTGGGCACGAGCACGTTGCTCGTACGCCAATCCAACGCATGCCAGGATAAGTACCAGTACCAACTCGGCTGCAATCACCAGGCGAAAGCCGCGAAGGTAGGTGCAAGCAAGCTCCTGGTTTCCGGCGACTCCGAAGAGCAGAGCACTCATGCCCAAGATGGTGGGAAAGACGGCGGCCAGTACCAATGCCCAACGCACGGGATGAAGACTTGTTGCGATTCCGCCTCCGCGACCACGAATTATAAGAAGCAACTGAGCAGTTTGGAATTGGGGGGGCCGGGAAATTTTTGAATTCGAACCAGCAAGCGCAAACTACGCCGTGATTGGGCGTTCCATCGTATTAACCCGCGATTAGGCTTGGGAGCGTTAGTGTAAATTGGATGCGATTGTTTCTGGAGGACACCTATGGCAATGGGGCCGGCAAGTCGCGGGCAGATGGTCGCGCATAACATGGTCACCACGCAATTTGAACTCGATGGCTACAAAGTCGTGCGCACCTTCGGTGTCGTACGTGGGATTGTCGTGCGCTCGCGTTCGATCATCGGTACCATCGGTGCCAGCTTGCAGACTATTGTGGGCGGCAACATCAGCTTGTTTACCCAATTGTGCGAAAAGACGCGTGGCGAGGCCTTTGACCTGATGCTATTGCACGCCGGCCAACTCGGGGGCAATGCCGTCGTGGGTGCCCGATACGACGCAACCGAGGTGATGCAGGGCGTCACCGAGGTGCTGGCGTACGGCACCGCCGTATACGTGGAACCCATTGCTCGTTCATGACCAACGAAACCCTGCTGCGCATTCTCGGATATGTATGGACATTTTTCGGCGCCTGCTGGATGAGTTTCAGTGTGCTGAATGCCGATCAAGGTGCAGCGGACCGGGGCACGCGTCGCTGGAAATTCGCACTTCTAGCCGCCATCTTTCTCGCGCTGTTTGCCGGGCGCAGTGTGATTCCGCCGGCTCTTGTTCTTATTCTGGCGATGGCATGGACTGCACTCGGCCTTTCCTGGGGCGCGCCAAGCAATGCGGCGCACTCCGGAGAGTTTAAGTGGTATCGCCTGCTCCGGCTGTTTGTTCTTGCTGGAGTATTCGCGCTGCTCTTTTGGAAGGCAACTGCGATCGGGTTTTTGGGGAAACGATTTGTTCCGGATTCACCCGCCCTGGGTTGGTTCGGATTCCTGGCGGCGATCGCAGGTATGTTCGTGACCGCATGGTCGCGAATCGTGCTCGGCCGATATTGGACCGACAAAGTCATCGTGCAAACCGAGCACAAACTCATCCGCAGCGGCCCCTACGCCCGAATTCGGCATCCCCTCTATACCGGTGTTTTGCTAGCGGTGCTCGGAACTGCGCTCGTCGAGGGCGAAATCCGAGGGCTTCTATCGTTCGCAATTCTGCTGACCAATTACGCGATCAAGGCCAAGCGGGAAGAGCGCATCCTGTCGCAGCGGTTCGGCCTGGAGTTCAGCGCGCACTTGCGAAATACCGGGTTCCTCTTGCCTCGTCTGCGTCGCCTGTAGACCGGGATGCCGGAGGTCAATGCCGGCAATTTCTGCCGCTCGGACAAAGGTGATAGTCAAGAGACCGTCCTCGAACTCAGAAGGTATTGGCAGCCACCAAGAGGCGCCTAAGCGGGCGGATCGCACGGTCCACATTTTCCACAGCCTCACCTACTCACCTGCTTGGACTTACGCCAGCGGGAACCATCCTCAAAAACACCACTGCTTGTGGTCGCCTAACCAGTAATCCGCAATTTATTGAGTTTTCCAGATTGAGACAAAACCAAAGTACCATGCCTGGAACTTTGTTGTTGACAGTAAAGCATTTAGGAGTAGGATGTGGTCAAAAGTGGTAAGAAGTGGTCGAGACGGGATAGATCATGGGCAGAGTTGAACAAATTCGGAGGGCCGGTGGATCTCAAGGCTGAAATCCGCAATTATGACCCCCTACAGCCCAATACGACCGAGTTTTGCGCCGTTTTTGCCTCCCTGGTGGCGGTTTTAAGCCATGTTTCGCGGCAATCACCCAACTCGCGTGGACGAAAAAGGACGCCTCAAGGTCCCCGCAGAATTCAAGCGCGTGATCGACGAGAAATATGGCCAGCAATTCTACATCACCAGCCTGGACGGCAAGGTTGCCCAAGTTTATCCCTTCGAGGAATGGGAGCGGATCGAGCAGAAGCTTGCGGGTCTGTCTACTTTCAATCCTACGAAGAAGAAGTTTCTCGATCGCGTGAATTACTGGGGACAGCAAGTCGAGATGGACGGCCAGGGACGCTTGCTGATGCCGCAGTTGCTGCGGGAATCGGCGCAGATCAAGGGCGAAGTAGCCGTCACCGGACAGCTGACTTACCTGGTCATTCGCAACCTTGAGCTGTATCGCAAGGAGATCGAAGAGCAGCCGTTTACGCCTGAGGATGAGAAGACGCTCGACGAATTGGGCATCTAGTGGCAAAGGGTTTGGAGGACACCCCCGAGCGGGGTGGGCATGGCTCGAAAGAAGAGTTTGGCCATGTTCCGGTTCTTTTAAAAGAAGCGATCGACTTTTTGGCCGTGCAGCATGGCGGGACCTATATCGATTGCACGGTGGGCCTAGGCGGGCACAGTTACGAAATCGCAAAACGCCTTGGCGCACCGGGTCATTTGATTGGCTTCGATAAGGATCCGCGAGCGCTAGAGGCAGCGGGTGCTAGGCTGCAGCCGTCAGGCGCGAGGCCGTCGGAAGATTGGCCAACTATCGAACTGATCCACGGATCGTTCGCAAGCTTGGCTGACGACCGACGAATGACCTCGGGCGGCGGGGTTGATGGAATGCTTGCCGACCTCGGAGTTAGCAGTCTTCAGTTCTCTGATCCCGGGCGCGGATTTAGTTTTCAGGCGGAAGGACCTCTGGACATGCGGATGAATCCGCAGTCAGAGTTAACCGCCGAACAAGTGGTAAACCGGTTCGACGAGCGTGAGCTTGCCGACCTGATTTACGAATTCGGTGAGGAAAGGAGGTCGCGGAGAATCGCCAGAGCCATTGTCCGGTCGCGGCCGATACGATCCACTGCACAACTGGCAGCGATCGTTTCAGCCGCGGCCCGGCCAATGAAACCTGAGCGCATTCATCCAGCGACGCTGACTTTTCAGGCTCTCCGAATCTTCGTAAACCGCGAATTGGAGGACCTGCGGCAACTGCTCGAAGCAGCGCCGCAGTTGCTGAAGCCGGGTGGGCGGCTGGTGATCATCAGCTTCCACTCGCTCGAAGATCGCATCGTGAAGGACGCGATGCGAGAGGGCGCACGGCAAGGCCGGTATCGGCTGCTGACCAAGAAGCCGCTCGTAGCCAGGGAGGAAGAGGTCGCTTCGAATCCGCGGGCCCGCAGCGCGAAATTGCGGGCGGTCGAAAGAACTTAGAAGTTCAAATTAAAGAGAGTGCCGCAACGCTCCGGAAGTGAAGAGGGCAAAGATGCCCTCTCCACGCAAGGGTTGTTCTGCAGGTAGGAATCTTCGCAAGGGGAACTGGGATGTTCACAGGAACACTGATTGACGATCTGATTTCGACGGTTGAGCGCGCGGAAGACTGCTTCCGCCTCGACGCCGAGCAGGAAACAAAACTAGCCTACTGGTACACAGTCGCGCAGAGCGAACTCGCGAATCTGGGCACCTGCGAACTCGCTGGGGTGGCTTAAGATGGCGGCCGCCGCGGTTCAGATTCCCGTTGCCCCTCGTTGCCGATCGTGGATTGGCACGCCCGAAATCTACTTCACCAAGTCGATCGACAACTCGCGTCTGGTGAAGGTGGAAGATCCGCGGCGCACACAAGAGATGCGCCAGTTCGGAATAGCCCTGGCTTTCTTGTTTGTGCTGGTCATGGGATACGCATTCCAGCACTTCAAGGCGATCGAGTACGGATACAAGATCGAAGCGTTGAAATCGCAACGCTCGAATTTGGTCGAGATGAACCGAGCACTTCGCCTGGAAGAGGCGTCCCTGCGCGATCCCGAGCGCATCGACCGAATCGCGCGCGAGATGGGTCTGCAGTCGCCCCAGGCTGGACAGGTTGTCCGTATGGACAGCTCGACGCCGGAAGGCTCGGGTTCTGAGGTGGCAAGCTTGGCTGCGGTTGCCGTGGTTTCGGCTCGGTAGGAATGATAGAAGCGTGGCACCTTAGTGCCCGATAGTTTGATGTACGGTCTGGGGCTCTAGCCCCATTCTTGGCGGCTAACCGGCCGCCATATTTGTCTGAGAGAATCTGTGGCCAGCACAGCGCGCAACAGCACGAGCTTCCGCCTCTACCTCCTTGCCGGCCTCTTCGTTCTTTGGTGCTGTGGAATCTGCGCCCGCCTCGTCTATCTCCAGATCTTTCGTTATGGGACCTTCGAGCAGAGAGCACAACGGCAACGGCAGCGCAGCGAAGAAGTTTCGCCTCGGCGCGGGATCATCTACGACCGCTTCGGGAATGAACTGGCGATGTCGATCAATGTGGACTCGATCTTCGCGGTGCCCACGGAAATGCCGAAGCCTTCGAGCACCATGTCGCTGCTTGCGCGGATCACCAAGCAGGATCCTCGCGAGCTGATGGCGCGATGCGACGCTTCGAAGACCTTTTGCTGGGTGGTCCGTAAGCCCGATCCTGAAATTTCCGAACGCATTCGATCCCTTAATCTGCGGGGGATTTATTTCCAGAAAGAGTCCAAGCGCTACTACCCGAAAGGGGACTTAGCCGCCCAGGTGCTCGGCTACGTCGGCATGGATGACAAGGGGCTAAGCGGCATCGAGCGCGAATATGAAGATCAACTGCACGGACGGCCAGGGCAAATGCTGGTCTCCGTGGATGCACGGAAGAAGTACTTCGGGAGCGTCGAGAAGCAGCCTGAGCCGGGCCAAAACATCATTCTGACGATCGACGAAAAGATCCAGTACATCGCCGAGCGGGAGTTAGAAACCGCGATGGAGCAGACCAAGGCGATAGCGGGAACCGTGGTGGTGGAGAATCCGCGCACGGGTGAGATCCTCGCCCTCGCCAATCGGCCCACCTTCAATGCGAATTTGTCCAAAGAAATCACTCCCGAGCGCCTGAAGAACCATGCGGTCAGCGATGTGTATGAACCGGGCTCGACGTTCAAGCTGGTGACGATTGCCGGTGCTTTGGAGGAGAAGGTCACACGCCCTGACGAACTCTTCGATTGCCAGATGGGCTCCATCGTCTACAACGGCATGCGCATCCGTGACAGCAAGCCGCACGGCGTCCTATCAGTCGCTGACGTTCTCGCCGAATCAAGTGACGTCGGATCCATCAAGATCGGTCTGCGGCTCGGCGAAGACCGATTCTACAAGTACATTCGCGGCTTCGGCTTTGGCCAACAGACAGGCATCGAACTGCCCGGGGAGACCCGCGGTTTGACCAAGCCCCCTAACCGCTGGTCGAAGGTTTCGATCGCCGCTATCTCCATGGGCCAGGAGATCGCCATCACGCCTTTGCAACTGGTCGGGTTGATATCCACAATGGCGAATGACGGCATGTACGTAGCCCCGCGCATCGTGGCCGCAACCACCCAGCCGCAGAGCGCGCCTCAGACAATCGCCTTTCATCCGGTGGATGAGCATCGCATTATCTCCCCGCTTACAGCGGCTCAAATGAGACAGATGATGCAGGGAGTGGTGCTTCATGGGACGGGCAAGAAAGCGCTCTTGATCGGATATACCTCTGCTGGAAAGACCGGAACGGCTCAGAAGGTCGATCCGGCAACCCGCGCCTACTCCCACACCAAGTACGTCGCCACCTTTGCCGGGTTCGCACCCGTGAACAATCCGGCAGTCACGATCGCGGTTGTGCTCGACTCTGCTGTGGGGTTGCACCAGGGAGGTCAGGTTTCTGCGCCAGTGTTCAACCGCATCGCGCAGCAGGTGCTCGAGTACTTGCATACGCCTCATGACATCGAGATTCCGGCGAACAAGACGCTTCTGGCTCGAGCCAAGGTGAGCGACAAAGATTTCGAGGAAGGCTCTCCCGATCACCCGGGCGAAAACATCGACGAGCTGCAACCGATGGCGGATATGCTGGCTGACTCGAAGCCGCAGCAAGATTCCAGGCAGAACGAGAGAATCAAACCCCCGATTACGACTGGATCGGCTCTTTCGGGAACGGTGGTCGTCGCAGCCATGCGGCACAGCGAAGCTTCGCGTCCAGCGGAAAAACCGGGGCGATCAATCCCTTCGCCGCCCCCCTCGTCTGTGGCGCAAAATCCTACGACCGAAACGGTGGTAGTGGATGTCGAACAAGGCGGGATTGTGGTCCCGTCATTTGTGGGCAAGTCCGTCCGTTCCTCGATTGAGATCGCGCAGGACAGCGGCTTGGAGCTCAACGTCGTGGGCAGCGGCAAGGCGCTCGATCAGTCGCCCCCCGCGGGCTCGCACGTCGCCAGTGGCGCTCGCATCACGGTACGGTTTGGGCGTTGACCAAGTCGCGCATTGACCGGAACAGCTTCAATCGCAAAGCGGATCGCAGATGAACCGCTCATAGCGCTGTAGCTCCTGCAGGCTCTCCTTCGAAAGCAAAGGGAAGGTCAAGACACGGGGATAGCCGTTGAGGAATGTCGATGTCAGGGAGTCGCAAACTACTGCCGCCGCCTCCTTCAATCCTCGTTGCCAACTCGGCTTCCGAGTGTCGCGCAGAACCAGGCAGTCGGAATCGAAGCCTGCCGAGGTGAGCATGGTGTGCGCATTCTTAAGAAATGGCGGCCACCCAGACGCGACGCCGACCAGGACCGATGGGGTAGCGGGAAGGTACTCAATCAGCGACTCCCGAACCGAGCGAAGGTGAAGCGTGAGCAAATCACCGTTCAAGGATGCCAAAGGTCTCAGCTTCTTGCTGGAGGCGGAAAGGACAACAGGAATCGCGTCCGGCGGAGTATGCGAGCCAACCTCGTTGACGGTCTTGACCGACAAGGACAACTCGGCTTGCATTTCGCTCGAAATAATTCGAGCCAGTTGCTCATCAGGCTCGATCAGGAGGAAGTGGTCTGGAGGTTGCATTTGAAGCCATTGTTTGAGCCGTTCGCGAACCAACGATAAAGGCATATTGAGCTTTCTTGCCGATCGGAAAAACTCCCCGATAAGATGATCGAGTGCCACGTGCTCGGTCTTGCTTTCGGGTTGGCTTCTACTGACGTAAACTCCGCTGCCCTTTCGAAATTCGAGCCAATTACTCCTCTCCAGTTGTCTGTATCCCGCGCTGACCGTGTTCGGATGCAATCGGAACCGACGCCCAAGTTCGCGGGTGCTCGGCAAGCGCTGTCCGGGTACAAGTTCGCCGCTGACGATGGCCAGAACGATCTGGGTCGCCAACTGTTCCCGGATGCTAATGTCACTTTCCCGCGAGAACCAGAGATGCATGGTCGACCATGGTAAGCCATCACGAGCGATTCGTGCAGTTTTGATTCGTCCGGCGTGGGGTTAACTAGCTTGCAATACAATCAAAATCAATGAAGTTCCTGGAATTGTTGGACGGAGTGGAACTGGCTGGGGCCGGAGTGCGCGAGCAGAGCGCCGAGCATCCGGAAATTACCGGGGTTGAATACGACTCGCGGCGCGTAACACCGGGCAGCTTGTTTGTCGCCATGCGCGGCGAAACCAGTGATGGGAACCGGTTTATCGATCAGGCCATCGCCGCCGGAGCCGTTGCCGTGGTGACCGACTCGGATCGTGAGCCTAGAGGAGTCGATTGGGCGCGAGTTACTCACGGACGCCAAGCGCTCGCCACTCTGAGCGCCAACTTCTATGGGCGACCGGCAAAGAAGCTGGGGATCACTGGAATCACGGGCACCAATGGCAAAAGCACCACTGCATTTCTGGTCGAGGCCATTCTGCGTGCCGAGGGCCGTGCCGGAGCGCTTGTGGGCACGATTGAGTATCACGTGGGGGGGAAGGTGCTTCCGGCACCGCATACCACCCCAGAGTCTCTGGAGCTGCAACGCTTGTTTTGTGAGACCGTGGCAAGCGGGGGCAGCGAGGTTGTGATGGAGGTGTCCTCGCATGCACTGGCCCAGGGCCGTACTTACGGCATTCCGTTCGATGTGGCAGTGTTCACCAATCTTACCCGCGACCATCTCGACTTCCACAAGTCCATGGACGAATATTTCGCGGCAAAAAAAATCTTGTTCGCCGGTTCCGGCTCGCCGCGACCGCGACAGGCAGTGGTGAACGCGGATGACGAGTACGGAGTGCAACTTGCAGAGTTTGGTCGGCAGCAGGGCTCGACGGTGTTCACTTACGGCTGGTCGAAGGCAGACTTCCGCGCCGGGAATGTTGAGATCACGGCGCGCGGAACGCAGTTCCAGCTGAATTCTCCGCCAGGCAGTATCGAAATCAGTTCACCCCTGATTGGGCGGGTGAACGTCTACAACATCTTGGCGGCGAGCGCCGCCGCCGTTGCCCGAGGATGCTCTCTCGAAGCGATTGCCCAGGGTGTTGCGACCCTCAAATCCGTCCCCGGTAGATTCGAGAGAGTGGATTGTGGCCAGTCGTTCACGGTAGTTGTGGATTACGCGCACACCGATGACGCCCTTCGCAACCTTACATCGCTGGCCAGAGACTTTGTAAAGCAGAACTCGGGACGAGTGATCACAGTTTTCGGCTGTGGGGGCGACCGTGATCGCACCAAGCGCCCATTGATGGGTGAGGCGGCCGGACAGGGCAGCGACTTCGTCGTCCTGACCTCAGACAATCCACGTAGTGAAGACCCGCTCGCGATCATGAATGATGCCGTTGTCGGCCTCCAGCGTTCTGGTGCCCGCTACAAGACCGAGCCGGACCGCCACTCCGCAATTGCGCTCGCGATCGGCGAAGCCCGATCTGGGGACATCGTCCTTATCGCCGGCAAGGGGCATGAGAAGGTCCAAATCTCGCGCCGCAGGACCATTCCATTCGACGATCGCGAGGTTGCGGCCAATGTTCTCCACCACCTCGGCTACCAAAAACTCAGCAACCAGGAAGGAATCGCATGAAGCTTCGATTGTCGCGCATTGCTCAATTCCTGGGTGCTTCGGAATCCGTGCAAGCGACTGGGGATGGAGCTGCGACTGGGTACTCCATCGATTCGCGAACGATTCAGCCGGGGGAGCTCTTTTTCGCCGTGAAGGGCGAGAAGATGGATGGACACGAATTTGTCCCCCAGGCGATCGAAAAGGGGGCTCTCGCGGCAGTGGTTTCGCGGCACTGTCAGTCCCGCCTGCCGTCTGATCTTCCGCTCGTCGCGGTTGACGACACGCTGCTTGCGCTTCAGACTCTCGCAACCTGCGTCCGTCGCCTCTGGGGTAAGCCCCTGGTAGGGGTTACCGGCTCGGCGGGCAAAACCACGACCAAGGAAGCCATTGCCCACGTTCTTGCCACCCGGCTGAAAGTGCATAAGTCTGAAGGGAACTTCAACAATCACTTCGGCTTGCCACTCATGTTGCTGAAAGTCCAGCCCGAGCACGACATCGCGGTGATTGAGATGGGCATGTCCCATGCCGGAGAGATCGCTGCTCTGGCGAGGATCTGTCAGCCGCACGTGGGAGTGGTCACCAATGTTGCGCCTGTGCACCTGGAATTTTTCGACTCGCTTGCCGCGATCGCCCGTGCAAAGTACGAGCTCATCGAGTCCCTGCCCGCTGAGGGAACGGCGGTCCTAAACGCGGATGACGAATACGTTTCACAGTTTGGGCGTGGTTTTCGTGGAAAGGTGGTTAGTTATGGCATGAGTCCTAGCGCCACGGTCCGGGCGGAGGCTGTGGAATCGTTGGGCGAACAAGGATCCGCGTTCGACATCGTAGCCGGCCAGGAACGGGAACATGCGGTTCTCCCCCTGGTTGGCTCTCACAACATCCTCAACGGCCTGGCCGCCGTTGCCGTGGCCCGCGATCACGGGTTGACCCTGTCAGAGGCAACCGCGGCTCTGAGCACCCTCTCAGCTGCCGACAAGCGTGGACAGGTTGTCCGATTGGGCAACATCACCGTAATTAATGATTGCTACAATTCCAATCCGAAGGCGCTGGCGGCTATGGTGGATGCATTGTCCACGATGCCTGGGAACCGACGCCTTGTGGTTGCGGGCGAAATGCTGGAATTAGGTCCGGCAGGAGCGGAGATGCACCGCATGTCCGGCCGCCACATTGCCGAGAAGGGTATTGATCTGTTGATAGGGGTTCGGGGGTTGGCCGAGCAGATGGTCGCAGGTGCCAACGGGACCAGAACCCAGGCGCATTTTGTACCGACGCCGGAAGCCGCGGGCGAATGGCTGGCAAAGAACGCGAGGGACGGAGACGTCGTGCTCCTAAAGGCATCGCGAGGAGTGAAGCTGGAAAGAGCTCTCGAGACGTTCCAATCACTCGTGAATTCGAGGGAGCGGTAACCCTACCTGCAATGCGAGAGACTAGCGACCAACAAGCAATGACCAACAACCAATAACCGATTTCCGGAGGCGGATTGCTCTACTGGCTGCTTTACCTAAAGTTGTTTCACGTGTTCCCGCCCTTCCGAATTTTCCGTTACCTGACTTTTCGAACCGCGTTTGCCAGCCTGACTGCTCTTTTTACCGGGTTAATCATCGGTCCGCTCGTAATTAAGCGGCTTCGCGAGTTCCAAATTGGCCAATACATCCGCGAAGAGGGACCCAAAGCACACCAGAAAAAAGCCGGCACGCCCACCATGGGCGGTGTGTTGATCGTGATCTCCATCGTGATTCCTACTTTGCTCTGGGCGGACCTGACGAATGCATTTGTTTGGGTTGCAGTTCTGTCCACGATTGCATTCGCAGCCATCGGTTTCACCGACGACTACACCAAGGTGATTCATAAGCGCAACCTCGGGCTTACGGCCCGGGGCAAACTTGGTCTGCAGGTGCTGGTCAGCGTGTTGATCGCCGTGGGGCTGATCGCAATGCAAACCAAGGGTATGTACTCCACCCGGCTCATGGTGCCTTTCGTTAAGCAGTTTCGACCCGACTTGGTGATTGACCGTTTCATGCACAACCCCGAGCTCTGGCCCGTCGCCTTCGTCGTTTTCATCGGGTTTGTGGCGCTGGTCATTGTCGGTTCGAGCAACGCCGTGAACCTGACAGATGGCCTGGATGGCCTGGCCATAGGTTGCACGGTGATCGCCGCGGGAGCTCTCACGGTCCTTACTTATGTCAGCGGCCATGCTACGTTCTCAAACTACCTGGAGTTGCAGCGTATGCCCCAGGTCGGAGAACTGACGATCTTCTGCGGGGCGATGGTCGGCGCGGCCATCGGATTCCTCTGGTACAACGCCCACCCGGCTGAGGTCTTCATGGGCGATGTTGGGTCGCTGGCACTCGGAGGCGCAATTGGGACGGTTGCGGTCATGATCAAGCAGGAGCTACTGCTGCCCTTTATCGGCGGAGTCTTTGTGATTGAGGCGCTCTCGGTTCTTCTGCAAGTCGTTTCCTACAAGCTTCGCAAAAAACGCATCTTCAAGATGGCGCCCATTCATCACCACTTTGAACTCATGGGGTGGTCGGAGTCGAAGATCATTGTGCGCTTCTGGATTGCATCGCTGATTTTTGCACTGTTCGCACTAACTACTCTGAAACTGCGATAATTCTCAGCAGCGGCGAAAACCTCTTCTCCGTCGATCGACGCGGATTGACTCGGAATGGAAAACGACGATTTAAATCCGTATCCTTCTGCGTGGATTGGTGAAAGAGCGTCCTAGTTTTTTGTGCCTCGGAATTTCTGTGGTGAAAGCTTGGAACTGAACAATAAACGCATTCTTGTGGTTGGGCTTGGCCGCTCGGGCGTGGCGTCAGCGTTATTCCTGCAGTCACGCGGGGCAAAAGTCACTGTATCCGATTCAAAGCCAGAAGATCAGCTCCGGCAGGAAATCCCCGTTCTTCTCGACCACGGGATTGCGGTTGAAACTGGCCGCCACGGGGAGCGGACGTTCCAGAACCAGGACCTTATTGTGGTTAGTCCCGGCGTTCCCGTCGATGCGCAGCCTCTCATCCAGGCGAGGGCGCTCGGTGAGCAGGTGATTGGCGAGGTTGAGCTTGCCGCTGAGTTTCTGCCTGGCCCCATCGTGGCCATTACCGGTTCAAACGGGAAGACGACCACCACCACGCTCATCGGCGAGATACTCGCCAAATCGGGACTTAAGACTCTGGTTGGCGGAAATATTGGCACGCCAGCCATTTCTCTTGTCGAGCAAGCGACACCAGATGCGGTTACCGTTCTCGAAGTCTCGAGCTTCCAGCTCGAAACCATACGCACCTTTCGGCCGAAAGTCGCTCTCGTGCTGAATGTTACGCTCGACCACCTCGACCGCCACCGTACTTTCGAGGCCTACGCGGCCGCCAAGGCGCGTGTCTTCGAAAATCAGCAGGCGCACGATTTCACGGTGCTGAACGCCGAGGATCCAACATGCGTTCGGATGGCGAAAGACACCAAAGCTCAGCTGTTCTGGTTCAATCGCAAGCACGAGGTCGATCAGGGCACATTCGTCCGGCAAGGGATTGTGCATCTCCGCCGCAATGGCAGGGAACAGCAAATCATGCCGGTTGCTGAGATTCCGCTGAAGGGTGCCCACAATGTCGAGAACGTCCTTGCCGCAATCTGTACGGCTGAGCTCATGGGCTGTCCTCCCGACGCGGTTCGAAACGCCGTTCGCGACTTCAAAGCGGTCGAGCATCGGCTGCAATACGTCGCTACCGTGCGAGGGGTGGAGTACTACAACGACTCTAAGGCCACCAACGTAGACGCAACCATCAAGGCACTTGAATCGTTCTCCGGCAACATCCACCTAATTCTCGGCGGCAAAGACAAGGGCAGCGACTATACGGTGCTGAACGGCCTGCTTCGCGAACGCGTAAAGTGCGTGTACACGATCGGGGCGGCAGCAGAGAAGATAGAAAGGCACATAACCGGGGCCGCCAAGATTACCCCTTCTCGAACCATGGACAAGGCCGTTGCCCAGGCCTCAACGAATGCTCAGGCTGGGGATATCGTACTGCTCGCCCCCGCCTGTGCCAGTTTTGACCAGTTTCAAAACTATGAACACCGCGGCAGAGTGTTCAAGGAATTGGTATTGGCCCTGCCGAAGTAGCTGCCATTGGGGATGAACCACAAGAGTCAACTTCCTTCGCAAAACCCACGATAAGAGTTCTCCGTGTCTCCGTGCCTTCCGTGATGAAATGGATTTTCCATGGCCAAGCGCATCAGTGTGGACCGGTGGTTGTTTGTGGTGACGCTGGTCCTCGTCTTTATCGGGCTGGTGATGGTCTTCAGCGCTTCAGCCGTCATCGCCAAGGAGCGTTACCATTCCGGCTACTTCTTTTTGTTACGGCAGCTTGGATGGGCGGTGGGCGGCTTCATCGTCATGCTCATCGGTATGCGTTTGGACTACAGGAAGCTGAAGCATCCGGCCGTCGTGTTCTCGCTCCTTGGCATGACAACCCTCATGCTGATCTCAGTCTTCTTCCTCGACCGAGCCCACAACACGCATCGCTGGATCCACTTCGGCGGGTTCTCGTTTCAACCCTCGGAACTGGCAAAGCCTGCGTTGATATTGTTCCTCGCTTATTTCCTGGAAACTCGCACCAAGTCCATGGGTGACTGGCGCAATACGCTGATTCCCGCGGTGCTGCCCACATTGTTATTCATTGGCCTGATCGTTTTCCAGCCAGACCTGGGAACTGCCATCGCCTGCGGGGCGATCACCGTTTGCGTGTTCTTCGTCGCCGGCCTCGAGATCAAATACCTGGCGTATGCCTTCCTGGGATCGCTCCTGCCGCTATACTTCCTGATTTTCCATGTGGCATATCGTCGCGACCGCATTTTGGCATTTCTGAATCCATATTCGGACCCGCAGGGCAAAGGCTTCCACATCATCCAATCTTTGATCGCGGTCTCAACCGGCGGCATCACTGGCGTCGGCCTCATGGAAGGTAAAGAGAAACTCTTCTACCTCCCCGAACCACATACCGACTTCATCTTCTCAGTACTCGGGGAAGAATTGGGTTTGGTGGGATGCATGGCGGTCGTTGCGCTCTTCGCTGTCTTTTTGTGGCGGGGCGTGAGAACAGCCCTTCGAACCGATGACCTCTTCGGTCGTTTCTTGGTCGTCGGGATCACCAGCATGGTCGTGGTGCAGGCGTTTATCAACATAAGCGTTGTGCTTGGCCTGATGCCCACCAAGGGCATTCCCTTACCACTGATCTCCTATGGGGGTTCCTCGCTGTTCATCACTCTCGCGTGCATCGGTGTCCTGCTTAATGTAACCAAGCAGGCGGAATAAAATGCCGCTCCGTTCCCCCTAGCCAACGTGCACGACGCTCGATTGATTGCCTTTGTTTACGGCGTAAGCCGGACGGCGTACGAACGTTTATAGTTCTTCCATGCGGGCAATTCTGGCAGGCGGAGGCACCGGCGGTCACGTGATTCCCGCCATCGCCATTGCCCAAGAGCTTCAGCGTCGCTACCAGGCAGAGTGCCTCTTCATCGGTACGGCGCGCGGCCTCGAAAACCGCCTGGTACCTAACGCTGGTTTCCCTTTGAAACTCATCCGCGTGGGCGCGCTGAATCGCGTAAGCCTGACCACCAGACTGAAAACCCTGTTCGACTTGCCGCGTGCCATTTTTTCCGCAGCAGGGATCCTCAATGAATTCCAGCCAGACGTCGTAATCGGCGTTGGCGGATACGCCTCGGGGCCGGCGATGCTGGCCGCAATCCTCAAACACATCCCGCGCTTAGCTTTCGAACCTAACGTGGTCCCCGGATTCGCCAACCGCATAGTTGCGCATTTTGTCTCTGCCGCCGCGGTTCACTTTAAGGAAACGGCGGAGTTCTTCCATCATCCATCGGTCACCGGCGTTCCGGTAAGGCCGGCTTTTTTTCAGATCTCAAGGAAACCTTACGAAGAAACTTCACCAACGCTGCTTGTTTTCGGTGGCAGCCAGGGTGCACACGCGATCAATCGGGCCATGATGCAGTCACTTCCGCAACTCCTCCGTCGCGTGCCCGGTCTCCATGTCATCCATCAGAGCGGCGAGCGCGACTACAATGACGTTCGCTCCGCCTTTGCGCAGGCGGGAGCGGCGGCCGAGGTGCACAAGTTCATCGATGACATGCCAGCATTCTTTGCGCGCGCCGACCTCGTTCTTTGCCGCTCGGGTGCTAGTACGGTTGCCGAGATCACGGCGGCCGGAAGGCCCGCCATCTTCGTTCCCTTTCCGCTTGCCTCTGACGACCACCAACGACGAAATGCGGAAGCGCTAGAGCGAGCAGGTGCAGCCGTTGTTCTGGAAGAAACAAAACTCGACGAAGTCTGGCTTGTTGACACGATTTCTGCTCTACTCGATGATTCAGCCAGGCTGCGGAAAATGAGCGAAGCGGCTCGGGCCATGGCGCATCCAAATGCCGCCAGGGACATCGCCGACCTGGCGGCCAGGGTGGCGGGAGTTCAACTTCAAGCCTCGGAATGACAGGGTAGCGGGTGCAAGGCGTCGTGCTGATCCGTGTGAACCTGTGGAAATGATGTTCGCGCATGTTTGCAAAAATCCAACGCGTTCACTTTGTCGGTATTGGCGGAATCGGGATGAGCGGAATCGCCGAGGTGCTGCTCAACCTTGGATACACGGTCTCCGGCTCCGACCTGAAGCGAACGTCGGTCACCGACCGCCTGAAATCACTCGGGACGACTGTATTTGAGGGTCACCGCGCCGAGAATGTGACGGGCGCGGATGTCGTCGTAACCAGTTCTGCCATCGACTCAGCAAATCCTGAAGTCCTCGAAGCCACAAGACTGCATGTCCCGGTTATTCAAAGGGCTGAGATGCTCGCCGAACTGATGCGCCTGAAGTACGGTATTGCAGTCGCTGGTATGCACGGCAAAACGACAACCACATCCATGGTTGCTGCCGTGCTCGCGGCCGGCGGTCTAGATCCTACCGTGGTCGTTGGCGGCCGCGTCGATGCCATGGGGTCGAATGCTCGCCTCGGCCGCTCGCAATACCTGGTGGCTGAAGCCGACGAAAGCGATCGATCGTTCCTCAAGCTCTCGCCCATTCTTTCCGTGGTCACCAACATCGACCGCGAGCATATGGACTGTTATCGCAACATGCCGGACGTCAAACGCGCTTTTCTCGACTTCATGGACCGCGTTCCGTTCTACGGAATGCTCGTTCTCTGCAACGACGATCCGATTCTGCGCCGCCTGCTTCCAAAAATCCGCCGTCGTATGGTCACCTATGGCACGCGAAGAGATTCCGATTTCTTGATCACCGCCATCAAGAGAAAAACTGAGAATGTCATGCGATCTCGCCCGGCGGGAGAGCACGACCGGGAAAGCTACCACCTCAGCGGTGCCGAACATCCCGCTATTAAGAAAGTCGCTATAAGCTCTGGGGCTGTTGCCCGGAAGAGCGCTTTCGTGCCGGCAAACTCCTTCCGCGTTGGCTACCGTGGTCGCGACCTTGGCGAATTTTGTTTGCACGTTCCGGGGGCGCATAACCTCCTGAACGCCACCGCTGCCATTGCTGTCGGAATTGGGCTCGACGTTCCGCTCATTCACATTCGCGAGGCGCTCGAAAATTTCCGTGGAGTGGATCGCCGTTTCCAACTTCGAGGGGAAGCCTCAGGCGTCGCCGTCATCGACGACTACGGCCATCACCCAACGGAAATCAAAGCGACTCTCGCCGCCGCTCGCCAGTGTGGATACCGCAAGATCCACGTCATCTTCCAGCCGCACCGTTATACCCGCACTCGCGACCTTATGGAGCAGTTCAATACGGCCTTCGACAATGCGGACTCCTTGCTCGTGCTGGATATTTATCCCGCTAGCGAGCCGCCAATCGAAGGGATTACCGGTGAGGTCCTTGCAGGGAAAATTGCTGGGAACAGAGCCGGGGTCCGTTATGCCAGCTCTTTTGAAGATGCTGTGGCCGCGGCCATATCCGCCGCTCAGCCTGGGGACATGATCCTGACATTGGGTGCAGGATCAGTCTCGCAACTCGGGCCCATGATGTTGGAGAAACTACAGCCGAGCGTTGTAGGATTCGGCGCGAACCGGTGAGTTCCTCATGACCGAACGAGCCAAAGGAAGAAGCATTGCTCAGCCCGAGTGCCTAATGTGCATCACGTCTCCGTCCTGCACGATGTAGTCCTTCCCTTCGAGACGCAAAATGCCCTTGGCGCGGGCGTTGGCTTCAGAGCCCGCTTCGAGCAGTTGGTCCCATCGGATCGTCTCCGCGCGAATGAAATGTTTCTCCAGGTCGGAGTGGATCGCTCCCGCAGCGTTCACTGCGCGCGTGTTCACGGGAATTGTCCAGGCACGGCACTCGTCTTCTCCCGCAGTTAAGAACGAAATCAGACCCAGCAGAGAATAGGTCTTATTGATCAGCCGAGCCAGGCCGCTTTCTTTCAATCCATAGCTGCCGAGAAATTCGGCGGCATCGGTGTCGCTCATTTCCGAAAGCTCCGCTTCCACCTTCCCGCAAATTGCCGTGGCTCCAGCGTTTTTCTGAGGCGGCGTGGGCACGGGCGCCCGCCCGGCCGAGCTGTGCTCGGCCGGCTCTCGAATGAGCTGATCTACCCCGTATTTCGCCACCGCATTCTCCAAGTCCCTGCCCAAATCCGCACTTTCGCTGATATTGAGCACGTAGAGAATTGGTTTCTCGCTCAGGAACATGAACCCACGAAAACGTTTCTTGTCCTCAGGCGTCATTTCCAGTTCGCGCAAGGGTCGCTCGGTCTCCAAGTGTGACTTGGCGCGCTGGAGCAGTTCGAACTCTTTCTCCAAATCGGGAGACTTCATCTTCTTCAGATCTTTTTCCACCCGCTCCAGCCGCTTCTCAATTTGCCCCAGATCGCTGACCATAAGGTCGAATTCAACGTTCTTGATGTCGCGCAGCGGGTCAATCGGGCCAACGTGCGGAATGGCATCGTCTTCAAAGGCCCGCACGACGTGGCAGACTGCATCCACCTGGCGGAGATGTCCGAGGTAGGCGGACTCTTTCAAAGCTTCCTGACCTATCGCGCCCAGATCCAAGTATTCGACCGAAGCGTGCGTCGTCTTCTTCGGGTGATACATCTCGGCGAGCTTGTCGAGTCGTTCGTCGGGCACCTTCGCTACACCTACGTGCGCTTCCCTCGGATTGGAGTGTCCCGGGGCAAGGTGCGCCTTGGTCAGAATGCGAAACAACGATGATTTCCCTACCTGCGGCAGGCCGATGATTCCAGTCTTCATAGCGCAGCGTCTAGCGGTTAGCTCCTATTTTGGCCGAGTTCCTGCCTAGTGGGTTGGTGTTTCAGCTTTGCGCCTCAACCACGAAAGTCGCGAAAGCAGATCCGAGAACCCGGCACTCATCAGAATAAATGATTACAAGGCTATGGGCGCATGGCGTTGAGCCTGCGGGATGTGACATACAGAAGCAGGATCCCTAGTACAAGGACCCCGCCTTCCGCGCGCGTTGACCAGGCATGGAGGGCGTCAAACTGGGCGCGAATCGGTTCACCTGGGGCGAGCAGGTTGATTTCGCCTGCTGCGGCGCGCAGGGCGTCCATGCGGGGAATGATTCTGAACTGCGAAATCGCGGTGAGCGTCAGCATCAAGAGAATCGCAATGTGGCTGAAGCCAAACGCTTGGATACGTCCGAGGATCACACGGTTTTGGATAACAGAACAGACCAGGAAAATGGCTCCGCAGATGAATCCCATCGCGTGCAACTTGAGGAGTGAGCCGCGAACAACCAGTCCGGCCATTTGGGATGTCGGCAAAGCAGAAAATGCGGTTGCTGCCACAACCGGAAAGAACAGGAGTGCTCCCAGCCACGCGGCGAGGGCCAGCAGCATCAGGAAGCGAAGAAAGTTCATGCTGAAGATGGTAACAGTCAGAGATGCTCGATCGGAAAGCGAGATCTTCGACAGCCAGCGCCTGCAAAAAAGGGAAACGCAGACCCCCGCGCGTCTTGAAGGAGCGGATTGGATCGCCCCGAATTTCTTGGGAAGGGAGGGAGAGTGCTGTCGAGCTTAAACCGGTACCGGCACCGTATCCACGATCTCCTGAATCACGTCCTCAGCACGGACGCCTTTCTTCATGCCGGAAGAGTGCATACCAGGAATGGCCACGCGATGGGCAAAGACAGGAACCACCAAAGGCTTAAAGTCTTCTGGGACGCAGAAGGCGCGGCCATCGAGAAAAGCCATAGCCTGCGCAGCGCGATAAAGCATCTGGGAACCGCGGGGGGAAACCCCCAAGGTCAACTTTTCATGATTCCGCGTGCGGCGGACGATCTCGAGCGCGTATTTGATGAGCGCGTCATCAACTTCCACCTGGGTGACAACCTTCTGCATGGCGAGCACGTCAGCGCCGGTGAGCACTGATTCTACGGTGTCAAGTTGCGCTGCTCCCGCTTCGGCGCGAAGAATCTCCGTCTCGGCGACTACGTCCGGGTAACCCATGTGCACGCGCATCAGAAAACGATCCAACTGCGACTCTGGCAGCGGGTACGTTCAGTGATGTTCCACCGGGTTCTGCGTCGCTATGACCAGGAACGGTTGCGGAAGCGCATGGCACTGCGCATCCACGGTCACTTGTCCTTCGTTCATAGCTTCGAGCAGTGCCGATTGCGTTTTCGGGGTGGTGCGGTTGATCTCGTCGGCCAGCAAAATATTTGTGAACACTGGTCCACGCTTGAACTCAAATCTCTGTTCAGCGACGGAGTAGACCGAAATGCCAATAATGTCGGAAGGTAGCATGTCGCTGGTGAACTGGACCCGCTGAAAGCTACAACCCAGGGCACGAGCTAGGGTATGCGCGAGGGTAGTTTTTCCAACCCCCGGAACACCCTCGATCAGCAGGTGCCCGCGGGCCAGTACCGAAACCAACGCCAAGCGGACGACCTCGTCCTTACCGCGGATGATCTTCTTCAACTCTTTTTCGAGGCGCTCGGCGCGGTGCGAGGCGGCAACAACAGTTTCAAGCGGCATGCTAGGGCGATTCTACTATGCGAGGGTTTGGAGCCCGAGGTTACCTTCGTCAGTCCGCCACTGCCCCGAGGGCAGCGACAAGGAAATCGAGCCTTGAGCCAGGGGAGCGCAGAGGTTCCGCTACCCACCGAATCGACGGCCAGGCACTGCCTCTATTGCATCATGTACTCGGCGGGCCTGCCGGTCAGCCGCTCTATCCGCTTGGCGATTGGCGGGTGAGTGGAGAACAGGCTCATCAAGCTCTGTCCTAAGAACGGCTGGATAATGAAAAGATGCGCAGTAGATGGCTCAGCTTGCATGGGCAGACGTTTCGAGTACGCGTCCAGCTTTGCCAACGCACTGGCCAAAGCATACGGATTACCAGTAAATTGTGCTCCGCTCTCATCAGCGTGGTACTCACGCGAGCGGGATACAGCCAACTGGATCAGCATTGCCGCCAGAGGCGCGACAATAATCATCGCCAACGCTGCCAGCCCTCCACCCCGGTCGTCACGATCCCGCTCGTACCCTCCAAAAAGCATTCCCCATTGCGCCACATGCGCAAGATAGGTGATCGCGCCTGCAATGGTGGCTGCAATGGAACTGATCAAAATGTCACGGTTGCGTACGTGACCAAGCTCATGTGCCAAGACCCCTTCGAATTCTTCGTCGCTCAGCAGTTTCAGAATTCCCTGGGTGACAGCGACCGACGCGTGCTGCGGGTTCCGCCCGGTCGCGAAAGCGTTGGGTGAGTCTGTCGGTATCACGTAAAGCTTCGGTGTGGGAATGCCTATCTTTTGCACTAGCCGCTCAACAATCTGATACAGGCGCGGAAGGTCCTCACGCGTGACAGGTTGGGCCCGGTACATCGCGAGCGCAATCTTGTCGGAGAAAAAGTACGACACGAAGTTCATGATTGCGGCGAAAATCAGCGCAATCAACATCCCGTTCTGGCCACCGAAGAATCGGCCAATGAACATCAGCAGTAGGGTGAGTGCGGTGAGAAGGAAAGCGGTCTTGAATGTGTTTCCCATAGGGAGCCCCTAGAGAATAGATGCGTGACCAGGTGCCTGGATGCACCTCTTACGAAATCATTACCTGTCTAGGCGATGCAACTGCCCTTTCTTACAGCTGGTTGAATCAAGGCACGATCGAGGCATGTTTGTCGGGATACCCGCACGCAGGGCGGCCGCCCTCAACCTGTGCCGACGCGAATCGGTTAAACTCGGTCCTATTCTGAAAAGCAACATGCGAAATCGAGCCCTTCGCTTCGTGCTGCTCATCGGCATTATGAGCTTCTTCGCAGACTTCGTCTACGAAGGCGCGCGCAGTGTAACCGGCCCTTACCTGGCTGTGCTTGGTGCCAGCGCAACATTGGTGGGCTTGATCAGTGGATTGGGAGAAATGCTCGGTTACGGACTGCGGCTCGTGTCCGGGCTGGTCAGCGAGCGAACGCGCGAGTTCTGGCCGATCACGATCTTTGGTTATGTGGTGCAGATGAGTGCCGTTCCTCTCCTCGCTTTGGCTAACACGTGGCAAATGGCGGGACTGCTAATTGTGCTCGAGCGCGTTGGGCGGGCCATTCGCAATCCCCCGCGCGACGTTATGCTGTCCCATGCGGGAAAAGAGGTTGGACTGGGTTGGACATTCGGACTGCACGAAGCTCTCGACCAATTCGGCGCTCTATCCGGACCGCTCGTCCTCGCCTGGATTCTGGCTCGCCACGGTGCATACCAGTTGGGGTTTGCCGTGCTGGTCATTCCTGCAGCCGTCACGATCGCGATCCTGATCTTCGCACGGATCAGTTATCCGCGTCCGGAGGAAATGGAAGTTCACGTGCCTGACGTCCACAGTGCGGGACTGGGCCGCACTTTCTGGGTGTACTTAGCGGGGGCGGCATTGGTCGCTGCAGGGTTTGCCGATTTCTCGCTCATGGCCTATCACTTTCAGCAGTCCCGTGTGGTGCCGCAAGCATGGGTTCCGATTTTCTATGCGGTTGCCATGGCGGTCAGTGGACTCGGATCGCTGGGCTTTGGGAAGTTGTTTGATCGCTCCGGGCTCTGGATTCTGATTCCACTAACCTTACTCGGTGCCGCTTCAACGCCTCTGGCGTTTCTGGGGCATCAATGGACCGCACTCGCCGGATGTGCGCTTTGGGGAGTCGGCATGGGAGTGCATGAGAGCATCATTCCCGCTGCCGTCGCCACCATGGTCCCGCAGCAGCGCCGGTCTTCCGCGTATGGCACTTTTACGGCGGCCTATGGAATATGTTGGTTTCTCGGAAGTGTGGCGATCGGGAAGCTTTACGATGTTTCGGTGCCTGCGCTGGTCGGGTTCTCCGTGGCCGCGCAACTGGCGGCCATTCCCGTATTCCTGACAGTCGCGCGTATGCCGCCAAAGCTGGGGAAAAACTCCGCAAGCAGGTGACGTTCGCATGGTTTGACTAACGCAAACGCGTGGGTGAGAATTGAATTGCACTCCTTCCAAATGTGGGCCTGTGGCGCAGCTGGGAGCGCGCTTCCATGGCATGGAAGAGGTCGTCGGTTCGATCCCGACCAGGTCCACCAGTCTTTCAACAACTTAGCAGCCCCCCTGGAAGCGCCAGGCCGGAAATTTAGGAAACTTCCACCGCTTGCGGCTTCAGTCTCAGTTCTTTGTTGATGGCCGCTACCGTCGCCTTCACGCTTTCGGGAATCTCCTGCATGTAAACGTCGGTGGTGGTCGCTGAGTCGAGATTCGGCAACGACTGATGGAATGTCAGTGAGAGTTCCTTCCCTGAAGCCGACTTCCCAATACCAATCCGGGCTCGGTGAGTGGTTTGGCGATTTAGCGCCAATGCAGAGTCACCAATTTTCCTCCTGAGAACTGACGTACTTTTAAATCTGCTTAGTGGGCAAGGCTGCTCGCTGTGCTATACAAAACGAAGTAGACGATCTACCTCCATTGGGAGTAGAATGTCTACATCTATGAACGAGAAAGACCAGTATAAAAACCGGATTGAGCTGCTGCAGGGAACACTCGACATGCTCATTCTTCAGACGCTGCAATGGGGACCGCAGCATGGATATGGCATTGTCCAGGCTTTACGTTTGCGATCCGGAGATGTGCTTCAGGTGGAGACCGGGTCACTGTATCCGGCTCTCCATCGATTGGAGCGTCAGAGATGGGTGCAGTCGGAATGGAAGCAGTCAGAGAGCAAGCAAAAAGCCCGATACTACCGAATCACAGCCAAGGGGAAAAAGCAGTTGGCCTCGGATCTGGACCGATGGCAGCAGATTGTGGAAGCGATTGGGTTGGTAATGTACGTCAAGCCGGAGGAGAGTGCCTCATGAAGTGGTTTCCCAGCTTCGGTTTTCAGAGGCGCAATCGCGAATTGAAGGAAGAGATCGATGCCCACCTGCAGATGGCAATTGCAGATCGGGTGGCGCGAGGCGAGACGGAAGAGACGGCCCGACAAGCGGCAACCCGGGAGTTTGGAAACATTGCTCTGGTGCAGGATGTGACGCGCCAGATGTGGGGCGGAAGCTGGTTTGAACAACTAGGCCGGGATGTTCGTTATGCCTTGCGGCAGCTGCGTAAGAACCCCGGGTTTGCGATCACTGCGACGGCGATGCTGGCAGTAGCTATCTGCGCCAACAGCACCGTATTCAGTTGGATCGACGGCACAATGTTGCGTCCGATTCCTGGCGCACGGGACACGGGCGATCTTGTAAGCCTGCAGCGGGGCGAACGGAACTTCTCTCCGACTCCGCCCTTCTCTTATCTCGACTATCGCGATCTGCGCGAGCAGAACCACACCTTCACCGGGATACTTGCATATCATCACGATTGGATCACGCTGACTGGCGGCGCACAGCCGGAGCGTGTCTATATTGCGAACGTGTCGGCGAACTATTTCGACGTGCTCGGCATCAAGCCGATGCTGGGGCGCTTCTTTCTGCCTGAAGAAGAGACGCGTCCAGCCATTCCTAACGTGGTCCTGAGTTATTCGCTTTGGAAGACGCGTTATGCCGAAGACCCGGCAATCGTGGGCAAGCCGATCGACATCGCCCGGCATCCTGTGACGGTGATCGGTGTGGCGCCGGAGGGCTTTGTCGGAGCAATGCCCGGGCTCGGTGATGATCTGTGGGTAACGCTTGATCCCCTCGGGACGGATGCGTGGCGGCTGACGCATCGCAGTGGTGGTGCGGTCTGGCTGAACGTAATAGGAAGATTGCGGCTCGGCGTGAGCCGTGGCCAGGCAGCCCAGGATCTCGATACCGTTATGCGCAGTATTGTCGCGGCGTATCCGGACCAGCATCTTGGCGATAACCGGATCACGCTCGATCCCATGTGGCGCTCGCCATTCGGCGCCAACGGATACATGGCGGCGACGCTGCCCATTCTGCTCGCCTTCGCCGCTGTGGTGCTGTTGCTGACCTGCGCGAACGTGGCTACGCTCTCGCTGGTGCGGTTTGTATCCCGGCGGCGTGAGCTCGCGATCCGGCAGTCGCTCGGGGCGAATCGTATTCAACTGATGCGGCAGATGGTGCTGGAGGGCGTGGTGCTTTCCATCGTCGCAGGAGCCGTGGCCCTCGCGTTGACAACGTGGACATCGAAGACATTCGCATGGTTCTTTCGGGCGAGCTCGAGTCCTACCACCCTGAACGGGAGCATGGACCACAACGTGGTGATCGGGATTGCGGTGTTTTCCCTGTTGGCCGGCATGCTGTGCGGCGCGCTCCCCGCCTGGCGTTCGTCCCACGCGCCGGCCGTTGAGGTACTCAAGGCGGAGTCTGCAAGTATCTCCGGCGGCTCACGCAACCGGAAATTGCTCAGCGGGCTGGTGGTGGCGCAAATCGCACTTTCACTTCCTCTGCTGTTGTGCTCCGGGCTACTTCTGCGAACGCTGCGGAATCTCGCGGGCGCGAATCCCGGATTTGAGCAGGACCACATTCTCACTGCGACGGTGGGACTGAATATCGCCGGCTACAGCGACGGCGAGGTACAGCTGATCCGTCACAAGATACTCGATCGCGTGTCGGCATTGCCCGGCGTGAAGGTTGCGTCTCTTACGGACTGGATTCCGATGACCCTAGGCCACAAGGGCGAGGATGCGTATCCGGAAGAGTATGTGCCACACCCCCATGAATCTTTGCAGGTGTACCACGCCGAGGTGGCCCCGCGGTATTTCGAATCCCTCCATATACCCATTCTGGAAGGACGCGAGTTTACACCGGATGACGATGAAAAGGCCCCGAGGGTACTCATTGTGGATCAGACTGCGGCGAGGCGCTACTGGCCGGGACAGAATCCGCTGGGAAAGAGACTCAGATTATGGGGCCGCCTTTTCACGGTTGTCGGCGTCGCGAGAAATTCGACACATATGTTCGTGAATGAGTCGCCGGAGCCCATGGTGTATATGAGCTTTTTCCAGGAGGGGTACGAGACTATCTTGCAGGTGGAGACCGAGGGAAATCCGGTCTACCTGGTGCCAGTGGTGGAGAACGCCATCCACGAAATCGATACACGGCTGCCAGTTTTCGATGTGCGTCCCATGCGAGAGAGTACCCAGCTGGCGAGCAGTTTCGCTGTCATACAGAGCGCCCTGGCGGGGATGTTCGCGCTGATCGGGCTGGTTCTTGCAGTAACCGGGATCTACGGAGTTGTGGCCTATCGAACCCAAATGCGGACCCACGAGATCGGATTACGCGTGGCTCTGGGCGCTTCGCGCGTCGATGTGCTGCGGCTCGTGCTGTTGCAGGGGCTATGGCTCACAGGCATAGGGCTGGCGCTGGGATTGGCGTTTGGGTTGGGACTAACGCGTTTCATTGCCCGGCTGTTGTACGGAATCGGCGCCAACGATCCCGTCACCGTCGTTTCCGTCATCATGCTCCTGGGAACGATGTCTTTGGTAGCATGCTACCTTCCCGCACATCGAGCGATCCGCCGGAACCCCGTAACCGCGATTCGCGAATTGTAAGCCACATAATTCAAGTAATCATTCCAGCAGGAAGTCGACCAGCATGAACCCCCGCCCACGCCGCTCTGCTGTTCTTGTTTAACCGATTGGCCGGAAATTGGCCGGAAATATCGCCCAATACACCCCGGTTTTTACCAATTCTCCGGTTGTTAACTGCTTTACAATCAATCTCCGGCTGGTGTGCTTCTTCCATGGCATGGAAGAGGTCGTCGGTTCGATCCCGACCAGGTCCACCATTGCCTCAACAAGTTAGACAGCCCGAGCCGTTAGAGGAGTGGCTTTGACGCCATGGTTTGTGTCATACCCCATCGGCAGTGGCGCAGCCAAGGGTGTCGCGCTGTTTGAAAATCGCCTAGGCATTACTTAATTGGGCTGCCCGGTTCGATCGAGTGCCTTCTGCAATTGCCATCGGGTGATGACCTCAGTCCTCAGATCTCCCCAACAAACATAGGTGAAACCTAACCTCGTGCGCAGGCCTTTCGCTTGATAGGCGAGGATTGTGTGGGCGTTCTCTTTGGGATTGGCGTGCAAGAATGCATTCGGCACAACGACGATCAGCCCTCGATCGATCATGGAGCGAGCCGGTTCGATAAGTGTAAGGTTGCCGGTTGGCCACCCACCTGTCTCCCGGTGAAGCGTGTAAATTTCAACTCCGATACGCTGCAGGGCAAATCCCATCCCGTCGTAACGAGACCGCGCCACAAGGATGGCAAGTACGAACAGCCCACCGAAGAAGATTCGGATAGACCACCAACCCAGCCGCATTCGTGCAGCATTACCACCGGCGACGACCCGAGGATTTTACAAGCCTCGAACCTCGCGACGGGGCACGCAATGATAGCCAGCTTTTCACCCGATCCCAGCAAAGCGGAACCGGGTAGAACGAGAAAAGGGAAAAGGCCTTTGGGTTACTTTGGCCGGGCGCCCTTCCGTAATCGGAAAATAACCCGATTGTGAGAGCACCTGAAATCTTGTCAAATTGACATCGAAAGCGAATTCCTCCCGAGGTAATGTTTCATGACCCGCCCAGTAGGGTCCTCGATCTCCCCAGATTCCGTCATCCACTCCCAGCTCGTTCTGCCCGCGCGCGATGTCGCTCTTCCGGCCCTAGCGGATGACGACGAAGGCCTGTGGGCGTGCGTAAATCGCATCTGCGATCAATACATGCCACAGATTGTTGAAAACATGTGGCGCATTGTGGGGGATAAGGTCGACCGATGACTCCATGGAGGCGTTCCCGTGGTCCCAACAATCTTGCGCCTTCTAGCGTTAAGCGTCGCAATGAACGGTACTTGCTAAGCACCCGTCTGACCGCGACAATTCGGGACGAGCAGGGCGAAAACAAGATACAGACTCACGCGCTGGACATAAGCGAGAGTGGAATCGGAACGATTGCTGGCGAAGGCTGGGGCGTTGGCTCTCACGTCAATTTGGAGCTTATGCTTCCCTCGGAGAACAGTTCTCTAGAAATACAAGGCATCGTGCGCCACCGAACTGGAGTGCGATGCGGTCTGGAGTTCTTTGAGGTGTCGGCCGAGCACCAACAAGTCCTGCGCAATGTTTGCAAATTTCTCGCCGGCCGCCCGGGAAATCTCTTATCTTGATTTGCAACGTAGGTGCGGGTCGCAGAACCCCGGAAGGAAACGTCCAGGCAGGGTAAGTAGCACGATTCCGCGCAGCCCTCCGCTTACCTTCGAAAAAGGCCGGCAGACGAAAATTGCTTGCTGCGACCCTCCGGTAAGATAGCCAAAACGACCCCTTTCCTGTCGGTTTTTTTCCGAAAACGGAACAAACGCAAACAGGCGATCGCAAATTCTTGGCGCGTGGTAAACTCCGCTCACCCTTCCCGCCAGTGCTAGAACGTCGACCCCGACCCCTGGCGCTTTGGTTGAGGACGCCGTGCTGGCGAGTGGCATGAGTGGGTGCAGCTTGAGCTGGCTTTTGGGACTCTCGCGGTCGCCGCGATTCTGCTCCATTCGGGAGAGTACGGTGGAATTTCATTTGTTCAATATTTTCGGCAAGCGCAAGGTAGATAACCGTCGCGACCTGTGCTCGTCATCGATGGCCAGCGAGCTGCCCTTTTGGCGACCCAGGTAAGAAACCACGTCACCCGGTGGCTGCGAACTAGCGCGCACGGGTTGCGGAGGTAGAAGCAAGATGTGCTAAAGGCAAGCACTTACTAAGGAAAGGATGGAGTCGTAGAAGATCCATCCATGGATACGAATACACCGATTCAGGTGACGGGCACCCTTCAGGTGCAAGACAGTTCCCTCGAAGAACGCCTGAAGAAAGTCGAAGAAAAGCTCTCTTCCGACAAACCATCGGGAGCTCGGGCCCTTGTCCTTGATCTCGTGAAAGCCCTGCTGCCAGGTATCGTATTGGCGGTAATCGGATATGCGCTGAACGATACCGTGAGTCATGCTTTGCAGGAACGCCAATTGCAACTGGACGCCATCAAGGAGATGAAGAGTCTTACGGCAGACTTGCAGCAGCAAAACCTCACCCGCGACCAGGCTCAGGCCAAGGCTGCTGAGTTGGCAGCGTTCGGCGAATATGCTGTGCCATTCTTTATCAATGTCGAAGAAATTGGAAACGAGTACGGGATTGCGGGTGCGGAAGCTGGGCTACGCATGGTCGCGCATTCCAAGCCACAACCAGTATGCGAAGCGGTCGCGGCGGTGATTCGCAACCGCACCGGCCTGTACAAATGGCAGACACACTACGCAGCGCTGGACGTCATCGGTGCAGTTCCCTGTTCCGACAGCTTGACGGACGTGGGTTTCTACCAGGCAAACTTCGATCGGCTGAGCGGGCTTTCGAACTGGGTGCGGGGGGACAAGCCTGAGCCGCGTGAGTTGGCAAGGCTGAAGGATAAATCGAAAGAGACGCTCGAACTTTTGAACCGGCAAATGTCGCAGTGACACAGCGCTTTCATCCGATCTCAGGAGGGGGAAATGACGAGGGCCCAGGCACATGGCTTCCCGTTGGTGTTGTTTTTCTCCTGCATCACAAGCAGCCCTTTGTGGGGACAGTTGATTTCCTGCCCCGCGGCGAGCGGGGACGCATACAAAATTTTCGTCGATGACGTGCGGTCGGTATCGAGCACCCCCGCGAGTACGAGCCAGGCCAAGAGGATGGGCGGGCTGCGCGATTTTATCGTCGAGAATCTGCGCACCATGTCAAAAGGGCGCGCTTCGGTCGTGCCGTGCGTCGGTAGGTTCCCGAGCGACGCCTCGGTATTTACCGACGATGAGTTTGACTCTCTCGATCGATTGCGAGTGCTGCTCGAGGTATGGGGCGCGGTGGAAGATCCGGTACGGGAGCAGGGGGCGTTAGGTTTTGTATTGGTGCCGGCGAGACAAGTCTCCCCGCCCGCGGTTTTCGTCTTCCGCCGAACGGGCGGGAGCTTCCTCAGCCAAGCGGGTCAGGGTGCCAAGCTGCAAGTCTTCACTCCGGTGGTTCTCGGACTCATCGATTTCCAAAACCTCAAGTATGAAGATGCCATCCCGAACCTCTGCGAGGGTCAACATAAGCTCACGGACATCATCAATTCCACCAATCCTGGCCCGGACCCGCAATCGTTGCCGGACCAGAAGAAGTTGCTGGCGGAGCTTCGCCGGATTACGAGCGACGCCATTACAAAGGCCAGATCGGACCCGGGCAGCCGCTATCAGCTGCTGAAGCCCGACCCCGATCATACTTTCTCGTGCCCCGTAGCAGGAGGTCTGCAATGAGAACACGATTCACCCTCCTGAGAGCTGTCTTGTGGGCGGCCGTAACCTCGCTAGCGTGTAACACCGCGTTCGCGATGCGAGCGCATCAGGACTGCCGAGACCCCAGCGTGTTTCAAGGAGCGGACGTCAACATCGTCGTGCTGCCCTATGTCTCGACGGGAAATCCCAGCCCAGTGCTGAACGAACTGGGACAGCGCCTGGCTTTGCTAATCAAGCTCGATGCTTTTGCTCATGTTCTTGACTATGGAAGTTTGGGCGCGACCCAGATGGAAGTTACGCCCGGCGCCGATGTCGACACCTGCATTCCACAAGTTGTGATTCCCAAGCTGCTAGGACAGGTCCCGGGAGCGAGCATCCTTACTCCTAAAGGCAAGGGACTGATTATCGTCTGGGGCGTTCTATACGAGGAAGGGGACGACATCATCCTCCAATCCTATGTACGGTTTGTGCGCCAAGACACCAGTGAGTCCATCGGCTTCCAGGTTGCTCAATATCAGTTTTCAGCACAACCCAGCTCGCAGGTGGTGGCGTTTACTCCCCGAGCCCTCAAGAAGAGCCTCCTGGCTCAGGTCGAGGCGAGCTATCGTCGGGCTGACTTGGTGCATAAAGAACCGCGAGACGATTCTGAAGGGCAGCCCCTACCCCATCCGGTCGCGAAGTGCATAGCGTGTGCCGGCGAGCTCACGCCCGGATACGAGGTCATTGAAAAAAAGGGGGAATGGATTCACGTACGCTGGATGATCCCGGGAAGCGAGCGGCAGAGCGACGGATGGATTCACGCAGCAGCTAGCTTCGCTGGAGAATCGTTGGACAGCGTTCTGCCTGAGTTGCATTTCATCCAGGGATGCGTCGGTTACCTGATGCAGAGAATCGCTGAGGCACGGCAGAGCCGACTATCAAAGGCCCTCGCTGCCGAGGCGATCGGTGAACTACGGCAATACCAGGTGGCAAGTGAATCCTCGGACAAGACAACCAGCGCCGTTGCTCTGGAACTGAGCGGAATTATCCAATTGTTGCAGAATGGCGAGGACGAAGATCTGATCACCGCGCAAAAAAGCTTCGATGCTGCCTTAACACTGGTCCCCTACGACCCGGATGCTGCCACCTTGGCGTCGCTCACACAAGTCCGAGTGCTTTGGAGGACCAAGAACAGCATTCCGAGCCCATTGCCAATCGCCGACAGACTGACAAACGCGGCAGCTCTTTCTCTCAACACCAAAGCGGCGGTCGAAAATCTGCGAAACTACTTGCAGTTACTGTTGAGCGCTCCGCCCTCCGTAGAGTACGAGAAAATGCCTCGAGAGGCGATCCGAGAAAGGCTTGAAGTTCTGGCTAAGGTGCGGGTCCCGCCATCGTAAGCCCGAGCTTAGGTAAAGGTGAACGGAAGGGTGGACGAGCCTCGCTTGGTGGTTACAGTCAGAGACACCGCCCCTGCCGCGCCTGCGTTGGGAGTGGTGGCGGTGATCTGCGCCACCAGACTGCCAAATTTCACCGTTTGCGTTCCCGTCAGACCCGAACCAGCGATTACAACTTGTGTCGGCGTCGCATGAGGTGCCTGAGGGGGACTCGCTTGATGTAGGTTGGGCAGCGTACCCGGGCTCGTACCCGGGCTCAAGACGACGTCCACTAAGCGCTTGATGAGCTCCCGGAACGTTTCCTCTCGATAGCCCACAAGAAATGCGACGAGGTAGTAAAGCAAATTCTTGGGGCCGTCTGATTGCGGGGCTGAACCTACGGCAAGAACGCCGGCTTGCATAATGAGTACGCTCACCACCCCCAACCCCACGCCGATTAGCGGACGAGCAATATGCCAGGGCCAATACCCCTCTTCCCAATCGTGCTCATGCTCAAATACTCCGGTCAGCGAGATCAGAACCGCTCCTAGCGCTCCGAACCAAGGCACTCCGACGGGCACCGGGCCAAAACTATTAGGGAGGAAGAAAAGAAGCTGGCGTTTAAGAAAGAAGAGCAGACCCAAAGCAAAAATCAAAGACAGGTATACAAGCGCAACAATGAAAGTGACGGTTCGGTTCATCGGTTAACCTCTATCGGGATTTCTGTTTCTCAGCCCAATTAGCATTCACCACCCAAATCCGTACGATCGGTCACTCGAATCGGTTTGTCATTGAACCATAATCTGTGACGTTAAGCTAGATGCACGGTGCTTTTCGGCAGCCCGATTTCGGAAGAAGTCGTAGGTTGATCCCGATTGAGGTCCACCATACTGGCTCTCGACCTATATCGTATATACGTGCAGCGTGGAAAGCAGGGAATCGGCAGCCCACGGGTTTGAGGCTGTAGTTGCGAAACCTGTGAAAATGAGTATGCTGAATCGGTACGAGAAAATCCCATGAAACTCACGTTAACCGCTGCAGCAAGCCTGCTTTTGATGTGCCCGGGCGGCCTTCTTGCGCAGGCTCCTGCCAATCCCCCCAATAGCACTCCGGTTTCCTACACTTCGATCTCTGAACTCAACCAGCTCATCGCGAATCTCCAGAGCGTGTCGCAATCGGCGCAGCAGAACCTTTCGCATTTGCGAATCGAGAAGTGGAAGACCGACTCCAACACCAAGAAACAGACGCAGAGCGATACCGAATCCATCCTGCGTAATCTTCAGAATGCGTTGCCCTCGATTCTCGCAGAGCTGAAGAACTCGCCTGAGAGCCTGGCGCTGACGTTTAAGACCTATCGCAATTTGGACGCCCTGTATGACGTTATGAATTCGATCGTTGAGTCGGCTGGTGCGTTCGGCAGTAAGGAAGAGTTCCAGACACTAAACAATGATTTAGGCGCGGTCGAGGGTACTCGGCGTGCGTTCGCGGAGCGCATGGACAAGCTGGCCACCGCAAAGGAAAACGAGATTGGACAACTCCGCACCTCCCTGCAAGCCGCTCGGGCCGCTGCCGTACCTCCGAAGAAAGTCGTAGTGGACGACACTGAGCCTGCACCCCCGAAAAAGGCTCCCGTCAAGAAGAGACCGGTGCCGAAGCCAACCACAACTCCGCCGGCTTCGGGGACGCCTCCGCAGTAGTCGAGGTTCGACGAGGTTCCGCAAAGAGCTTAACAATCAGCAATTTACAATCCCTGGGAACATCTCACCTCTGACTGGGGTCTAACAAACACAGTACAAGGCTGTGCCGGTGGACCTATAATGGAGGTGGCGCCATGGCAAGCATGGCGGGAGCAGCCAACGTGGGTGATTTCGCAAGCGCGATCGGCGTACGAGCGGAAGAAGCCACCATCATTGCCGAGCTTAAGGCGGGCTCCGAAGACGCATACACCTGGCTTGTCGGCGAGTTTCACCAACCGGTGTACAGCGTCATCTACCGCATCCTGACGGATCCAGCCGACGCTGCCGATACTACTCAAGAAGTGTTTTTGAAAGTCTTTCGCGGAATGAAGTATTTCCACGGGGAGTCCAGTCTGAAGACTTGGATTTACCGGATCGCGATACACGAAGCTTCGAACCGCCGCCGTTGGTGGTTTCGCCATAAGTCCAAGGAAACGTCCGTGGAACCTGAAGCCAACGGGGAGTATCCCTTGATTGCTGCCGAGAACACGGCGTTCGTCGACAAGCGGAAGTCACCCTTCGAGAACGCTGCCGAGCACGAATTGCAGCTGCGCGTCGACGAGGAGCTTCGGCAGGTTCAAGAGCCTTATCGAACGGCGGTCGTTTTGCGCGACATTGAGGAGTTGTCCTACGAGGAAATTGCTGACATCACTCAGGTCTCGCTTGGGACGGTGAAATCAAGAATCACCCGCGGTAGAGAGGCACTACGAAATCGACTGAGCGAGTACGTGAAGCTAGCTGGGACAGAATTGGGGTTAGATGTTGAGGGGGTACGCTTCCAACGGCGCGGCGTGGCCGACGCGGAGCGCGCTCGAATCGAGGTAACGCCATGACCTGCGCACAGGTTCAATCGTTGCTTTCCTCTTACCTGGACGGGGCGGTCACGGGGAGGCAGATGTTCGCGCTCGGAGAGCACCTGAACGAGTGTGTTGAATGCCGGATGGACTATGCTGAACTTCGGCAGACGCAGCAACTTCTCTCCCGAGTGGGTCGCGCGCAAGCGCCCGACGATCTGTCTTTGAAAGTACGGCTGGCCATCTCGCGCGAAGCTGCCCGTCGCCGTGAACCTGTATTCGGGAACTTGAGACTTCGAGTGGCGAATGCGCTTCGCGCATTCATGGTACCTGCTACTGCCGGTGTGGTCGCAACTCTGATTATTTTCGGCGTCTTAATGGGATTCATCACCCCGGTTCAGGCGAATACTAACGATGTGCCTCTATTGCTTTCGACCAATCCAGAGCTGCAGCAGACCGGGTTCAACACAGGCCTGGGTTTGGTCACAGAGGACTCGATCGTCATCGAAGCATACGTCGATGCCAATGGTCGCGTGCAGGATTATCGTATTCTCTCCGACCCGGATCACGTAAAGGATCTCCCGCATCCGGTGAAGAACATGTTAATTTTCACCACCTTCCGGCCTGCTACCCTGATGGGCAGCCCGCGCCCGGGAACTGCGGTACTCTCCTTTTCTAAAGTCAGCGTGAAAGGCTAAGGTTTCTTCGCGCCGCCTTGCTCTTTCCGTCCGTCCTTTCCACTCTGGCCTAGGCGACACTCCTGAGTCTCGGGCAAGCAACTCGCGTTCAGCAGCATCCCATCCAACTCGCTGTCGAAATCAGCCGGGGGAGAAGTTTGTCACGCTGTAGCACGCAAGCCCCACTTGTGGGGGTGTTTCCGTGTGTCCCCAGCATGCCACCTTCCATCCTCCACTGATCATTGCAGGGCTCGCATGGTCTGCAGTGTTTACTCTTGCGGTTGTCTCACATACGCCCTGTAAGTGAGGGGGCGAAGCTGTAGGTGCGGGCAGAGTTCATGAGTTTTGCAGTTTCGAAATCGATTGCGACTGTGCCTCAGCTTCAACTGGTGCCGAGTGCTGTTTGGTACGCCGCATATACAAACGCTCGCCACGAAAAGAAAGTTGCACAACAACTTCAGGAACGCGGAATCGAGCACTTCCTCCCGGTATATCGGTCGGTGCGACGATGGAAGGACCGGCAAAAAGAGTTGGACCTGGTCCTTTTCCCAGGATACGTTTTCACGCGCATCGATATTGCCGATAAGCTTCGTGTTCTCCAGTTGCCTGGAGTAGTGCGCTTTGTTTCTTTCAACGGTCAACCCGCGCCGTTGGACGGAGAAGACCTGAACGCACTCCGCAATGCCCTCCTACAAGGGTTGCGTGCCGAACACCATCCCTACCTCACCGTGGGCCGAAGGGTGAAAGTGGTGCGCGGCCCACTTGCGGGCGCCCGGGGAATTCTTGTCCGCGTCAAGACCAACTACCGCATCATCATTTCAATTGACGCCATTATGCGATCCGTGTCGGTAGAGATTAACGAGTCCGACATTGAACCGCTATTTTGAGAAGCCGTCATCCAGTAGGAGCACGAATGAAAGCCTCGCGAATTTTCCCCATAGCAGTTCTAGTCTTTTCATTCCTCGGCAGCACGAGTATCTTCGCGCAGGACCGTGACTCCAACAACACCCCTGACTACAACACCCCTGACTACAACCCCCGCACTCGTGCCGTCGAGGAGCCTGACTCTCGTGCGGAAAAAGAGGCTGAGCGACTGGTGTCGCTGCCGCCAGAGAGGATTGTTCTGCTGCTGCAACAGGAACCCGGTTTGTTTCTTGAAGTCAAGAAAATGCTGGTCCGCCGCGCCTACTCGCAAGGACGCGTGGTCGAAGAGAAGGAGCTCACCGATACTGCCATCTTCCGACTGATTCGTGATGATGAAGAAGTACGCTCGCTGGTAACGCAGCAAATTGTTGATCGTGGCTACGTGCGAGCAAAGCCCACACGAGAAGAGCTGGCCAGAGAGGTCGAGGAACAGCAGAAACTTGGTAAACCCAACGATCGGGAGCAGCCCTACCCGTATCGTAGGAGCGAAAACGAGGCACCTGAGGAAGGTGGACCTGGCGTCACACAGCGCGGCTCGTCCCAGCCTAGCCTTCCCTATACACCAAACATGCCAACCCAAGAAACGCCGACCCCTGCACAACCGCAAAATCAGATCAGCCCGGACCAGCGCCGTGCACTGCTGCAGGCAAGTATGAACGGAGCCAGCGAGGAGACAGGCGGTCTCCCGTTCGATGCGGTCACTGGCGGAAACACCCAACTGACTCCCGAGCAAGTTCAGCAACTGATGAGCCAATACGGGGGAAAACAGCTTCCAAATACGGGCGGAATGCAGTCACCGCTGGGATCGCTGGCCTCGGCGACCAACAACATAGGGAACCAACAGCAGCCGCAGTCGCAAGAGCAGGCGTATATGCAATCGCAACAGCTGCTGCAGCAGCAACAGCTGCTGCAGCCTCAGCCGCTGCCGCAGCAGAACAGGATGAACGCAAGTATCCCGCTACCGGGGGTGCAGACCCGCCCCAACCGGGATCGGCTCAACGATCAGCCTCGCCTGATGCATCGATCGGACCCTTACGCAGACGTGCCGTCCCTTTACGATCTCTATGCGCAGTATGCCCGACGTACCGGGCCACTTCGTCGTTTCGGACTCGATGTTTTCGAGAATGGCACTGGGAACTTCGATCAGCTTCCAATGGATCTGCCCGCAGGCCCGGAGTACGTCCTTGGGCCGGGCGATGGAGTCAACATCGACCTTTGGGGCAGCGTTTCGCAGCGCCTGCACCGGGTTGTGGATCGCGAAGGTCGACTGAGCCTGCCTGAGATCGGCTCCATTCAGGCTTCCGGACACACGCTCGGCGAAGTGCAACACATGGTGCAAACATCCCTGCGCAGCCAGTTTCGCCACCTCGAGGCCGATGTTTCCCTCGACCGTCTTCGCACCATTCGTATTTACGTGGTTGGGGATGTGCAGCGGCCGGGGGCGTATGACATAAGTTCCCTTTCGACCCCACTGAACGCGCTTTATCAGTCGGGCGGCCCGACTTCCCGCGGATCCATGCGCATTGTGAAGCACTACCGCGGCAATCAACTCGTGGAAGATGTGGATCTCTATGCCTTGCTATTGCACGGCGTGCGCGCGGGTATGCAACGACTGGAGTCGGGGGACACGCTCCTTGTCCCACCGATCGGTCGCGAGGTTACGGTTGAAGGAATGGTTCGGCGACCCGGCATCTATGAACTTGCAAGCGAAAAGGATCTCTCTGAGGTCCTGGAACTTGCCGGAGGGGTTCTGCCCTCAGGCACGTTGCGGCACGTGGATGTCGAGCGGGTGCAGGCGCACGAAAACCGGACCATGTTGCGGGTTGACATGCCGGAGACAGACGACAGCGCGACCGTGCTGGCCGCTCTGGACAAATTTGTGGTCCAGGACGGCGACAACATTAAGATTTCACCGATCCTGCCATTTGCCGAGAAGACGGTTTATCTCGATGGCCACGTATTCCGTCCGGGCAAGTACGCGTATCGTGACGGCATGAACGTCAGCGATCTGGTGCACTCCTACCGCGATCTTCTTCCTGAACCCTACCAGCAACACGCAGAGATCATTCGCTTGACTGGCCCTGATCTGAAGCCGGAGATCATTTCATTCAATCTCGGGGACGCCCTTGCTGGTAAGAATGGCAATCTCGTCCTGAAGCCGTTCGATACGGTGCGCATTTTTGGAAGATTTGATTTCGAAGACCCGCCCATCGTCACGGTAACCGGCGAGGTGCGCGATCCTGGCGACCACATCACCAACGGTGCTACCTATCTGCGAGATGCGATTTTTCTCGCCGGCAATACCACCCCAGATGCCGAGTTGGACGATGTACAGGTGTTTCGGAAAACGCAGGACGGCAAGATCGAAGTCATCAGCGCAGACCTGACAAAAGCCATCTCTGGCGATGCGCATGAAAATGTCCTTCTCCAGCCGCAGGACCGCGTTTTTGTACACAAGAACGTCCAGCGGTTCGATCCCGCAACCGTGGAGATCGCTGGGGATGTGGCACGGCCTGGCAAGTACCCGCTGGGACGGGACATGACCGCCATCGGACTGGTTCGGCTTGCGGGCGGGGTACGGCGTTCCGCGTTTGTTGAAGTCGCCGAATTGACCCGTTATTCGGTCGAGCAGGGCAAGAATGTCGAGACCGAGCACATTCCCCTGCGACTCGGAGCCGCTCTTAAGGGCCAGCCTGACACTGACATGCGCCTTCATGCCGGCGACGTAATCACCGTGAAGCAAATGACCGGTTGGAACGACATCGGTGCGACGGTGACGCTCGATGGCGCTGTCGTGCATCCCGGCACTTACGGAATTAAGGAGGGCGAACATCTCAGCGATCTGCTCGCTCGGGCTGGCGGTTTCCGTGACGACGCCTACCCTTATGGAGCGATCTTCGAAAGGGCTGAAATTCGCGAACTGGAAGAGAGGAATCGGGCTCAATTGATTTCCCAAGCCAAGCAAGAGGGCACGGGTTTGGCAACCGGGCTGGAAGATCCGCTGGGTAAAGAAGCCACGCTTCTGCAGTGGCGTCAAACGGTAGAAAAACTGGAGACCACACCCCCGGTCGGGCGCATGGTGATCCACATTAGCGCCAGCAAGAGCTGGATCCACACCATGGCAGACGTTCAGCTCCGCAGGGGTGACTCAATCTACATTCCCAAAAAGCCGAACTTTGTCATGGTGCAGGGTGCCGTCTATAACCAGACGGCAATTGCCTTCCGCCCGGGAAAGAGCGGGGGGTGGTACTTGCATCAGGCGGGAGGCGCTACCTCCGGCGCAGACAAGAAGAACATTTTTATAGTTCGCGCCAACGGAACCGTCGCTGGGGGCGGAAAAGGCTTGTTCAGCGGTGGTCCCCTTGATGCCCCCATGCAACCAGGCGACATGATCGTCGTTCCCAACAAGGCTGTGGGTGGCGGCATTAAATGGAGGGACACGCTGCAAGTGGCGCAATTGGTTTCGGCAGTTGGAATAGCGGTGCAGGTGGCTCGCGGCTTCTAGTGCGTTTGAGAACCAATGTTCGCTTTCTAATGGCCGTGATTGTGATCTCGAGTGCTGGAGTGAGCCAGTGTCAAGATCTGCAATCAGCGCCCTCGAGCAAGCAAACGCGGGGCTACGACCTTCAACCGGGAGTCGATCCTGAGAATCGCTTGCTCACGCCGTTTCTCACGCACGTGGTCGAGGACCAGCAACATTTCTGGACTCTTCCCACTCGCGTTAAGAAGAAAGACCTAAGATGGATTTTGCCGGTTGCGGGTGCGACTGCCGGCTTGATTGCATCCGACAGTTGGATCTCCAAACAGGTGCCCAACAGTCCGAGCCAGTTGGATTTCAATCGCAAGATTTCCGATGTCAGCATGTATTCCCTCCTCGGTGCAGGAGGCAGTGCATTCATTCTCGGGAAACTTACCAACAACGAACACCTGCGTGAGACCGGCTTTCTCGCAGCTCAAGCCGTCGTTGACGCCACCGCCGTTACCTACGCGCTGAAGGTTTCAACGCAGCGCGAGCGGCCCTATCAATCTACCGGAGCCGGCAGTTTCTTCAACGGGGGCATGTCCTTCCCGTCGGAGCACAGCGCATTATCGTGGTCAATCGCGGGGATCCTGGCCCACGAGTACCCTGGACCGCTCACCAAATTCCTGGCCTACAGTCTGGCGACGACGGTCACGCTGACGCGCGTCAATGCCCACGAGCACTTTGCTTCGGATGTGCTCATCGGTGCGGGACTCGGTTGGTACTTCGCGCATGAAGTTTATCGAGCTCATCACGATCCCGAATTAGGGGGAGAAGGATGGGGGGACTTCTTTGACTCGGACCCCGAACCTCGTCAGCGCATGCCCAAAAACATGAGCTCTCCCTATGTGCCCATGGACAGCTACATTTACCCGTTGTTCGACCGGTTGGCTGCACTTGGCGTGGTCCGATCCTCCTACGCCGGTTTACGTCCGTGGACCCGAATGGAATGCGCGCGGCTGCTCGAAGAAGCCAGCGAGACCATTGAGAAGGAAGAGGGCGCGGCGGGTGGAGCCGCCGGAATCTACGAGAGCTTATCTCATGAATTCGAGCCTGAGCTCGCCAGACTGAACGGAGCCGCGAATCTGGGCGCGAGCTTGGATTCCCTTTATGCCCGCGCGACACAAGTTTCTGGCAAGCCCGTGACCGACGGTTATCATTTCGCCCAAACCCTGACCAATGACTTCGGCCGGCCCTATGGTCAGGGTTTCAACGGAATTTCAGGATTCACGGCCCATGCGGTAGCCGGGCCGCTCTCCTTTGCAATGCAGGGTGAATATCAGCATTCTCCGGCCATTGCGCAGTATTCCGTTCCTCAGCAACAGGCAATTGCCCTTGCCGATGCGACCGCACCCTTCCCCTGGGGCCGCTCGGCAGTCAATCGTTTTGATGTCCTCTCGGGAGGGGTTGCGCTGCAGTTTCATAACTTCCAGATCTCGGCCGGCAAGCAGAGCGAATGGTGGAGTGTCACCGGTGCCGACCCGCTCTTGCTTAGCAACAACGCAGAACCATTTTTGGCCATCAAGCTGGATAACGTCTCCCCCTACCACTTTCCGCTCCTGTCAAAGTTTCTAGGTGACGCCAGATCAGAGTACGTCTTCGGACGACTGGACGGGCACCAGTTCGAATGGGACGTGGACCACCTGGTCGGTCCTGGCCAGGTTCAGCCGCAACCCTACATGCATGGCTTCAAGATAAGTTTTAAACCGACGCCCAACTTTGAGTTTGGCGCGGGTTTCACCGCGATGTTCGGGGGGCCGGGGCTGCCAGTTACTTTCCACAACTTCTTTCGAACCTTCTACGCACACACCGCCGATCCCGCCATGAATCCCGGAAAGCGAATCGCCAACTTTGATTTCAGCTATCGTATTCCCGGATTGCGCAAGTGGCTGACGATTTATCGCGATTCCCTGGTGGTGGACGAATACACTCCGCTGTTCTCCAGTCGGCCCTCGCTCAACATGGGCTTGTATATGCCAATGTTGCCCAAGCTTCATAAAATGGATTTTCGCGCCGAGATCATCGGTACCCCGCATACGCGGGAGTTTCCTCCCGGCTTTGTTTATTGGGATTTCCGGCGTTATCGCGACGGCTACACAAATGACCGCAATCTGCTCGCAAGCTGGATGGGGCGCGCGGGACGCGGTGGTCAGGGATGGTTCACATACTGGTTCTCGCCACGTTCCACATTGCAGTTCGGGTATCGTTACCAGAAAGTGGATCGTGATTTTTTGCAAGGCGGATTGCTGAACGACTTTAGCGTCAAGCCGACGTTTATGCTGTCTCATGAGCTAAGCCTTTCGGGGATGCTGCAGGTGGAACACTGGAATTTCCCGCTACTCTCGAGTTCGGGTCAAACCAATACCACCGCACAGCTGCAGCTCACGTATTTTCCGCACCTCCGCTTCCGCAGGTGATCAGCCACTCTCGTTCTTTTTGAACTCAGGGCAACCCTCGCTATCTTCCTCCCGTCTTCTGTTGGTGAATTCCATTAGCCGATGCCGACCATATTTCGAGCTGCTCTCGAGGAGCATTCAATCCATGCCCTTCGAGGATGTGGATCGAGTGGCCAGCTTACTCGTCGAAGCCTACGAGCAGGAACGCTCGATCTTCCTCTTTGGAAATGGAGGCAGTGCTGCCCTGGCTTCGCACTTTGCCTGCGATCTGGGCAAGGGAGCGGCAAATGGATCGAAGAAGCGTTTTCGCGTGATGGCGCTTACCGACAACGTGCCTTTGATGACCGCCTGGGCAAACGATTCGAAGTACGAGGACATCTTCGCCGAACAATTGGCAAACTTTGCCCGGCCCGGCGACATCGCTTTTGCAATTAGTGGAAGCGGGAATTCGCCAAATGTGTTGCATGCTCTGCACGCGGCGAAAACCATCGGCAGCACCACGGTTGGTCTGGGAGGATTCGCTGGAGGGCAAATGCGTGCCCTCTGCGATCTGTGCATTGTGGTCCCTTGTGACAACATGCAGATTATCGAGGACCTGCACCTGTGTGTAGCGCATTCGCTGTTCACCTGCGTGCGCTCGAAGATTAGTCAATCGGAGCTTGCAAAGCGAGCGATGGGGCCAAGGCTCGTGAGTCGGACTGGGACGCGATGAACACAAGAAGGCTGGAATTGTGGATCCTGCTCGCGGATCTGTCTTGGATATCAGGCGCCTTCTTTATCTCGGATTTGCTGCGGTTTGGTTTGACCTGGACGCCTGCCGAACGCATTTCGATTAACGCGCTGTTGCCATTCGGGATCACCGCGGCGGCCGTTTGGGTGGCTCTTTCTTTCTTCATGCAGATGGACGGGTTCCGCGGAGGCTGGAAGTTCTCCGTGGTTTTCTCGCATGTATTGTTTGGAAGCATCTCCACCATTGCAGTGATACTTGCCATCGGATACCTGACGCGAACCTATGTTTCGCGCCTAGCCCTGGCATATTTCATGGCGCTCTTGTTTGTCGGATGTCTCTGGATTCGGGTAGCGGCTCGTTCAGTTTTGAGGTGGAGGCACGAAAGTGGCGATGTATGGCGTGTCGTGATCCTGGGTGGAGGACGCGTGGCCCAGGAGGTCGCGACAAAAATCCAACAGCATCCCGAGATGTTGTGCAAAGTAGTCGGCCTTTTGTTTCCCCACGAGCCTGTCGAAGAAATCATACTGCCGGCGTGCGACTCTGCATCGGTGCCACGATCATCGCAGTTTTCAACGCTTGAAATCGCAAATTTTCTGCGCCGGGCTGATGTGAACGAAGTCATCGTGGCGCTTTCTCATGCCCCCACGCCGGAAATCCGAACATTGATGATTCGCATCCGCGATCTCGGCATCGCAACGACCTTGGTTCCGCAATCCTATGAGCTTTATGCATCCCAACCGAAACTAATTTCGTTGGATGGGCTTCCCCTGGTGCAGCTTCGTGACGTTGGTCTGCGGCGCCGCTATGTGGTGTTGAAGCGCCTCCTGGATGTCGGGGGAGCGTTGGGTTTGGTCTTGCCAGCTGCTTTTATTGTTATTCCCGTTGCGATTCTCCTCCTGGTCAAAAAACGGCGCGCCTTCCGTTGGGAAGCCCGGTCCGGGCAGTTTGGAGTGCCTTTCCAGATGCTGCGGCTCAACGTGGATCGTCCCGTGCGCTCAAACTCGCGTGTCGAATTTTTGCTGGAATACCTGAGCATCACGGAATTGCCGCAACTATGGAATGTTTTGCGTGGGCAGATGAGCCTGGTTGGTCCCCGACCCGACCCCATCTCTTCTCTTGGACGTTACTCCGAGTGGCAGCAACGACGGCTGAAGGTGAAGCCTGGCATCACAGGCCTGGCCCAGGTGCACGGCTTGCGTGAGTTCAACTCTGCCGAACAGAAAACGCGCTTCGATTTGCAGTATGTCGTGGATCCCTACCTGCTTAGGGACATATCGCTCCTTCTGCAAACCGTCTGGACTCTAGTTCTCAGACTGTTCCTGCCCAGGTCGGTCCCGGTAACCTACAGCGTCGATTGGAATAGTCATCCAAGTGAGGAAATCATCTCCAATGCTCATCGTGCGCAGCCCAGTGCGGATTAGCTTCGGCGGCGGGGGTACCGACCTGCCTGCTTACTACCAACAATACGGTGGCGCTGTCCTAAGCACTGCGATCAATAAATATTTCTACACAGTTCTTGGCACTCGATCCGATCAAAGCATTCAGATCATTTCTTCCGACCTGCGAATCTGCGAAGCTTGGTCCGACTTTGCCTCCCTGCAAATGCAGGATGGCGGTCTGGAAATACCGGTGGCGGTCCTCAAGGACCTCGATCGTGAAGTCTGCGTTGATCTTTTTCTCGCCTCAGAAATTCCCCCGGGAACCGGCTTAGGTTCTTCCGCCAGTGTTTGCGTGAATGTCCTCAAGACGTTGTCCAGCTACGTTCACATGCCGCTCTCCAAAAACGAGCTTGCCGAGCGCGCCTTTCATATTGCACGCAATGTGTTGCAACGCCACGTCGGGAAACAGGACGAATATGCGGCCGCCTTCGGCGGATTGAACTTTCTCGAGTTTCTTCCCGATGGCAGCTCGCAAGTTCAGCCTATCGACCCGGGTCCGGCGGTTATGACCGAACTGCAAAACAGCCTCATGCTGTTTTTTACGGGCGCAGCCCATCACTCCTGGAACATCCTCGCCGAGCAGGAAAAATCAACTGAGCAAGGAAGCCGAAAGCCGCTCGATGCCTTGCATGAAATCAAAGAGCTCGCTTATCGGATGCGAAATGCCATTCAGGCGGGGGAGCTGCGCGAGTTCGCTGCCATGCTCGACGAGGGTTGGCGGGCGAAAAAGCGAGTGTCGTCTCGGATCTCGACTTCGAGAATCGACAGCTTATATGAAGTTGCGTTGCACAACGGTGCCCTTGGAGGAAAGATCACCGGGGCGGGCGGGGGCGGATTTCTATTGCTCTTCTGCGAACCGCCGAGGCAAGAGGATGTGCGCACCGCCTTGACCGCCGAAGGGTTGAAGGAAATGACCTTTCATTTCGACTTTCAAGGCGCTCAAGTATTGGTGAACGATCCGTTTATCGACAATGACGAGCACAGCGCTTCGCGTTGGACATTCATTCCGGTTGACTCTTCTGCATGAAAGCCTTTCTGCTTGCCGCTGGTCACGGCACACGATTGCGCCCCTATACCGACATCACAGCGAAATGCCTGCTGCCGGTGTGCGGCGTGCCCATGCTCGAAATTTGGTTTGCCCTGAGCCGCCGGTTCGGAATTTCCGACATGCTGGTCAATACCCACGCCCACGCGGTCGAGGTGAAAGAATTTGTGCGCGGATGGCGGGCCGGGGTGCGGGTCACGGTGGTGGAGGAGCCGGAACTTCACGGCAGTGCTGGCACGCTGCGTGTGAATCGCGATTGGATCCAAGGAGAAGACAAGTTCTGGGTTTTCTACGCGGACGTGCTTACCAACGTCAACCTGCAGGCGATGCTCGACTCACACCCTTCCGGGGCGGCGGCAACCCTCGGTCTCTATTCCGTTCCCGATCCACAGCGTTGTGGAATCGCAACCTTGAGCGCGGATGGCACGATTGTGGAATTTGTCGAAAAACCTACCCAGCCGAAAGGCAATCTCGCCTTTGCCGGCCTCATGCTGGCCACCCCGCGGTTGTTGGATGCGATCCCGCGAAGGCCCGAAGCTGACATTGCCTTCGATGTCATTCCACGTTTGCTCGGCCGCATTCGAGGATACCGGATTCCCGAGTTCGTGATGGACATCGGAACCATTGAAAACTATCAGTTGGCCCAAAGGACATGGCCGGGCATCCAAGATCCTATGGCAGCGAATCCATGACCCATCTCATTGACAAGCTTGACGCGGGAATTCGCGCGGTGGTTTTCGATATGGATGGTGTATTGATCGACAGCCATCCCGCACATCTCACCGCCTGGCAGGAGTTCCTGCGTTCGGTAGGGGTCCACGCGCCTCATTCCGAGCTTTCGTTCATTCTGGAAGGACGCACGCGTGGCGAAATCTTGCGTCACTTTCTCGGCGAATTGCCGGAGCCCGAGTTATCCCAACTGGGGCGGCGCAAAGACGAAATCTTTCGCGTCCTGGAGAGCAGCATTGGATCCTTTCCTGGGGTTCTGGGATTTCTCAGCGAGTTGCAGCGCATGAGTATCTCTTGTGGAGTCGCCACCTCCGCCAGCGAAATTCGCACCGCCTCAACCATCGAGCGTCTCGGGCTAGGCGGGTTCTTCGACGCCGTAATCACAGCATCGGACGTGGTCGCGGGAAAGCCTCACCCGCAAGTCTACCAACTCGCTTGCCAGAGGATGTGCGTACCTCCCAGCCAAGCGATGGCGTTCGATGACGCTCCCGCCGGAGTCCTCGCAGCTCGTAACGCGGGTTTGCGGTGTGTGGGAGTTTCACAGAATGGCATGACGCAAGCCTTGCTCAACGCCGGCGCCGAGCAGGTGATTCCGAATTTCGTCGATCTTCGACCCCAAACCGTTCTCTCCTTCTCTCCGGAAATCGCCTGCAGCCACCCCTCTAAGTGCGAAACCGAGCCTTTATCCGACCAGGGATAACAAATCAGGCTCTGGTTTCATCCAACCTAAGTAGTACCGGACCAGTGTGGTTTTCCCCGCAACTATAATCCAGGATGCGGGTTTATTCTTGGTTCGCACATCTTGCTGTCGAGGGAGATCTCACTTGCGAAAGTCATCTGTCTTGGTTGCCCTGGTGTTGATGCTTGCCGGCGCGGCTAGTCTGCACGCGCAGCAATTTGACGCAGCGTTGGGCTTTGGAACGGTTACCGCCCCTTCCGGCACGAACGGGTTCCCTTCAGAAAGTGGCGGCTTATACGTGAGCTTCAGCGGCAACGTTATCTTGAAACATCACCTCGGTTTCGGCGGGTCGGTCTCGCCCCGCGTTCGACAGGCCCCGTACGGCGTTTCAAACGGCAGCGTGTTCCTCGGGGTTATTCCCTATCGGCCGATCTTCTATGACTTCAACGCCGTCTACAGTGTGACGTCCACCAAGAACAAAATCGGGGGGGACCTCATGGCTGGAATCGGCGGCCAAGACGTACGTTTTTACAGTGGCACTTACAACTGCGGATTCACCGGCTGCACCAATTACACCAGCAGCAATCATTTCGCTTGGCATTTTGGCGGCGCCTTCCGGTATTACTTTTGGGGGCATGCCTTTATTCGCCCTGAGGCGCACTATTACATTGTTCACAACAATTGGGAATTCAATAATGTAAACCCGGCACGGTTTGCTATCTCTATCGGTTACTCATTCATGCCCGGCTTTTGATCGACGGCATCCCCCAGGAACAAAATCAAAGAGAGCCGAAAGCGGCTCTCTTTTTTCTTGCGCTGACATGTCAAAATAGAGCCAACATGAGCGAGCATTCAGGGGCCAATAGCTCGATCCCGATTCCGACCCAGGCATCGGCGGAAAAAACCACGGCGGACCCGTCGCGATATTGCCCAAACTGCTCATCCGCGCTGATTGAAAGCCGATGCAAGCTGAAATGCACGAAATGCGGCTTCTATCTCAGTTGTTCGGACTTCTATTGATCTGAGCGCGTACCGCCGTTCTCCCGATGGGAACCCTGGGTCATAATTTATGGCTCCAGTACGGCGTTCATCGAGATCTTTGCATTCAGAACCTTCGATACCGGGCATCCAGACTTCGCATTTTCAGCGAGCTTTTGAAAAGTCGCCTCATCCGAGCCCGGCACTTTCGCCCTTACGTCCAGGTGAATGGTCGTAATAGCCCAGCCGGCCTCCAGTTTCTCCATCTTCAGATTTGCCGTGGTGTTGATGCTTTCGGGGGTGAGATTCGCGCTGCCAAGTTGCGCCGAAAGGGCCATAGAGAAACACGATGCGTGGGCGGCTGCTATTAGTTCCTCGGGATTGGTTCCTGGGGCGCCTTCGAACCGAGTCGTGAAAGAGTATGGCACGTGAGAAAATACTCCGCTGGTTCCCGAAAATTCGCCTTTGCCGTCTTTCAGACCACCCTTCCAGATCGCACTCGCTTTCCTTTCCATCATTGCTCTCCTTGCTATGGGGAATTAATGCTGCGAGTCGTAATTGTAGACGAAGGCCCCTGGCCAGTGCGTTGTGCTACTCACCCGAGAGAGCTCGCAAAGACGCCCTGATCTCACGATTGATACGCGCCGCATCTTGTGACGAAGTGTCAATCAGTTGCACCCAACGGCGATTGTCGGCGTTGAGTTCGGCGTGGCTCAGCAGATAGCAAGCTTGAAGGATGGCCTCGAGAGCATTGCTCAGGTCGTGTGCCAGCGACCGCAACTGTATTACTTTTTCAGGATCCATGCCGGGATTGACCGGCTTGGCCTCGGGCACCGATTTCTGTGGCGTTTTCCTGCGCTGCGGCGATCGCATATGATTCGAATGCCTCCATCAAGGTTTGACACCCCTACCTTGCCCTGTAGAATAGATGGCGTAGTCTCTTCCATCAAGGCGGCATCATGCCGCCCCGCAACGCAGTCACTTGCCGAAGTGGCGGAATTGGCAGACGCGCATGGTTCAGGTCCATGTACCCGCAAGGGTGTGGGGGTTCGAGTCCCTTCTTCGGCACCAATAGCTTTGAGGCCCTGATCCACAATTGGAGACAGGAAGCCATGTTGACGATTGTTCCTCCTCCAGAAAATAGGTGAAAAGCACCTTTATTTCGCGGATAATCTTGCGCAGCGTCGCTTAGGGGAATCATTGGAAATCTCGCAACAGGATTTCAATCTCCTGCTGGAGCAGGTACGTGAGCTCACCTCGCGTGTTCACCGAATC
>DATNEX010000064.1:0-46903 GCA_035606605.1 Terriglobales bacterium
TTATGACCAGTCTCAGCTTGTCTCCAGTGCTCTTGGTGGGGTCACGCGTGCCATTTTGATAGGTGCGTTTCTCGTGGTTGTGATCCTGCTGGTCCTGCTGGGTGACTGGCGTGCTGCACTGATCGTGACGTTGACCTTACCACTTTCGATTCTACTCGCCGGTCTGTTCTTGAAACCCGCTAACGTGGGCATCAACACCATGACCCTGGGTGGATTGGCGATTGCTGTAGGAATCCTCGTGGATGCCGCGATCATCATGACGGAAAATATCGTCCACCGAATCACGCTGAAACGCAATGAAGGCGATCGCAAGGTCCACGCTTTAGCTGCTGCCATCGAAGTCGGCCGGCCTATCGCCTTTGCAACTCTAATCGTTATCGCGGTCTTTTTTCCGTTATTCACAATGACAGGGATCGAGGGACGTATGTACAGCCCCTTAGCTGCCGCTGTGATTTCCGCTATAGCTGCCGCTTTGGTGCTGGCTCTCACTCTTGTCCCAGTGCTGTCTGGAAATTTTCTACGTCCCCGACCCGAAGGTCGAGATGAGGATGTCTGGATCGTGCGCCGATTGAAAAGAATCTACGCTCCCGCTCTGGACAAGGTCGTTCACCACTCAGGATGGACGATGTTGGCTTCTCTTGCCATCACTGTTCCTGCGCTCGCACTGGCGTTTTATGTCGGCACGGATTTCATGCCCAAGTTGGACGAAGGTGCCTTTCTCATCCAGACGATCCTGCCGCCAGAGGCTTCGCTTGCGGAAGTAGACCGTGTGAATCATAGGGTCGAAGACACACTTAGGCAATTCCCGGAAGTTGAGGATGTTGTCCGTCGCACCGGGCGTGCCGAGCGTACAGAAGATCCCATGCCCCACACTCTCTCTGACGTGTTGGTAGTGCTGAAACCGGAGCGCACTCGCAGCCTTGAGGAATTGGAAGCCTCGATGCGCGAGCAAGTCAGCCATGTTCCTGGAGCCACCGCCCTGTTTACTACACCTCTGGGCATGAGAATCGACGAAGGTTTGGGCGGCACGCCGGCAGACATTTCGGTCCGAGTTTTTGGCCCAGACCTAAACAAGCTCGCGGAGCTCGGGGAGCAAGTGAGAAGGGTGATGAGTGGAGTGAAAGGCGTCACCGATCTGCGAGCCGAGAAGCTAACCGGTCTTCCGCAGCTGCGAATCAATATTGATCGCCAGGCAGTGGCTCGCGTGGGGCTAACACCGGGAGATGTGATCCGTGCTATTCGCATCGGATTGGCGGGAGAGGAAGTATCAGAAGTGTGGCGGGGCCAAAAGCGGTTTGACCTCGTAGTACGACTGAGAGAGGAAAAACGTGGAGACCCCACAGCAATACAATCGTTGCTGGTGGATGGACACGACGGAAGCAGAATTCCGCTCGGTCAGCTCGCACAAATCGAAGAGACCTTCGGTCCTGGATCCATACGCCGAGAATCCGGAAGTCGGCGCATAGCTGTCGAGGCGAAGGTAGACGGACGGGATTTGGGAAGCACAGCACAGGAGATCCGGCAACGTGTGACTCGCGACGTACCGATGCCAACGGGCTACTTCTTCGACGTTGGAGGCAAAGTTGAGAGTCAGGCTCGCGCGAGTCGAGCACTCTCGATCGCCATCGTGATCGCCCTGGTTACTGTGTTCCTGTTGCTCTATCTTGCTCTCGGATCTTTCTCAGATGCAGGCGTAATCCTTGGAACTCTGCCGGTCGCATTCGTAGGAAGTATTGTCGCGCTGCTGCTTGCTGGCGAGACCTGGAACGTATCCTCCCTGGTGGGACTTATTGGTCTCTTTGGAATTGCTGTACAGAACGGTCTGGTTCTGGTCACACAAACGCGTTCGTTGCTCGCCGAAGGCAGATCATTTGAAGATGCAGTCAAGGAGGCGAGCATTGGTAGAGTTCGACCTAAGCTCATGACAGCGGCAACCGCCATTCTGGGTCTCATGCCCCTGCTCGTTCTGAGGCTGCATGGAACTGAGATTGAGCGCCCCTTGGCAATTGTGATGGTTGGCGGCTTAATAACCTCCACGCTCTTCACACTGTTGGCATTGCCCACCTTTTACATCTTCGTACATCGGGTGAAGCGCCGGTTCGGGGTCGGGAAGTCGCAACTGGCGCTAAATCCGCATTTCACTCATGGACCTCCGCTCGCGTGACGGCGTTACTCAGTGTAGGCCTCACGAAGGTGCCCACTGGAACGCAGTCCAAGAGAGGAAAAATTGGCGACGCAGGCCTTATTCTGCAGCCAGTCTGCAGTAGCCGTCGTATATGGATTTCAGCTTTGATTAAATCCTCTGTAGTTTCAGAGGTTTGGGTGGTGAGCGCGGCAGGATTCGAACCTGCGACCCATGCCTTAAAAGGGCATTGCTCTACCAACTGAGCTACGCGCCCGCTCTTTACAATCAAGCACTTGCAGAGTTCGTCTGAGATGCCTGGGAACACATGGGAACAACTCCCGTTCCCACATCAAAATCTGGGAGCAATCATCTCGTAAACCTTGCGTTGTGCCGCTCGTTTCACTGGCATGAGTCCCTGGGTGTACGTGTCCAGCGTGACCTTGCTGTCCGCGTGTCGCAATGACTCTTGTACCGTCTTCACGTCCTCACCGTTCCCTTTCAGAAGCGTTGCGAATGAGTGTCTGAATACGTGCCAGCGAACGTGCTTCAGGATTCCAGCTCGCTTTGCAGCGGGTCGGATGTGCTTCGACATCGCGCTAGAAGGCCAGAGCGGTTGAGCACCGTCCTTTTCAAGCGATCCGAACACGTAATCCGTCTCTTGATTGTACGGGCAGCGTCCGCGCCAGTCCAGCAACAGCGCCGATAATCCCGTGTCCATTGGAACGGGTTTCTGCGATGCCGCTGTTTTGAGTAGTCCGATATGCTGACAGACGATTGCACACGTGAGCTTGATTTCTCCCGCTGCAAAGTCCACGTTCTCCCACTTCAGCGCGAACAGCTCTGAAACGCGCAGTCCTGTTGCCGCTGCCAGAAACGTCATGACGAAGTACGGTCCATCCAGCTTTGCCAGCAGCGCTTTGATTTCTTCTGCCGTCAAAACATCCGGCGTCCGCTCACGTTTGGCTGACTGACGCACGAAGCGAATCGGATTTTTCTCAGTCCACTCGTGACGTATCGCGTGACTAAATAGCGTAGACATCAGGTTCCTGATTTTCGCTCGGCTGCCATTCGCCAAAGGCAGGGTACGTAACCAGTCTTCTACCGCGACAGTTCGCACGTCTGACAACGAGTGCTCTCCCCAAGCTGGCACAATCCAGTTGCGAAGGTACGTGTCATATGCGGTTCGCGTGGAAAAAGACTTGCTGCCGTCTTCTGGCATTTCTTTTTGTCGGTAGTGGAGCACCAGTTCTCCAATCGTGCGCGGTGTTCCGGTGTTCTTGTTTATGTTTGCGCGGAGTAGCTCGCAAGCCCTGAATGCTTTCGTCTTGGTTGAGAACTCCTCCACGGTGCCGATGATTTTCTTCCGGTTGGTCTTCCCATCGCGGAATCTGAAAACCCAAACATCCGGTCGGGCTTTTCGTTTCTCGCGGTAGAGGCAACCAACTTGATATCGCTTGCTGGGGCTTCCCGTGTTGCGTCTGGTCTCCTATGCGTACATGCCATCGCCATTACCCCGGCAGGCTCGATGGAGCTTGTTCGCTCGTCTGTCTCCATCGACTGCGGCCTTCCCTGTGATAAAGCCAGGTCGGCTCCTGCAACTGTTTTTTCGGGGCCTGCTCAGCGTTTTACTCACGTTACGGCCTGCACGCTCGCGGAGTCGCCTAGCGACCCTTTCCATCGAAAGCTCCGACAGCTTCGTTGCCTCCGCTGCCGCTTCGATTGCTACCGGGTGGAGCGAACCAGTTCCCGGGCGGGAGTTACACCCGCTGAAGTCCAAGCGCCTTTCACGGCGCACTTTATCGTTAACTATCGAATGTTGACTGTTTGTTCATTTCGTCTTCGACGACGATGTCTGCTCGGTAATTCGGCAGGACAATGGCATCCCATTTTTCAAGGCGATGGCTGCACGGTCGGTTGTGATTTCGTTTCCGTCCTTACATAAAGCGTGCGCAAGTTCATGCCGAATCGCCAGGTCGAGCAAATCTTCAGTGGTCATATGCCATAACGCACTGAGCTCCGCGCCGTGGATCGATGGCGCGGCGACCAACGCGCTGTCGAGGAACGTCTCTCTTTTTGGTAGATAACTGAAAGCTGGGACGTTTGGGTCAGCTCTCCTTCTCGATAGTATTGGTTTCCAATCCTCACTGCGCACCAACACCCATCTCCATTCGCCGAGTGCCTCTACTGGGTATCGCAACAGAGCTTTTCTCAACACCGTCGCTGCGAGTTGGCACTCTTTGGGAGTGAAGCCAACATTGCAGGCAAAGCGCTGCCTAGAGATTTGGTTTTGGGCACCGGCACCGCTATTTGCCTGGGCGCCAAGCGGGTTCGCGGAGAATAAAAAAGCGATGACCATTAGCACGCTCGCCAGCAAAATCAGCCTGAATTGGCGACCCCCACTAATGGCGTGGCAGGCAAAGCACGATTTGCGATTCCCAGTTGTTCTTTTCACGTTGTCCTCACGGGCGGGGTGCCGCGCTGACGGACAACGTCTACCGAGTTTGCCGCTACCTCAATGGCTGGAAGCTTGATCGGCGATCAAAAGAATCTTGGAGGCGCGTCAATCGCTAAGATCTTGGAACCAACATACTTAGACCAGCGTGTTAGAAACCAGGATTGGAGTTCGGAAAGTGCACTTTGGTGCTAGACTGGCAGCATTTCGCGTGATTCGCCCGTGCTGGAAGCTGCTCCCAATTCTCAAGTGCTGCGGTTTGGTACGTATGAAGTGGATTTGCGTCTCGGAGAACTGCGCAAGAATGGGATAAGAGTCAAGCTCACAGGTCAGCCATTCCAAATTCTGGTCATCTTACTGGAGCACCCCGGCGATCTGGTTACCCGCGAGCAGCTACAGCGGCGCCTGTGGCCATCCGACACGTTTGTGGATTTCGATCGCGGTCTTAACGCCGCCATCAACCGAGTGCGGGAAGCTCTTGGAGATTCGGCAGAAAATCCCCGGTTTGTGGAAACTCTGCCTAGGCGTGGCTACCGTTTTATAGCACCGCTAGTCGATCCCAGGCCAACCAGCGCCACATTGCCGATTGCGGAATCAAACGTCACTCCTGCGGAGACCGTCATAAGCGTGGGTGCTTTGCCTGTTTCGGAAGCACGGGAGCGGAGACCTGTCTCTCGCCGAATCAAATTACTCGTCGTTGGAGGTTCCGTATTGGCAGTCTTGGTCGTTGCTGCCGTCCTGTTGTCCAAGCCGAAGCGACGCGGCGTTGAATGGGACTTCCGAGGAATGAAGCTCAGCCGAGTCACACAGAGCGGAAACGCTATCAATGTGGCGATTTCCCCGGATGGGCGCTATGTGGCCTATGCTTTACGTGAAGGGGAAAAGCAGAGCCTCCATGTTCGTCAAGTAGCTACCGGCAGCGACGTGCAGATTGTACCGCCGGATGAGGTTCGGATTTATAGTCTCACTTTCACGCCGGATGCCAACTACATCGACTTCATTCGCTCAGAGAAGCCCAACTTCAGTGACACCTTTCTTTATCGGGTTCCCGCGCTCGGCGGAACACCACACCTCGTAATGCCGGAGGGCATCGACTTCGGCTCAAGTTACTCTCCAGATGCTACGCGGTTTGCTTTTTTTAGGGTGCGCGGGGGCGGAAATGTTGACGTCTTGATTGCCAATGCCGATGGCAGTGATCAACGGGTGCTTGCTTCCCGCCCCTACCGCGACGACTTGGGGACAGGTATAGCGTGGTCTCCCGATGGCAAGACGATTGCGTTCACAACCTCGGAGGCGACGAAAAGAGTTCGGTCTGTGCTTTGGGTTCTATCGATTACCGATGGATCGGTCCGCGAAATCTATTCAACACCGGACGAAGTCGGCCGTCCGCGCTGGCTGCCCGACGGCAGTGGTCTCCTGGCGCCCATAAGTAATGTTGATCAGGCCTCTCGCGGGCAACTTTGGTTCATCTCCTATCCAAAGGGAAATGCACGCCGCCTCACCAACGACCTGATGGATTACCAGCTCTGCTGCTTGGATCTCACGCCGGACGGCAAGACCTTAGTTGACACAGAGCTAGCAACGGTCTCCGACCTGTGGATCGCGTCCGCCGGAAACACCGAACACGCTAAGCAGATTACTAACAAGGAGTTTGCTGTCGGCGGGTTCTCTTGGATGCCCAACGGCCGTATCATACTCGCTAGTCTGGATGGCAATCTGTTCGCTGTAAACCCGGATGGGAGCGGGCGCACGCTGCTGACGCCCGAACATCGCATCAGCTGGGACCACCTTCCCGGCCGAGATCTGCAGCTTGCGGACCCTTCGGTTTGCGGTGATGGGCGCTACATCGTTTACGCTGCCTACTCGGAGCAAAAACGCGGAATTTGGCGCATGGATGTCAATGGTTCGCACCCTATCCGCATCGCTGATGAAACGTTTGCCATAAGTCCACAATGTTCCCCCGATGGCAAGTGGGTGGTCTATTTGCGCGGTCCTTCCTGGAACTTGGTAAAGGCTTCCATCACAGGAGCGAAGCCTCCAGAGGTGCTCGCACAGGGGGGCGATTCTCTCAGAATCTCCCCAAACGGAAAGCGAATCCTCTATCTCGCGTCGCCCGACCTTCCTGAAAACCCTGACTCTCCCCCCGAATCTCATCCATACCAACTGAAGGTAATCCCTTTCGATGGCGGTGTTGCCTCATACCATGTTGCCTGGCCGGTGTCAGCCCAAGTCGCCCGTTGGACACCTGCGGGTGACGCGGTTGAATATGCGTTAACTAGGAACGGCGTCTCTAATATCTGGCGACAGAAATTAGCAGGCGGAGCGCCGAAACAGATCACGAATTTCGAATCGGGGCTGATTTTCGACTTTGAGTGGTCGCATGATGGCAGGCAACTGGCTCTGAGGCGAGGAACCGAAAGCAGTGACGTCATCTTGATGAGTAATCTGCGGTGATCGGTCTTCGTAGCGATGCGCCGAACGAAGACTGCTGTACGGTGTCTGTACGCTGAGCCAAACGAAAAACCAGGTTCGACAGTTGACGAAATCAGGCAATCTCGCAACTGTGCGCTTTTCTTTCGCCCTTTCTGGAGATTTTGAGTGCAATCCCGATTTATCGTCAGTTGATCCAGTTTCTGAAGATGCACAGCCGCAAGTTGTACACCAAACAACACGCTGTGTCTGAGTTTGCGATCTCCGAAATCTCCTCGGCAGCGTACCTGTGGTCAGTCAAGGTGTCGTTTCGCACTCGGTGGGGGAGCCTGGATCGACTTGGCAGAATTTCACGTTCTCGTAAATAAAGCCATCTTCTATAAAATTAGCACCGCCGCGGCCAGCTTTCAGAAGGTCAAAGTAAAGCGATTTATGGCTTTCATATTCTCGGTTGCTGATGACAGTACCTTCGGGCGGGACGTTTGCCAATCTTGGAGCCATTTCTCTCGGCCAAAGCCAGCCTGTGGGAATACCCAAGACAGATCCCGAAGGGGTCTGATAATCCTGCTTAAATTGCGTGAGAAGAGCATCGGGTTTGACAACGGGATGGACGTAAAGGGTTTCAAACGTTTTGCAGACTGGTGTAGGAGTGCAGCCGGAATTATATGCAACTCGATACAATTTCTCCCCTTGGGCGAAATAGACATACCAGTTGGGATCATCCTGGAGTCTATGCGTGGAAACCCTAGGCGGTAAGCCCTTGAGGAAGTCGTCCGCAAGTTGTTGGTGCATCTCTTCAAAATTTCCTGGGATCGTTTGGGGACCGTACATTCTTTGCTTGATGGCCAGTTCCTTTCTCTCCTGGAAGCCATCCAAGCTAACCCCCGGGTAGGGCCAAGGACGAATATCCAATGCGATTCTTTTCCCGGGCCTTAACAAGAAATGCGCGTGAGAAAGAGCTTTGGCGGCAATCCCGTCCATCCGGCGAAGCATTGGCGCGAGGTCCGATTCGTGGCCGGTTACGGAAACGTCCTGAAATCGTGAACAAATCAACGTTAGCGTTGACTTTTCAGGCTTATCGCTGGCCGGAATGGTGGTTGCTAACTGATCAAAATTTGAGCGTCCGAACGCGCCCAGCAGCTCAGAAAGTTCCTGAGTTGAAAGACGCTGTTGACTGAACCCGCGGAATAGGGAGTTCCGGTAATAGATGCCGCCGTCATTGTAGACGGTGACCAAGTCACCGATAGGGCCGTGATACACGATCAGACGGCCGCTGCGATTGGCACAGAAATCTTTGCCAGCATTATTGTGAAAGTAGATGGGAGTTCCCGAAATCGCTTCGACATCGCCAAGAACTACCTCCAGAGATTTGAAATCGCCGGCAGCGAACATCTTAGCCTTGATAAGTTCGTTGTAACTCAGGTCAGCGACAGACGCCCTGAGTTTCGCATCGATCGACGGAATGACCCGGATTCCACAGTTGTCAGGTTCATAGTTTCCCCATGGCTCCGTATCGAGGACCTCAATGATCAATGGTGATGCGCTTAGAACTCTAGCAATCACCTGCCATTCGGCTTTTCGTCCATCGGCGACGAAGGGCTTAATGTGAATGAGAAATTCAGTTTGGCTTAAATCGGTATTTCTATTTACGCTCTTTTGGTTCGTCAGCCCGCAATTAGGGCAACTAACCATATCCGCTACTTTCCCGGCAGAAGGTGATTGTGCTGCGCGAGCGAAAACTCCGAACAGTAGTCCAGCCATACAGGCAACAGCGATAAACGAGATGGTGGCCGGGACCCAAACATTAACGCCAATCTTGTGCCAATGCTTTTGGGTCCTTATCATGCCGTTGAATTGTAAAGCATCAATTGTTGATAACAGGATTTTCTGTTGAGAAACTTCAGGTCGCAGCGGGCTTTTTCTCTTATTTCTTGTCTGGTTCTTCGATTCTTGTTTCTTTATGCCCCGTTCATGCAGTGGCATTCTGCGGAGTTGGCTTACTGCTGAGGAAGCGCACGAGTCGTTTGAGATTTTGTACGGTAGCCGCTAGGTAGAACTGTTCACGCACGAACCGCATCCGGCGCAATCTCAAACGACGCAGTCCAATCTGGTTCTTCAGTTCCGCAAAGAGCACGTCGTTCGTGGGCCGACGAACCAGGCATCTTCTTGCCATCTTGCACATATTTGCCGTTGGCTTCGCGGATTTGTGCTATTTCCCCCGTAACTTTGCAATGCGGTCTTTGACGGGTTGCTGCATGCCGATAGGCAACTCAATCAGACCCGCGAGCATGATTCGCGTACTTCGTGCGGGCGGGAGCGGTCTTCTGAGTTGGAGCCTTCCGCATCGCGAAGGTTTTGGCCTTGTAGGCTTCTACCAGCGATAGCGTTAGTTTAGATGGTTTCGGTTTAGCCTCGGAGTCTTTTGTACTGGCATAGATCACGAACTTAGATGCCACTAGAGAAAGCGGCGCTTCGCGATCCATTGGCTACGGCTCGTTAATTGGCGCTAAATCGTCATTGCACTCAAAATCCCCCGAAAAGGCGAACGAAAAGCGCAAAGTGGTGAGATTGCCTGGTTTCTCCAACTACGCAGGTTTCCTCCATCTCTGGATGACTTGTCTATTTGTGGAAGAAGATGTCCTTGTTGCTAAAAATGATCCAGAGGAGAATGCAAGCCACGATTGCAAGCCCAGCTGCAAAAAGCTTTAATTGATCCCAACGTGGCCGCAGGTCGGTCAGACCAATCAACACTGAGATGTAGTGATCTTCTCGACTCAGCAACCGTACTGCGGCCCACCATGTTTCGTACTCGTCACGAGAATCGTGAAGAATGTGCTTGTAAGCCTTCGCAACGATTCTCGCGATCTTCTTTTCATACTCGTCTTGGTCGTATTCACGATCGAACTGCTCACAAACTTGCGTGATGTCAGGAAGTGTCCAGCCGCTTTCCGTAAAGTAAAGCATCTTGCGTTCGGTTTCCGAGAGAGGAACATTTTCACGCTGTGCTTCCGCCACGATCTTGGAAATTAGAAATTCCTTTGCTTCACGCGCGTTGCGGACCCCATCCATTTGGCCGAATTTTACTCTTTGAGCCGTGCGGTTGGCGATACATCCCAGTAGCACTCAAAATGTGAAAGCGCAAAATTGTGTAACTGCCTGTTCGCGACAACTCGCTGCGAACCGTGGGTTTTGGCCAAAAAGATTCCCTCGATTGACTTGCTAACCGATTAAGGTGTGCAATGTTCGCTGAGTTTCGGGCTGTCCATTACTGAGTAAAGATCTTTTTGCGAGGGAGCCATTCTTATGCTTACACTCGACCGTCGCTCACTACTAAGGGCAGTGACCGCTCTTCCTTTCGCTTCTTGGCTTGCGAGTGCAGAAGACGGAACACAAGCCGTTCAGGTTGTCCAAGCAGGCGCTGACCGCACAGGACAGGCGCACAAAGCGGTACGCGCTGGCAGCCATCTCGATTTCAAGGTTCTCACCCGTGAGACAAACGGCGCAATGTTCGTAATGGAAAACAGGAACATGACTCGCGGGGGCCCGCCTCGCCACGTGCACTTCGAGCAGGACGAGTGGTTCTATCTGATCGAAGGTGGCGAAGTGATGATGGAGATCGGCGAGCAAAAGCTGCGCTTGAAGCCTGGGGACTCGGTGTTGGGGCCGCGCAACGTGCCGCACGTCTGGGCTTACATTGGTGAACAGCCCGGCCGCATGGTTATCGCCTTTTCGCCCGCGGCAAAGATCGAGAGCTACTTCGAAGAGACCAGCAAACCTGGCGCCAAGCTTAACGATCCACAGCGGTACGAGGCGCATGGGATGAAACTGCTTGGTCCACCGCTCCTGGGGTAGCTGCACGCCAGAGTTCGAATCCGAGGAAGCCCATACCGGTCGAACTGAGCGAACACTGGTTGTTGGCGGAACATCCCGATTGCACATAATCCCCCAGAAAGGCGAAACGAAAGCGCATACTTGTGTAACTGCCTGTTTTCGTCAATTGAGCCGTGGAAAGCGCGTCTTCGCGAGGGACGTGCTAAAATTCGAATGTTTTTCCCGCCACTTTTGTCCCCTCAGGACGCATAGTTCCTCCGCAGATTTTTCGTAGAAAGGAAGGTGTCGCATGACTCCGGAAACGCAACAGTCTGAATCCCCGTACTCCGTGAAGATCGAGACCGCGACGGGCAAGTCCACAACTGTCCCGATTGCTGTCTTGACACCGAAGCAGTTGGAAGACTTTCTTCAGATTGAGTTCCAGAGGTTGGCGCAAGAAGCAGGCGTAAAGGGTGCTCGCGTTCATGTGGAGCGCGCCGTAGCCGCTGATTATGAGCAGGTCATCCGTGAGCTTGCGGCGTGCCTGCGCTCAGCCAAGGTAAGCGCGGCATGATTGGGTCAAGAGTATCCAAAGATCAGATTCACACCGTTAAAATATCCCAATAACGTGAAATGACTCCGGCGACCGGAGACTTGAGCGCCATGGCTGGTTACAACAGCTAAGATGTTCGGTATGAGTGCAGGCAAGTGGCATCACAGCATGTGCATCAAGTGCTTTCGAAAGCGCTGGCCTCGTCGCCCAATTTCGCCTTGGCAAGTTCCCCAGAGCCGACGACTGTGGGAACAGTGTTGCTTCTGTGGGGCGAAACAATGGGAACAGTGTTGCTTCTGTGGGGCGAAACAAAAAGATGGCATTCACATGAAAAAAGACCCGTGCAGTCGCGCGTTGTGTTGCGGCGTCTCGGCTGTTCCTGTCGAATGAGGCAGGGATTTTGAGTGCAAATGCCTGGTTGCAGTAGTTGGGAACAACGGCCTAGCCTTCCCGTCTATATGCGTCAATAATTGACTGAGGTCTTACTCGGATGAAGAGCGTCATTGCCCTTTGCTTCTGCGGATTGGCAATAGCCTTGCATGCCCAAACGGTGAAGACTTTTACTAGCCCAGACGGTCTCTTTCGTTTCAAGTACTCAAACATCCTTGTTGATTGCATGCCAACTTTAATGGGAGCCGAAGTACCGACATCCATTCTGAGTGCGTGTACAAGTCAGCCCCGCATGTGTGATGGTGGAGAAGGTACCGGAAATACCATCGCTTGCTTCGGTTATCCCAAAGAACGGTTCAAAGACAAGCCCACGTTCATTGCAGCCACCTTTTTTGTCGCTGAGATCGACGATGCGAAGACCGAGAAGACCTGTCTAGAACGGTCGCAAGACTGGAAGGTGGCAGGGAGTACTACGATCAATGGTGTTTCCTTTGTAGCCTTCAACGGGGGTGAAAGGAACTGGCTTGGCGGTAGCCAATCGGGGCCAATACTTCGAGCATTTCACGACGGTAAATGCTTTGAGTTGGGCTTGCAGACCGCCATGGAACATGGAGGGTATGACCCCGAGGTTCTTAAAAGATTTACGAAGCAGGACGACGACGAGGTAAAGGGTCGCCTGAAACAAGCTCTCGACTCCTTTAGATTCACAAAATAGTCGGTATTGAGCAGTTGGCGTTATATCGCGATAGCACTCATCGTCCGTAACAAAAAGCGAATGAAAAGCGCAAAGTGGTGAGATTGCCTGATTGCATCAACAATGGCTGCAGGCTCGATTCAGCGCCGTGGGAACGCTATCACGTTGGTACCAGAGACACTGGCGATCTGAAAAATCTCTTAAAAGGGGCGGCCATCTCCGCCATCGAGCCTCCCGGACCGTTGCAGGATTTTTTGCTGCCCTGGTGGCAAAAGGGATACGGCCCAGCATGGCCCGTCTCACCCTGGCACGGAAGATTGCCGCCATCACTTTAATCATTTGAAAGAAAGGAGTGAGTTTCGACCCCAAACAGTTGCAGCGACAAGCAGTTTGAGCATCGCTGAGGAAGAGCCTTCCATTCGAAGAGCTCCCTCTGCTAGTGGGTGGTCGATTTCTCGAGATGCTCGGTTCGAGGGAAGTATCAGTCAATGAGATCCGGCCCCGCGTGCCTTAGGCACCGAGTCACCCATTTCACGTTATGCCCCCTCGGATAACCAGAAATAGCTATAGGCCAGGAGCCTCGGATAGAACCATGATTGACCTTGAGTCGCCATTCGCTTGTCGCTCTCGCAAACTCGACGGCGCCGCTAACTCACCACAGGAGACTGATCCGAATGGGCACTAGTCACACTTCTCCAGGGAAGCTTAATTTTCGATTGCCTAGAGTGGTATGGGGCTGCGTTGCTTACCTTACGCGATAGTTACCGTTAGGCTCGCGGTCGAAAATAGGATCATTCTCCCGGTTCTTCGCGCATCGGCAGGGACTCAGGTTTCCTTCAGCATGGTCGTTCGGCAAAATACTACCGGGAACGATGTCCGACTCGGCCAGCATGATTTCCTTGATCTGGGCTGGAGTAAAAGTCTGGCCCTTTCGATCAGGGAGGAACACGCTTCTGAACAGGTCACAGTTCGTCATCCGCCTTCACCTTGCCATCTTTGCCAGAAAACCCGTCTGCTCGTGGGAACAAATCTGGGAACGGATTCAATACCTGACTGCTCTAAACGTGCTCTAGCGTTCCCGAAATGCCTTCTAACTCTCTGATTCCACGTTTGTCCGCTTCTTAAAAGGGCATTGCTCTACCAACTGAGCTACGCGCCCATCTTCACACTCAGACTGTAATGCTTGCAACAACTACCTGGGAGTATGCAAAGAACGCGCGTCAGAATTTCAGCTGCTAGTTTCGCAATTGTCGATCGATGAGACTCGCAGAGCCAGCCATAGTAGTTGCTGCCATGCTTCTCCGCTAGCCGCGAAAACGCGATGCTTTCCGCAATCCCGCCTTTGATTGTAAGGGCATCGTCCGAGTTGAGCAATGGTGCCAACCAAACGTTGCGTTTAGGCCGCTCACATATAGGCTAATGATCAATTCCCTTCCAGGTTCCTGAGCAAAGACATTCGTCCTCCAGCCAGGTTTGCGGACAAAAGTTCCTGAAAATTACGCATCACACGGCAGTGCTTGGTCGATCCTACATTGCCGTGGCAGCTTCTCTGGCCTGTGCTGTTGCGCTCGCCCGCGCACAGGCGGGTCCAACTACTCAGCCTAACCAAGCACCGCAAACCGCTCCACAGGTCAAAGAGATATTGCCTTCCTATGAAGGACAGAAGGTACTCTCGGTGGAACTGGCCGGCCAACCAGAGCTCAATTTCGACACCCTCCTCCCCGTTATCCAGCAGCGCGCAAATGAACCATTTTCTGGCCAAAAGGTAGATGCGACCATCGCCGGTTTAAGGGACAAGGGGTACCAGGCCGTAGAAGTTGACGTGCGCCCCGACGCCGAGGGCATTCGCGTCTTGTTCGTTCTTCAGCCAGCACTTTACTTTGGAATCTACGACTTCCCTGAGGCCACGCACATATTCGGCTACTCACGTCTCTTGCAGGTTACGGACTACCCACCTCGGGGACCCTATACAAGGCTCGACATCAACAATGCCCAGGAAAATCTCACGAGCTTTTTCCAACAGAATGGCTACTTTCAAGCGGAGGTGACCCCAACGATCGAAGTCGACAAACAGCTTGGGGTCGTCAACGTCGTTTTTCACACGAAGGTCGGCAAGCATGCCAGGTTCGGGAAGGTTAATATCGCAGGAGCTTCTCCGGAAGAAACCGCACGCCTGGAACGAGGACTACATTCCTGGATGGCTCGTCTGCGGTCTTCAGCTCTGATCAAAGGCAAGCCATACTCCTTAAAACGTGTGCAAAACGCTACCAATTACCTGAACACCTCGCTCATAAAGCAAGGATTTCTAGGTGCACAGGTAAAACTCATTGGTGCGGAATATGACCCCGACACGAACCGTGCCGATGTTCACTTCAATATCAATACTGGCCTCAAGGTGCACGCAAGAGTGACCGGTGTTCGTCTCTGGAGTTGGACGAGACGCAACCTGCTTCCGGTCTATCAGCAGGCCGGAACCAATCCCGAGATCATCCAGGAAGGGAAACAGAACCTCCTGTCATATCTGCAGAAAAAGGGTTTCTTCGATGCCAATGTCGCGGTTGACGTGCAGAAACAACCCGATGAGGAGACGATCGTTTATCACGTCACCAAGGGTCCGCGGCATAAGGTCACTGATGTGGATGTCGCTGGCAATCATCGCTTCTCGGATCAAGATCTGCTTTCCCGTGTGACCGTCGAGCAGAAAAACCGGTGGTGGATCTTTTCGCACGGACGCTACAGCCAGCAACTTGTGCGGGAGAGCGTAAAAAACCTGGAAAGGATTTACCAAGCGGAAGGTTACAGCTCGGTAAAAATCGCCCCCCAAGTCAACAACCACGGCGGCGACATCGGTGTCACGTTCCGGGTTGACGAGGGGCCAAGGGATACGGTCGAGTCGTTGCGCGTCGAAGGAAATGAGACCCGGCCCATCAGCCAACTTGCGCCGAGCGGCCTCAAGGTGGTGGAAGGCCAGGCTTACTCACAAAAGAGAGTAGATGACGATCGCAGCATGATTTTGGCGAATTACCTGACGAGCGGATATTTGAATGCCAGCTTCCGGGCCACCGCGGCGCCGGTGGATAAGCATCATCCGCACGAGTTGGTTGTGGTTTACCACATCACCGAAGGTCCCCAGGTCCGCATCGCCCGAGTCCAGACCCTCGGCCTAAGGCACACCAAACAGATGGTGATCAACCGTGCCGTGCCCATGCGGACGGAACAACCCCTGCGCGAAGATCAAATGCTGATAGGTGAAAACGAACTTTACAACGTCGGCATCTTTGACTGGTCGGAGATCGACCCGCGGCGGTCAATCACCACGCAAACCCAGGAAGACGTGGTGATTAAGGTCCACGAGGCAAAACGAAACACCATGACCTACGGCTACGGCTTCGAAGTCATCAATCGCGGTGGCAGCGTGCCCGGCGGCACGGTCGCGCTTCCGGGAATTCCTCCCGTCGGCGTGTCGAAGAATTTCAAGACCAGCGAAAAGACTTTTTACGGCCCGCGCGGTTCCTTCGAATACACCCGCAAAAATATTCGCGGACGAGCGGAGACGATCACTATGTCAGGACTCGCGGGACGCCTTGACCAGCGTGCGTTGGTTACCTATACCGATCCGCACTTCCGCGACACGGACTGGTCGTCACAATTTAGCATTCAAGGCGAGCACAACAGCGAAAATCCGATCTTCACAGTCCGACTGGGGCAGATCAGCTGGCAGATGGAGCATCCTCTCAACCCAGACAAGACCAACACCCTGTTCCTGCGTTACACCTTCAGTGAAACCGGCATCACGCATTTGCTCATCCCCGATCTCGTCCCCCCGCAGGACCTCCATACTCGTCTTTCGACTTTTTCCGTCAACTTTGTTCGCGACACTCGTGACAACGTGCTCGATGCCCACAAAGGCATGTACCACAGCTATGAAATCGACTTTAATCCGAAAGGCATCGGTTCGAGTGTCGGGTTCGCCAAGCTTCTCACCCAGGCTGCCTACTACAAACCAATTCCGGCCGGGATCATCTGGGCGAACAGCCTGCGCATTGGGATCGAAGAACCTTTTCCAGGCAGCCATGTACCCATCACTCAACTGTTCTTTTCTGGAGGAGGAAGCACGCTTCGAGGTTTCGCCTTGAATGCAGCAGGACCGCCACGAACCCTCGTCGCCTGCGGAACACCAGGGGTGGCAAGCACGTGTTCCCTGATCGTAGTCCCACAGGGTGGGAAGCAGCTGCTAATCATCAATTCCGAATTCAGAATTCCTGTTCCCCTCAAGAAAGGATTGAGCGTGGTTCCGTTTTACGACGGTGGCAACGTCTTTAGTCACGTCGGATTTCACGGACAGTACACGAACACCGTGGGCCTGGGGTTCCGGTATGCAACCCCGATTGGCCCACTTCGTATCGACATTGGTCACAACTTGAACGCGACGCCAGGAATCAAATCAACGCAGTTCTTCTTAACCCTAGGACAAGCATTTTGAGCACTGCGCCACAATTTCCATCCGATTATCGGCCCCACGGTCCGCGGGAAGTCGTGCGCACGCCGCGCGACAGGCGTGCAACCAGGAAGAAGGTCCTCGCCTGGATCGGGGGGGGAATCGCCGCCCTGGTCCTCCTGATTTTCATAGTTGTCTACGTGGCTCTGCACAGCCGTGCCGTCCATGGCTACATACTTAGGGTGTCCCAGGAGAAGGCGACAACTGCGCTCGGCGCCAAGGTGACCTTGCGTGATTTCGGCTTGCACTTCTCGGGAATTAGTCCCGTTCTTGATCTATACGATCTTTCGATTGCCGGAGCACCCCCCTTCACGTCGCCACCTTTGGCTGAAGCGCAACGCCTTCACGTTGCAATTACCGTGACCTCACTCCTGCATCGCAACTGGTTCGTCGATGACATCGACTTGGTCCAGCCCGTGATCCGCCTGCAAGTGGACGCGAAGGGCAACAACAATTTGCCCAAACCCAAGAGCAGCGGAAGCAAGAGCAACACGAATTTGTTCGACCTTGGTGTGCGGCACGCGAAGATCGAGGATGGCGAGGTTTATTACAACGACCGCAAAGCAGTGTTGAATGCTGACCTGCATCAGCTGAACTTTGTCTCAACTTACGACGCTGGGCGGAGCACCTATGCGGGCACGCTGGGATACCGCAACGGGCACGTCATCATGCAGAATTACGCGCCGCTGCCCCACCAGCTTGACGCCGAGTTCGTGGCTTCGCCCGCGACCTTTACCTTAAAGCGGGCAATACTGCGCAGTGGAAATTCGGAGCTCGCACTCCAGGCCGTGGTCAGCGACTATTCCAACCCTCGTATTGACGCCCAATACGGCGCCAACCTAGACTCCGGCGAATTCCGCCGCATTCTGCGCAATGAGTCCTTGCCGAGTGGAGTGATCCGAGCCGATGGAAAAATCAACTACATGAGTGTCCCAAATCGGCCTTTCCTCGATTCCATCCATGTCGAGGGCAATCTTGGTAGCCGGCAGCTGCTAATTCAGACCGGCGGCATTCACCAAGCAATCGATGATCTTGCGGCCAGCTACAAGGTGGCAAATGGCAACTTGCAAGTGCCGGACTTGCGAGCGCACCTGCTGGGCGGCGAATTAACCGCCAGCCTGCTCACTCGCGACCTTGCCGGCAATTCACGCTCGCACTTAACCGCCGCTATTCATAGCATCTCTCTCAAGTCCGCCCAGTCGTTAAAGAATTCGCAGCCAGTTCGCGAGCTCGGCCTTTCCGGCGTGGTCAACGGAACGACCGATGCCACCTGGGGCAAGACCATGGACGACTTGGTGGCGCGCGCCGACGCTATCATCAGCGCGCAGATTGCGGGAAAAGGCCACACCAATCCAGTTCCCCTCGATGGCGCCCTGCACGCGCACTACGACGCCCGGCGCAAGCAGATTGACATGGCGAACAGCTTCCTGAGGACTCCACAGACGTCTCTGACCTTGAATGGATCTGTCAGCAGCCGCTCGGCATTGCAGCTTAGCCTTCAGGCCAATGACTTGCACGAACTTGAAACCCTTGCCGCTGCCATCCGCCCAGGCCAGCCCACGATCGGACTGTATGGAACAGCTTCGTTGCACGCCACGGTCACTGGCACGACCGAGGCTCCGAAGATTGACAGCCAGTTCAATGCAAGCAATCTGAAGGCAAAGGGCACAGCTTGGCGGCAGTTACGGGCCAATATCAACCTTGATCCTTCCCAGATCAATCTCCAGAACGGAGAGCTAGAGCCTGTGAACCGCGGGCGAGTTAGTTTCGGGCTGAACGCAAAATTGCAACACTGGGCGTTCACCGACACGAGTCCGTTTCAGCTCTCTCTCAATGCCACCCAGATCGACGTAGGTGAGATCATGCGGAGCGCGGGCCAGCAAATCCCGGTATCGGGCACGGTAGCGGCTGCGATTTCAATGCATGGCTCCCAACAAAGTCCGATGGGGAACGGCAAGATCACGCTCACCAACGGAAAGGTCCAGGACGAAGTCGTCAAGTCACTTACCTTGCAGCTCCACGGCACGGGAGATGCGCTGGTCGCAGACCTCGATGCGCAGATCCCGGCCGGGGGCGGCACTGCCAAGGTCACTCTGCGCCCCAAGCAGAAGTACTTCGAAGCGCTAGTTCGCGCGAATGGCATTCAATTGAATGAGCTCGAAAATGTCAAACAACGAAATGTGCCGCTCAGCGGAGTATTGAACCTGAATGTGGACGGCAAAGGGACATTCGACAATCCGGGCTTGAACGCAACGATCGAAGTCCCCCAGCTTAACGTGCGCGACCAGAAAATCAGCGGCATCAAACTTCAGGCCTCCATGGCCAATCATGTAGGCACCTTCGATCTACGTTCCGATGTGGTAAACACGGCCATCAACGGGCACGGCACCGTGCGGCTTACCGATGACTACTATGCCGACGCGAAATTCGACACTCAGGTGATTCCTTTCGAGCCCCTGATAGAGGCCTACGCCCCCTCCCAAGCCGGCAGCATCGGTGGTCAAACCGAGCTGCATGCCACCATTCGTGGTCCGCTGAAGAAGAAAGACCAATTGGAAGCGCACGTCACCATTCCTCAATTGTCCGCGAATTACAAAAACAACATAAGCATCGCCGCCGCCGGGCCAATTCACGTCGATTACGTGAATGGCACGCTCCAAGTGCCGCGCGGAGCCCTCCGCGGAACGGGAACGGATTTGCAATTTCAGGGCACCGTTCCCGTGACCACAAACGCCCCTGCATCGATGCTTCTCCAGGGTTCGGTGGACTTGAGCCTCGTGCAGATCTTCGATCCCGAACTAGAGAGTTCAGGTCAACTCAAGTTCGATATCAATTCCTATGGACGACGTAGTGATCCCAATGTACACGGCGAAGTTCACATAGTGAATGCGAACTTCGCAACCGGAACCGTACCCCTGGGATTGCAGAACGGCAATGGAGTTCTCACCTTACTAGCAGACCGCGTTCAGATCAGCCAGTTCAAGGGGATTCTCGGAGGTGGAGATGTTACTGCTTCGGGCGCGGTCGTGTACCGTCCCGCCATGCACTGCGACGTCACCATCTCTGCACGGGATACGCGAGTGCTTTACAACGACGTCCGCGGCGCATTCAACAGCAAGCTTACCCTCGTGGGGAACATGGATGATGCTCAATTACAAGGACGGGTCGACGTCGAACAATTGCAGTTCACTCCCGCTTTCGACTTAATGGAGTTTATGAGCGAACTCGGAGGGGGAGCCGCCACTCCACCACCTGCCGGCGGATTCCAGCAAGCCCTGCGGCTCAATGTCGGGATCAACTCAACTGCAGGCGTAAACCTTGTGAGCCGGACCATGAGCTTGCAGGCAGCGGCAAATCTGCGCCTGACCGGCACGGCCGCTCAACCCGTGCTGCTGGGACGCGTAAATATCGGCGGGGGCGACCTGATTTTCCGGGGCAACCGCTACGTACTTCAGGGAGGAACGCTAGACTTCGTCAACCCCTCGCAAACGATTCCGGTGGTAAACGTCTCCGTAAATACAACTGTGCAGCAGTACAACGTACGAATGCACTTTTGGGGGCCTGTAGACCACCTGCACACAAACTACTCGTCCGATCCAGCATTGCCTCCCTCCGACGTAATCCAGTTGATTGCTTTCGGAAAAACAGAGGAAGCCCAGAGAGCGGAACCCAACCCTCCGGGAAACCTTGGCGCAGAACAGTTCGTGGCTTCGCAGGTGAGTAGTCAGATCACGAACCGCCTAGAAAAGGTGGCAGGGCTTACCCAGCTTTCCGTCGATCCCCTGCTGGGTAGCAATCACGGACAAAGCCCCGGCGCCCGAATTACCGTGCAAGAACGGGTGACTGGCAAGATTTTCGTGACTTTCTCGACGGACACCACGTCGACGCAGAACTCCGTCGCCAAGATCGAGTATCACGAGACTCCGCGCGTCTCTTACAGCATCACCCGGGACCAGAATGGTGGTTTCGGAATCGATCGGCGGATACACAAGCAGTGGTAATGCGAGCGCCTGCTCGAGGGAACGGCTGATGAAACGAATCAGCCCTCAAATTTCTCGCGCGATGGAACCAATTTTGGGGTCGACGATGCGTTTGTAATCTTCCGCCATCATCGCAACAGAAAAGCTTCTATCTCCAGCGTTAAAGACGATCCTCTGGTTTGCGAACAACCCTGGATCGGCAACCACGTCCAGCTGGAACAGGTTCCCGAAAGGAGGCACCGCCCCAGGCTGCACCCCACCCGTCAACTCCAACACCTCGGGTTCACTGGCGAATCGTAAATCGCGCGCGTTCAGGAGCAGTTTTACCTTAGAGTTGTCGAACCGCAGATCAGCCGGAAGCACGAGCATGACAAACCGAGTCTGCGCTCCCTGGGCCTTCACGATCATGGCTTTGGCGCCTTGATGCAAGGTGTAACCTGGCCTGGTTTTCGCTGCCTCTTCACTGGTTCGAACCGGCTCGTGCTCAAACGTTTCATACCAACAGTTGTTGGCTTTCAAGAGATTAAGAACTCTAGATACGACCTCGTGGTAGGCCATAGGTGGGTGAGTCGCGGTGAGAACAATATAATTACCCGGCTAATGGCTGTACAGTTCTCGAAGACGGCTGACAAAAAGACGAGGCTCCGAGCGAAGCCTCGTCTTGAAAAGATGCAAAGCTTAGTTACTCGCGCCTATGATCGCTTGTTCTGGCGTCGGCTCTGGTCGCGAGTCGGCGGAGAACCTTGCGGGCAACGGGCGGTAACCATTGCGAGTGCGAATGCGGTACTTCTTTTTCTCGCCGACCAGTCTGACGGTAATCTCTCGCCATCCGCGGTTGGGGTTGGCTTTCGGATAGTAAGCCACCGAATACAGATGAGCGAGGTCGTCGCGAATGGACGCAAAGGCCGCCTTCTCTTCTCGCCAATTCTTCGCGAAGTAAACCTTGCCTCCGGTAGCGGCGGTCATGCGTTCGAAAACTGCTGTCGACACCGGCTCTAACTGCGCTGCCCGCGTGCTGATCATGTAAATTACAGTTCCTGTCGACTGAGCAAGTTCGGCGACGTCTTCTGGCGGCACCACGCTCGAATTGTCCGGTCCGTTCGAGAAGACTACGATTACCTTCCTGCCTTGATACTGTGCAGCATCCTTCACTGTGAGCAAGAGCGAGTTGTACAGCGCGGCATCGTCGCCCGCGACCGTGGACCGAACACTATGCAGAATCTGGGTGCGGTCTTTCGTCAGCATCGATGAGCGAGACAGATCGCGGCTGTAGGAATAGAAAGCGATCTTGTCCGCATTTTCAAGAGATTTCACAAAATCCGCGATCGCGTCCTGCGCAAACACGAATCCTCGATACATGTAGTTGCTGGTGTCAAAGAGAATGAAAACATTCGATCCGGAAACGAGCGAATTGAGGACATTGGTGGTTGCATTGTCCGGCAGCATCGCATCGGATTGCGGCCCAGGACCGGAAGGAGTCGTTTTCGCTTCGGCTGGATCCTCAATTCGGCGACTGCGTTCGTTGCCTTCTCCGAAACTCGCAATCTTCTGCGGAATCCCGTCCTCTGTAACCAAGAAGTCCTCTGGTTTAAGACCGGTCACGTAATCACCTTTATTATCGGTGACCGCTACGTTCAGCTGCACCATGTTCACGATGACTTGAATGTTGCCTGAACTTTCCTGGGCACCACCGTTCACCCATGGACTTAGCATCATCGCCATCAGCAATCCGATCGAAACAACGCCTCTCATCCTCATATCACCCCTGTAAGCCTTTCCACCCAACCCGCCGGAACGGAAATGATGCTTCCCTACTCTGTCGACGCACGGCTGCCCGCGCTAGCTACCGGAACAACCACCAGCTTACCTTCGCGGAAATCGGCACCTGCCTCCCGCATGGCGCGAAGCAGCGCTGGCCAATCCTCAAAATCCGTGGCAAAAATCTTTTCAACCATTCGCCTCGTCAACTGCGGAACGAGCACGTTGAGCATGACGGGAGGATAGCCCATTTCGTCCGCCAATCGCGCCCAGTACAAATTGTTGGACTCCCAGGACTCCGCCATCAGCCGGCTGGAGTACCCGGCGAATGCGGGGTAAGGTTCCCGGTTCAGCAGCTGCCGCTCGTAGCTTTGCGCCAAATGGGGGTGGGGCACGCCAAAATCTTGCGAGACACGTTGCCACTTCGCTTCTTCGGGATTGCTGTGACAGAGTCTGTCCAACTCCTTCCCGGCATCGCCCCATGAGTTCGTGTCCTCAGGAAACTTCGTGCGATACTCCGCTGTCAGGTGGAACAAGTTGGACGGCGTGATCACGGCCATGGCCCCGGAGGCCTCTCCTTGCTCCAGGCTTTCAACCACCCGCGAAAGCGTGGCCGGCGACATATCCTCCCCAAGGATATCGGTCACCTTTGCACGTAGATCTTCATTCGAAGCAGCAGCATTTATGAGTTCCTCGCCGGCACGCTGGTACAGTGCGACGGCATGCAGTTCATTTCGACTCACGTTCCACCAACGCGGGAAGACTGCGTTGGTAAGCAGCCCGGGAACGGTTTCTCTCCAGATCAGCGCCTGCACATTTTCGGGAGTGATGAAATCCTGCTCCGCATCCGACAAGGCATAGGGCAAATCCGCCAGGGAGCCTACCAAGTGCGCGCCTCCGCCCGCTGGACTTCCCTCTCCAAACAATTGCGGGGCATGCCACAAGTGCTCGATTCCAGAAACCGTCTCGCCCGCAAAATCATGCGACCGCACAAACAGGGGATTGATTCGCAGAAGCTGCGCCCCCGGCGGTTCGTAATAGGCGTAGTTTAATCCTACGAGCGTGTCGCGGAAGAATGGCGCTAACTGGCCGCGCGCCTGCTCAATCTGCTCGCGCGATGCCGGCGCCTTCAGCACTTTCGAGACGTCGGTTTGCATCTGGATGTCAGTGTGGTGGTTGTTGTAAATGCCCGCCGCCCATTCCGATCTTTCCGAGGAAGTAAAGATCGGACGCGGCATTTGGAATTCCTGCAGCTCTCCGGCGAATGGCAGCAGCGTCTTACCGATATCCGCGCCCTTCGCCATGTCGTCGAATCCGCGGCCCAGGGTAAGTAGCGTGTCGAGCGACACCAACCGTTGACCGTCCATGATCGCGCGGATGCCCTTGGCAAGTTCCTCGTGAACGCGGCGCCCTTCAGCATCGCTCATCCGAGGGCCCGCCAGCATCTCGATCAGTTCCGCTTGAGACACGCTCGGCCTTCCTGCCGCCGCCTGTAGGGTGACGCGCAACGCCTCGCGCCCGGCATCAAAAAGGTTCGTCGGGCTGGCAATAGCAACAAACGGCTTCGTCATTCCTTGGAAGGAAGAATTCAACTGGTCTGAGGCAATTTGCTGTTGGCGGGCGAGGATTTGCCAAACCCCGACCTCCGCCTGAAACGTTCCCATGGCGTTCCCGCGCAGGATGTGATTGGAAATCTTATCGATGGCCTCGGCGGAGCGTACCCATGACATGACGGAGGCGTCATCGAGTTCCGGGAATTCAGAGAACAGAAGGTACTGATCGCTGTACTCGCCGAAGCGCGACGCGAGGATTTTCAGCGTCTCTGGCTTCAATTGGTGCTCGGGCGGACGGTGCGAATTCAGCTCAGAAAACAGGAGGAACATCTGCAACGGGCCACGATCGATGTCCTGGCGTGAGAAGGCAAACATCGCATCCAGCACTTGACCAGCATTCGTGATACTGTTGGCACGCTTGGCCCAGTCGCGCTCGGCCTTCGACTCGCGTTTTTGGCTAAGCACGAACTTCCAAAGGTTCAGATCCCCCGGGATAACTGGGTTCCCCGCCGCATCCCACTGCAGTTGATTGAGAAGCAGCAATAACCCCGAGGCGAGCCGGAATGCAGGCCTGGCGGCATCCCCCATGTTCTGCGAGCCACGGAAGGCCGTGTAAGCGCTCTCCAGGCGCTTGCGGTCTGCAAAATGCCTTTGTTGATCGCGGCTTACACGGGCCATGCAGTCGTAGAATGCCGCTAGCCAGCCCTTGTCCTTAGATAACAGCTTCGAGACGAACTCCGCAGCCTCGGCGGGGTTTGCTCCGACCACGCTCTTCCAGGCTTCTTCGGCTTCCGGGCCACCCGGAACTACGACCTTGCCGGATCGTATCTCGATGTGGCTACCATAGAAGTCGAGGTCCGGCGCAAATTGCAGCAAGGTGGAAAGCCCGACAGAATTCTTTAAAAAGCTGCGCGTTTCCGGATCCAGCTTGTACATAGCCCAATACAAGCGCGCAATGCTGGGATGATGCAGGAACGTTTCGAGAAGGTCGTGTTTCCAGCGACCGTTTCGGGAGAGCGCTGTCCAGTCACTTTCGCGAAACATCACCGGCAGCTTGGCATGTTGGAAGTGATAGCTGAAAGGTTTAACGCCCCGCACAGCGTGTTCTAGCGCGACCAGCGGAAAACCCGAGTCCACCGTAAGGAAAGCACGTTCTTGATCAAAGGTAACGAGCGCGGCGTTGACATCTCCACATTGCTGGCGTAACCGGTAACCCAGAATATGCAACAAGGGTTCAGCTTCCTGGCAATTCACCACGTGGACGACGCCACTTTCACCAGCAAGCGCTGCTAACTCCTCTGCTTGGTTCACGTACCTGCCAAGAAGAATCAGAAATTCGGTGGGGCGCCCCTGGTCCTGCCACCCCACGTATCCCTGCACATAGATGTTGCGTGCCAGCAAAGGCAGGACTTCTTCTGGGTCCGCCTTTTGACTGATACCCGCCATGCGTTGCAGCGACCGCATTGGCCCTGGAATCGTAATGCTCGTCTCGTCGGCAGGTACCGGAATGTTTTGGGGGTGGGAAGCTTGACGCTCTGGGAACGCGGCGTTCGCCTGTGCGTTCAGGAAAGCAGAGCTGAGGACCAGAAATAACGCCTCGAAAAGAACGAAACCACGCGCTCGTGAAAACAACATCTTGGGATCCTCCCACGACTGCCGGCCGAAATTGCCTCCCGACGAAGTGCCGCTCAGAATGGACCCAGCGGAACTGATTGCCGAACCCTGCTTCGGCTTCTGGCAAAGGCAGCGCGTCGCTGGGGCGCTGCTGGCGGCGATGGACAAGCATCATACGCCGGTTAGTGCCGGATGAGATGTAAAATTCCAGAAATTTTCCAGCTCCCCGGCCCGGGTGGCTGAATGACCGGCACCTATGATGCGGGAAACTGCATTTCCGATGCGGATTGCAACAACTAGGTGGTTCGGAAACGGAGAAAGCCTTTCGCGGATGGCTTACCCATCACAGCTTCCGGAAGGCGGCGGACGACCTTCAAAGTACGAGGTGGCCGTCAACCCAGGCCAGGTTTATTGGCTAGAGGATCGTAGAACCTTTTGGACCCCTCAGAATGTCTGGTCGATCGTGATCGCCGTTACAATGCCGTCAAGTTCCGCAGCGGCTTCCTTGCGCTTGCGCTGCAAATACCCTAGTCTCGTTCTCCGAGGTCAGCGGTAAGGACTCACGTCGTTCAACTGCGCGGTGATGAAATCGATTCCCAGTTCCTGGTCGCCATGACCCGGGCCGAATGCTCGAAGTATCCGACACCATTCTTATAGAGCACCACCCGCTTGACCGGCAGCCGTGAAAGCTCGACCGGTGTAGAAACCTCAGCTGCCCCGGTCCGCCCTGCGGCAACCGGACTCTTAGGATGAGCCGACGAACAAGGCCGCAAGGAATAAGCAGGAAAATCCCCAGCATTGCGCGCCAAACACACCTCGCTCAACGGCGGCTGTATATTAAAGAGGACTCAAAGCATCCTTCTTGCCATGACCTTCTGCTAGGACCTGCTGAGGTTACTGACACCGCAACACCACCTTGAAGATCCCTTGTTAGCTACTTGAAGGCCTCTTATTACCAATCGGTTAACAGTTACCTTCGTACATAGCTGAAGTCACAAATCCCACTCATACTTGTCTCTGGCCAGAATTTCGCCCCGAAGTGGTCGTTGGAGATGTGAATGCTCGACAGCAAGCAGGTCAAGAACCTAGGGCTGCGCTTCGCCCGGGCGCTGCAGATGACGATTAAGACGGCCACCGTCTTTACCATCGAGCACAGAAGTACCGAGGGGCCGATTCAGCAGAGTTTCCTGTTATTGAACAATCTGTTGAAGGATGTTGGCCAACTCACCTTCGGGTTCGTGGACAATCAGGTCCTCCTTAATAATCTTCTGACCAGCGATCCCTCTTTAACGAAACTTGAAACCGAGTTCCTCAAACGTGGGGTTGCCGCGGTGACGTTCGAGCCGGGTCTCACGTTGGGAAGATATAGAAAGGTTATTCACGTCCTGTCTGCCTCGGCCGCGACGATTGATGCCGCTGGTGGCTTCTTGGCCTTTATCGACCAGAATGAGATCGAGGGCGTTCGGATCCTTCCCGCCGCCAGAAATCAGAAAAAAAACCAGGACGGCGATACCATCCTTGAGACCGACTCCGAGTCGTACATACTTTCCAAGCAAACCATTGACGAGCAGGCGCCCCGAGACTTCCTGGACTCGATCGATGCCCTCCTTGAATCGGGCGGATTTGACCCTTCCACACGGACCGAAGTCCTTTCCAGCTTTGCCACTCAAGGCATGGATGGATCTGGGTATGGGGTGCCGGTAGACGTTCCAAAACTGGCGGTCGTTAAAGATGGGGAAGTTATCGCACCCGCTGGATCACAACCCGCTGGCTCCGAAGTCATTGGCGGAACTAGCGGCGGCAGTGGTGGCCATGCGCTTTACGCTGCGGCGGGACAGGGTCAAGGTCCCATCCATTCAGGTGGGGGGCCGGGGTCATTCGGGCACTCTGGCAGATCGGCGAACCCAGGAGCCGTCGCCGAGGGCATGATCGGCAGCACCTCGATTGCCTTCGGCGCTCCAACCAACGGCGAGATCGGGGCGGTAGTGGGTAGCGTCGGCGTCCGCGGAAGGGGTGCGGGCTCGGGTCCGAGTACGTTTCTCGAACTTGTCGAAGCATCCGTCCAGCGGTCCTTGCAGCAGGACAACGGCGATCCGAGCAAGTCGTATGCCTCACTAGCTCGAATCTTGCGCAACACGGGGGTGGACAAGATTCTGGAGCAGTTCCCTGCCGAGCGGCGACAGGAACTCTCCGCCTTGCCTCCCGAGCGACTCGCCGCCGAGTACATCGAGGACACCGCCTTAAAGCTTGCCGGAATGAAGATTCAATCTAGCGAAGGCACGCATCGAAAGATTCTGGTGGAAGAGGAAGTCGTCTTTTTGCTAGGCCGCAGTCTTCAAGCCACGCATATGGCGGACCGGTTGGCCCACAAGTTGACCAAGTTCATTCAGGACTTCGCCATCCCGCCGCATATTCAGGAAAGGATTCGCGAGGAGTTGCAATGGACTTCGTTCAACAGCAACAAGAAGTATTCGCGACTCATGGAACTCACGCGATTCTCAAACATTGAATTTCGCCGCATGCAAGAGCTTCTGAAAGAACTCGTCACCCAGCGCGACCTGGAGCGGGCCACAGCCTTGGTCAGCCACTATTTCGACTTTCTCGATGATCCGCAAGCCATCATTGACAGCAAGGATTTAAGCCGGGCCCCAGATTTGTTGGGCACCGTGCCGCTTGCGCACGCGGAATTCACATCCAAGACCGCCCAGCGCTTGTCCCGCACGCTGTCGCGTACCGATGTATCCGAGCTAGTCCACTTGCAGGCCGCCAATGCGATCACCAAGCTCGCTCAATCAGCCGCGGCATTCGAGAATTTCCAAGATGTGCTGGCCATCGCGTCATCGCTCGAAACCTCCAACAACCGCGACCGCGAGAAACACAAGAACTGCTGTGGCGCGGGTCTGGCACGGCTTTTGTCGAGGGCGGCCGTCGAACGCATCGTCGAGCTTTACTTGGCCCAGCGAGGCGATTCGGCTTGGAGCCGGACTACCGCTACGCTGCTTCGGTTTGCCGCACCCAACAGTATTCAGAGCGTCATGGACCGTCTGGTCCAGGAAGCGGATGCTCGCAACCGGCTCGCACTTCTCCGCCTTGCCAGCCAATTGGGAAGTGCCAGCATTGATATAGCGTTGAAATATCTTGCAGACGAGCGCTGGTACGTAATTCGAAATATGTGCGGAGTTCTTGCAGAGTTGCGAGATCCACAACTGGCCGAGCATGTTGGGCCAGCATTGCGGCATTCCGACGTGCGAGTCCAGCAAGCCGCCCTCAAAGCGCTTTGCAAAACTCTCAGCACGAAAACCGCCGAGACGCTGGCCGACGCGATTCCGATGCTTGCGCCGCAAGTGCTCGACGAGGCTCTCGATCAGCTCTTATACCTGAAGAACCCGAACACCATTTCCTCTCTTGAGAAATTTGTGGCGTCCAGCGGCGGCAATGTCGTGCGCGCAACCAAAGCAGTCCGGGCGTTAGGGGCCATAGAGGAGTCCGCCGCTCTGTCTGCGCTCGGACGCTTGTTCCAGATCGAGGAACTCGATCCCGCCATTCGCAAGGCGGCGCTTAACGCCATCAAATGCCAGAAGTCCCCCGCCGCCACGCAGCTACTACAGGAACTCGCCGTCCTTGAGGGACCGTTAGGGGGAGAAGTCAAGAAGGAGTTAGCCAACCGCCCGCCGGAGCAAAGCTGAGCTTACAGGAATCTCACTTTCACGTCGTTGGTCTTCGATAGATGAATGCTCTCAATAAACCTGACTTTCCCAGTCATCAAAGTCAGTACAATCGATGACGTCCTCGTCCCTTCCCCAAAGAATCGGACTCCCTTGAGCAGGGCGCCATCGGTCACGCCGGTAGCTGCGAAAATGATCTGACTGCCAGGCGCAAGGTCCTCGGCGCGATAGACCCGGTTCTTGTCACGAATTCCCATGCGGGCGATCCGTTGTTCCAGTTCAGGCCTGTTGATCACCAATCGGCCGAGCATATATCCGTTCAAACAACGCACTGCCGCCGCGGTGATAACACCTTCGGGGGCACCACCGGAGCCCATTACGGCGTGAACGCCGGTTCCAATTACCGCGGCCGCAATCCCGGCGGAAAGGTCTCCGTCGCTGATCAGTCGAATCCGGGCTCCGGCGGTACGAATGTCATCGATTAGCTGCTTATGACGCGGGCGATCGAGCACTACGATCACGAGGTCCTGCACATTCCGCTCAAGTCGTTTTGCGATGTTCTGCAGATTGTGGTCCACCGTCGCATCAAGGTCCACCGCGTCTTTGCACGATGGTCCGACAACAATTTTCTCCATGTAACAATCAGGCGCGTGCAGCAGCCCGCCGGCTTCCGATGCTGCCAACACGGTGATCGAGCCTGCAGCGCCGGTCGCACATAGATTCGTCCCCTCCAGCGGGTCGACCGCGATATCCACCTCCGGCACATCTGTGCCATCGCGGAACTCAGCCCCGAGTTTCTCACCGATATAGAGCATGGGCGCTTCGTCGCGCTCCCCCTCGCCAATAACGATGGTGCCGCGCATGGGGATGGAGTCCATAGTCAGGCGCATCGACTCTGTCGCTACCTTGTCGGATAGTTCGCGATCCCCTCGGCCCATAGTGCGCGCACAAGCGACCGCCGCGTTCTCTACGACACGAATGAACTTAGGTGCGAGATCACTCTCAATGTTTTCTCCGAAGCTGCGCGCCTTGATCTCCGTCCGGACCTCGGTCGACATATGCCCTCCTAGCCACCCGCCTGAACGTAAACTGAGATAGATTCGCAGATTTCAACTGGGGTGGCCGACCAAGCGGTCGGGATTGCGAAGAGAGCTGCTTCAGCCGGGGACAAGTCCGGGGTCGACGGCAAGACAGAGACGCTGGAGCATGCCACTGAAGGGATCGAACCGAAGAACGAACCGACGACCTCAGGGTTGCGAATTCCGAAACCTGAGCGAGATGACGAGACACCAAAGAAGTCTGAATAGCATGGAAGGGCAGCGTTCCTGTGGGGTTCGCTCTTGTTCGCTGCCCTTCGAGTGATCGCGAACCACAGCGAGCAATTGATTTTTTTGAATATCGATGACTTGTTTCTGATTCACTCCATGTTCGGCTTGCGGCTGCAACTTTGGGATGGGCGAGAACTGCCCCTAGAGTTCCCCGCGCCTCGCCATCCGAACCATGTTGTCGGCGGCGCGATAGGCAAGAGCCTGAATCGTTGCCGTAGGTTGCTGCCGTGCCGATGTCACGAAGTTACTTCCGTCCACGATGAAAAGGTTGGCGACATCGTGAGCACGACCGTAAGAATCGACAACTGACTTCGCGGGATCCTTCCCCATGCGGCAAGTGCCCATCAAGTGCCGGGAAGTGTAGAAGCCGCCCGGTTGATCCCCCCAGGTTTTTTTTGCGCCCATTGCTTCAAGGATCTCCATCTGCCGCTGCCGGATCCAGGCCTGCGTTGCCACGTCGTCGGGGTGCTGCGAGTAGGTGATGCGGACGGCAGGCAGGCCCCACGCGTCGGTCGCAGTTGGATCAAGCGTCACAGTGTTCGACTCGACCGGCAACGAGGTTGCGTGCGACAGAAGGCTGATGGTCCGGGTGAAGTAGTGCCCGAACGTCTTCTTGAACTCGAGTCCCCACCGGGGAGTATCCGGGGGCAAACCAGAAAGCGCAAAACCAGCTGGATAATAGTCGAACCGGGCATCGATACCCGCGCCGCCGTAGAACCCGCGCTTGGCATCTGCGGCATAGTAGTCGTGGATTACACGTGTAACCTGCACGCCTTTGAATTCGTTTGCCGGGTGTTCGAACAAGCCCTCAAGCAGAAGGCCCAAGTCCCACATGAGGTGTTTGCCGACCAATCCGCTGGTGTTCGCGAGGCCATGGGGAAAGAGATTCGACGAGGACATCAAAAGCAACTTGGTTGATTCGACCCCATTGGCACACACCACGACAACCTTCGCCCGCTGGAAAATTTCCTTGCGATTTCTGTCGAAGTATACCGCTCCGGTTACCTTGCCATGGTCATCCACCTTGATTCTGCGGACATAAGAGATCGGGCGAATTTCACAACGGCCGGTCGCCTCAGCCATGGGAATCACACTTACCAGCGTGCTCGACTTGGCTCGCATTTCGCAGCCAAAAGATTCGCAGAAACCGCAATTTACGCACGCAGAGCGTCCCTGATAGGGCCGAGTAAGAATCGCGAGGGGCGCCGGGAAAGGATGAAGCCCCAGTTTTTTCGCGGCGCGCTCGAACAGAACTCCTGACGACTTCGCAGGAATCGGCGGTAAGGGGTAGGGTTTCGATCGGGGGCCTTCGAATGGATTGGCTCCGGCAAGTCCCGAGATACCCAGATCATATTCAGCTTTGGTGTAGAACGGTTCGAGGTCTTTGTACTCAAGCGGCCAGTCGGCTAGAGCTGCTCCTGCGACATCTCCAAATAACGTTTGCTCGTGAAAATCGGCTTCGTGGAAACGCCAGTAGTTGCCAGTGAAGTGGACTGAGCCACCGCCGACTTGGCGCCCATATTCGATTGCCTTGATCGGCTTCGCCGATTCCTTCTCCGACTTGCGATATGTAACTGGCTGGGTTTTTGGGTCGTTCGTAAGCCCGGGTAAGATCGTGTACTTCAACTCGTCATGAGAGTAATCCGACTGGCGCAGATAGGGTCCCTGCTCGAGCACAACCACCCGGAATCCGGCGATGGAAAGCTCCTTCGCCATGACGCCCCCGGCCGCTCCCGCGCCGATGACGACGAAATCCACTTCGTCCGTAGGTCGGAACGCAGGCGTCGTCATCGAGTCTCACCCTTTCCGTCCGGGTCATTCTCCGGGTTGTCGTAGTAACCAAATGGCTGAGTAAACGCCATCTGGTCGTCAAATCCGATGTATCTCCATCCCACCTTGCCCTGATTGCCTCGATATTCCAGGTCACCAAGGAACCCCAAAACAACATGCTCGCGTAAAACGGCAAAGAATTCTGTGGACTGTACGGCCCTGATCACCTCGCGACGCTGCTCGCGGCTGAGACCCTCAACATCCGCCGAACCAGGGGACAACCTCGAGATGGCAGCCCCGACCTCCTTCAGCCCAGACCTATAGAGTTCACGTTTGTCGGAATCGAACGTCGCCAAGGCGCGGTCAATAAAGTAGAGTGCTCCAGCTTCGGTTGCCCCGGGGCCATCGTCGGAAGGAATGATCTCCGCCGCCAGCGCCACCAAAGTTCGGGCGGCCTCCGGCTCAAGATACTCAAAGGGGATAGCGTGCCCGTTGCTGATGGCCTTTGCGGCTTTTCGAGCATGATCCTGCGCCCGCAGGACCTGTGGAAGAAGCGCGAGTCTTACCGATCCAAAAATCCAGTCACGTCTGCTAATGGGCATACTCAGTCAACGATGTCAGCCATATACGTTCCGAAATGGACTGACCTGTCAGGCTTGAGCAACATTCAACCGGTCGGTGAAAACGTTGGGCCACCGCGCTGGGATGTCATCACGGTTCACCGATCCTGTTCGGAGCGAGCATTCTAACGTATCCTTGGCGACAAATCTCAACAACGCTCATCGACACCTGAAACGGCCAGCGGAAAGCGCGAAGTTGCGCTATCGCGAATTTCATCAGTCATCACCGTAGCTGCGTTGGACATAAGCTTGAATCGAGAAAAGCAGCTGCGTTTGCTTGTCTTTTTCTTCATCGCCGCAGATATAGCGTTAGCAGCTCGGTTCAAAACAAAAGACCAAAAGCTCGACATTCATAAGTGGTTTCTCCAGGATCAGCGTGGCAAAGGCGGTACAGCCATCTCGGGCAGGATCTGTGCCAAGCGCGATACCGCGCGCAGGGATCTTTCGACGATAATCCACGGCCTCTTTAAGAATTGACAACGTTCGACTCGGTTGATTGTCGGCCGAAAGAGTCGCGACAGTTCAGAGGAGCTCAATGGTCAAACCAGGAGTACTGCCAAGCAAGGGTTAGCGTCTGGAAATCGGATCCAATTCTTGCAGTAGTTCCAGCGTTATAGGCAACCTTCAAAGATTGCTTCGTACTGAATGGCATGGAGAAGGTCACACCCGCGCGACTATTATTCTGCTCACCTGTCGGCGTTCCATGATCTATGGTCACAGCCCCACCCCGATACCAAGTCACATCTGCCGCGATCCAAAGACGGGGACGGAAGGTGTAGCTTACGTGGCCCTGGAGGGATGTGACCGGGTCCTGCTTGCGAAGGCTGCTGCCGGGAAAGTAATCAGGGTTGCGTGTAAATAGCCAAGCGCCAAAATAGAGATCGAGGTCGAGTCTTTTCTTGACGGGGTACGAGATACCGATCTCCGGTCTGAATCCCCATCGATTCGTTCCAATATTGATCAACTTATTCGGATCGTACTGGCCCGTGGGACCTGAAACCGTTACGCTGGTGCCGACGATGAAGGAACGCTTTCGCCCTCGGGCAAACTCCGCCTGTGAGCGCGCCGGATTGCCGCGCAGGTTGATGGAAAATTTTGTCCGTAGGTCGGCGAGCCCAGAACGCCCGATACTCCGTTGTTGCTCGAAGACGTCTCCGCTGATGTTTCCCCAAACGTAGGGCAGCCCGATTGTCACCAGGCTCTGGCGTCCAAGCAAACCGAAGGTCCGTCCATATCCCGCGCTCGGGATATTGAGATTCGCTTTGACGTTCGATATTGGTAGCGTTGGATCGAACAGGACCGATCCCGTCGAATACCCAAAACCGAGAACCAAGAAGTTCAACCTAGTTGGGGAGGCAGAATATGCGTGCGGCTCAAGGTCCTGTGCGAGTCCTGGAATAGCCAGGAGCAGCGTCCAGACGCCGATCAAGATGCCTCGTTCCACATCCTTAGACCTTTACGATATCCGCTGCCGGGCTGCCACGAACTGTTAACAATGACAGATCAAACAAAGGGGCGCTGCTACATCGCAGCGCAGGGACTGCAACGCGGGGATGGCAATGGCCCTTCGGGGGCTCAAGCTCGCGCTATCGCCTACTATCAGCAGGTGCGTGGTCGTCCATTTTCGAGTTAGGCTAAGAATGTAGCTGCCGCTTATGAACATGCGCTTAATCACAATCCTCATTCTCTTTTACTCATCAGTTGTCGCGCGGACCGAGCAGGCGACGACGGTTGTTCGTCCGACAGAAATCGACGACGTCCTCGTAAACCCTGGGATGGGCATCGAGACTTTCAACCGGTTTTCCGGCCAACCGCTGAATGAAGGGGTTAAGTGGTCCGAGGTTGGGCCCGAGGGACCAATTTCGGACGCTCCGCCGCGTACTCTTGATTTTCCCGGATCTAGCGTTGCGTATCTGCGCTGGTTCTGGTCTCAGCTGGAGCCCCAACCCGGAAAATATCGATGGGAGATTATCGACACCGCATTGGCCGAAGCCCATCGTCATAACCAGAGGCTCGCGATTCGCTTGATGCCATATGACGACAAGCATCCCCTGCCGGACTGGTACATCAGCTCGGGCGCCCGCCGCGCAAACAAGCCCGACGATAAAGACGGTGCGATCTGGTCTCCCGATTCAGCCGACCCCTTCTACGTCAAATCCTGGAGTGCGATCGTTAGCGAAATGGGCAGGCGGTACGATGGCCATCCCGATTTGAACCACGTCGACATTTCGACAGTCGGATATTGGGGTGAAGGATGGGGGCCCTATCAGCCGGATTGGCCAGTGCAGCAACAGCTCATCGACGTTTACCTTCATGCCTTCCCGCGCACAGCGCTACTGATGAACTTCGATGAGTTGCAGGCACTGGTTTACGGCACCAAACACGGCGCCGGCTGGCGCCTGGACTGTTGGGGCGATATGGGGCGGCCGTTCAAGAATTTCGCGCACATGCTCGATCTCTACCCGCAGCAGATCGCGCGTGGAAAGCTGCAAGACGTATGGCGGACTGCGCCCGTTGCCCTTGAAAGCTGTGGAGTCCCGGAGTCGTGGAAGCAGTGGGGTTTTTCGCTGAAACCTATTCTCGATCAGGCGCTGCGCTGGCATGCTTCTACCATCAATATCAAATCGAGTGTCATCCCGGCTGAGTGGAGATCCGCTTTTGATCAGTTCCAGAAACAGATTGGTTACCGGTTCGTCCTGAAAAAGATGGAATATCCTGCACGCGTTAAGCGCGGTTCAATGGCTCAAGTCAACATGTGGTGGTTCAACGCAGGGGTTGCGCCGGTATATTCCGATTACCTGCTGGCGCTCGAAATCGGAGACACGATTGTGGCGCTCGATGCCGACATCCGGCAATGGCTACCCGGTGATTCTGTCTACGAGAACACCATCCCAGTTCCTTGGGAGCTTAAACCCGGGAAATATCGACTCCGTGTCGCCCTACTAGATCCGCAAACCCGGGTGCCGGCGATTCGATTGGCGATTACCGGACGCCAGAGCGACGGCTGGTACGACCTGGGTGACATTGCCGTGGCTGGCGACTAACCCGATAGAGCGTAAGCCGTCATCCTTTTCACATTTGAGGCACTGGAAGGTCAGTGAGTGATAACGCCGTTCGCGAAAGTTGACTACCCGGATTACGCGTTTATCAGAACCTAGGGATGGAAGTTCACAGCCCGGAACGGCGCTTTAAGATAATCCCCGCCTCCGGTATCCTTACGTAGGTAAATGTGGTGCTGCTGATCAATTCCCTCGCGAAGCAAACAAAAAACATGCGAACACCTCGGTTTTTTAGCTTGTTGGCTATTTTCTGCGTTGCAGTTGCTGCCCACGCGCAGGTTGTTCCCGCGGTGCAGAACAGCAGTGGACTGCGATTGATTGTGGCGGATGAAAACAGCGATCCAACACTGCGTGTCGTACTTCCCGGCCATCCTGATAGCGATAGCGCCATAGAGGTGATTTTCCCGGAGCATGTCACGGTACGACAATTCGGCGAGGCCGAAGGGCAGCATCTGTTTATGTTTCGGCCAGGCCAGCACGCTGATCGACCTGCGTGGCACCAGGTTGGCAGGTCGCTGCAATATGGGATGGATTTCGCAGGCGGTCTCTATATGCAAGCGACAGCCACGCTCGAAGAGGATGGCGTACGCTTTCGCTACCAGTTCGACAATCGATCCAAGGTTGCTTATGAAATGGTATACGCTCCCACTGATCCAAGGCTGACTTCCATCTTTCACGATGTTCGACTCGAGCGGACGTATGTTCACCATAAGGATGGGTTTGACCTCTTGGGGTCGGAGACACCGAGTCGATTGACGATGCCGTTGAACCAATGGTTGCCTGCGCGCTATCTGGCGTCTTACACATGGCCGATCCCAGGCAAAAAAGTAGAGAAGAGAGACGATGGCATCACGTACTACAACAAGTCTCGTGCCGTCGATGAGCCGCTCGTCGCCACGCGTTCAATCGACAACAAATGGGTGGTAGCTAGTTTCACGCGCACAACGGGCAACGTGTGGAGTAACCCTGAACTGACATGCCAACACGTGGACTCAGAGATTCCACTGGCGGTCGGCGCGAGTGCGGAAATGGAGATAAAAATTTTGGTGTTGCAGGGTTCTCTCAATGACGTCTTGAAGAAGGTGGATGCCGAGCGCCACTCCCTTAAATAGTGACGCGTCGATTGTCTTTGGATTCGCCCGATTCTATGCATTGCGGAAGATCAAAAAAACCGAGCCCGCCATCAGCAAGAAAAGTGCAGCAACCGAATATCCCAGGATCCTTGAACGGCTCAGGTATTTCCCGGGCTTACGGCTCCCGGCCGATACGGAAACGACAGTCGTTTCGGCTGCTGCTGGGTTCCCCGGTGTCGGGTTGGAACTGCCGTCGACGGGGGCGATGAACCGATAGCCGCGGCGAGGCAGGGTTTCGACGAAACGAGGGCTTTCCGCCGAGTCCCCTAGCGCCTCGCGAATCTTATTAACGGAGGCATTTAGGTTATGGTCGAAGTCGACGAAACTGTCCGGCCACAGTCGCTTCTGCAATTCCTCCCGCGTAACCACCCCGCCCGGACGCTCCAACAGAATGCTGAGAACCTGAAAAGGTTGACCAGTAAGTTTCAGCTTCGTGCCGTTCTTGCGCAGTTCTCCTGCCGAAAGGTTAACTTCGAAATTGCCGAAGCGGAGAATGCGCGGCGAATCGACCGCTGGTTGCACAGATGTCGCCTCAAGTGCCGCCAGTCTAGCACTGAATTGCCAACGCAAGCTGCTCTTGACCGGTCTGGACGAGGTGCTCGGCCCGACTTCAGAAACCCCGCTCGACATGAGTGGTGGCAGCCGCCGTAGACATTCTGCAAAACATCCCAGCCTTCAACAACCTTGACGGAGCGGGTAAAGGCGGGCTCGGAATCATGACAGCGGAGTTGTCGCGGAGGTTTATGTAAACCTGTGTGGAGCGCGTTCGGAGCTATCAAGCGCCGGGTGGTGTCTCACAATTCACAGTGCCATCGTGTGCCGCTCGTCGTAGAATTCGTGTTTATTTCACACGCGACAAGTCCGGAAGGAGGCAGCAATGGCGGTGAACGTGAAAGGCAGGATACTAGCGGTCTGCTGGCTGGGAATCATTCTTTACAGCGCAAATTGGACAACGAATCCTGCAAGCGCTCAGACCGTCATCGTGGACTCCTCGCCCTCTCACGTCAAAAACACTTTCAGCCCTGTGCGGTCTCTGGGCGCAGCGATTGATCGACTGAGGACGGGAACGCCCGACCATTTACTGACGGACCCCCTGCTGAAAGAGATCCTGAACGCCGGATGGCAGACCGTGACTTACCGGCAGAACACCGAGCTCATGGTCGAGGCATGGCACTGGAATCCACACGGTAAATGGAGTGATCCCGAGAAACAACAGGGCTATTTTGTTGGCGCCCCGGAGCCGAGCGATGAGATGATCCGCCATTCGTGGGCAGCTCCGCTTCCTCACCGCGGCTTCAGCCGGGGCGACGGAAATGGCTGGTCACGACTTACAGACGGCGACTTGACATCCTATTGGAAGAGTAATCCCTATCTCACCAAAACCTTTACTGGTGAAGACGACTCTTTGCATCCCCAATGGGTAATGATCGATTTGGGGAGCAAGGTCCCCATCAATGCCATACGCATTGCCTGGGCCGAGCCTTATGCCACGCATTACGCCGTGCAATTCTGGACTGGAGAGCTTGAGCCGTTCTACGAAGGCACCACCAAGGGTACGTGGCAGACCTTTCCGCTCGGCACTGTGACCGAAGGCAAAAGTGGAACGGTTACGCAGAAGTTGGTTTCCTGGATGATCCCCGTGCGCTATCTCCGTATCTGGATGACGGAATCTTCCAACACCTGCGACAGTCATGGCTCGGCGGACAAGCGAAACTGCGTCGGATATGCAATCAACGAACTCTACGTCGGCACTCTCTCGGACGATGGCCACTTTAATGACTACGTCACCCATTTCCCAAGCCGTAATCAAACCGTGACTTGGCCGTCTTCGGTTGACCCGTGGCACGCGGCTTCAAACATCGATCAATCGAGAGGCGATCAGGTCGGCTTCGATTTCTTCTTCACTTGCGGAGTGACCCGCGGACTTCCAACCATGGTTCCAATCGCCATGTTGTACTCCACTCCCGAAGACGCGGCCAACGAGATTGCGTATTTGTATAAACGACACTACCCCATCTCCTGGATCGAAATGGGAGAGGAAGCCGACGGGCAACATATGTTGCCCGAAGACTACGGTGCGTTGTACCTGCAATTCGCCAGCGCAATTCACCGCCTCGTGCCTGAGGCCAAGCTTGGAGGGCCTCCGTTCGAGGGAACGTTTGAGGATGTGGAAGTTTGGCCGGGTGCAGCGGGCAAGGTCTCATGGCTCGGGCGATTTCTAGATTACTTGAAGGCGCACGGCAGGCTGAATGATTTCACCTTCTTCTCCTTTGAGCATTATCCGTACCAGGACAAGCCCACCTATTCGTGGGCCGACCTTTATCCTGAGCCGGAGTACGTGCACCACATTGTGCAAGTTTGGAAGGACAATGGCTTACCACCCAATATTCCTTTCTTCATGACTGAAGGCAACATTGGTGGCGGCGCTGGGGTTACAACAGTAAAGGGCGCCTTGTGGCTGGCCGATTATGTCGGATCCATGATGACGGCTGGCGCCGGAGCGACCTATTACTTCCATTACATGCCTTTTCCGGGGCGCTGGACCAGTGCTTACCCGCTCCTTTTAATTGACGAAAACTACAACGTGAAAAGCTATCCTCCGCAATACATGGCCTCGCAGGTGATCACGAAAGAGTGGGTCCAGCCGGTGGATGCTCCGCACAAACTCTTCCAAGCCTCAAGTGATGTCGTCGACGCTGCCGGCAATTTGCTTGTCACGGCCTACCCCATCGAGCGGCCAGACGGCCATTGGTCCGTGATGCTGGTCAATCGTGATCAGTTCAACGATCATGCGGTGAAAGTGATTTTCAACGATAGTGCAACCGGACACGAACGCCACTTCTCGGGCGCGGTAGATCGCATCACGTTCGGATCGAACGAATACAAGTGGCATCCGGAAGGGGAACGCGGTCACGCCGATCCCGACGGGCCGCCTGCCAAGTCGACGATCAGTGGAGGACCAGACACCCTTTACACTCTACCAATGGCATCCATCACCGTGTTGCGTGGATCGGTCGGAGACCGGTAAAAGCCAGGCCGAGGTCGAGCGTCACTCGGTGCGGTGAGCCAGGATCTGCCTCTGGAAGATTATGATCAACCTCGCTAGCCGCCGACCCTCGAGCCCACAACGGAGTCAAAGATCAGTTTTGCAGCCTTGAGCGTTGTTAAAGTTTTTCGATCGAACAGCCCATGGAAAACATAATGAACATCAAAACGCGACGAAATTTTTTTGGCAAGATTACTGCGATGGCGGCGTTACTACCTGGCCTCAAACTGTTCGCCCAACAGACGCCTGCCGGAGACACATCTTCGCCCAGCGCCAGCAAGGATGCACCTCGCCGCATGGGCGGCGAACATCACACACTAAATGGCATCCATTACATTTCGGGAACCGGGGCCAACGACGGATATCCGAAGGAAGATCACGTGCTCGTCAGCGATCCTTTCGAAAAGCACGTCACGCGCACCATGGAGGCACTCAAAAAGTCGGTCGAGCGTGCCGGCAGCACCATGGACGACATCATTCATCTTCAAGTCTTTATTTGTCTGCCGTTGGCCGATGGAACCTCCATGCCAACAGGCAGGGCCCGGTTCGATGCCCACAAGGCCCAATATGAGACCTTGAACAACATCTACAAAACTTATTTCTCGCCCGGAAAGGCTCCGTCCCGCGCCTGCATGGCGGTTGAATGGATCCCGGGCGATTCGCTCCTTGAGATTGTCGGCAGCGCCAAAGTCGTGAATTCCGCTGGGCCGGTTGCCGACAAGTAATTTCACGCAGCAGGAGAAGGGAATCTTGAATATGAACTTTGGATGGAGCCGTCGCTCATTTCTTGCCGCGGTGGGCGCAGCCGGTAGTATTTTCGCCGGCCCCCGAATTGCCGGTGCCAGTATTTTTGGAAAGAAACACAAGGTTGCCGGTGCTGCGTCTGTCGATGGCGCGCAGATCGTTCCGATCACCAGCGGCCTCGGTTCCACTGGCGATATCTATGCCGAGTTGGGGGTGACGCCGCTTATCAACATCAATGGCACCCTGACAGTCATTGGTGGATCGGTTATGCATCCCGAAGTCATGGAGTTAATTCGACGTGGCAACGAACACTTCGTCTTGATCGATGAACTCGAGATTGCCGCCGGCAAGTTCATCGCGAAGCTGTGTAAGTCTCCGGCAGGTTACACGGGTCTGGTCACGGCGGGAGCCGCTGCGGCGCTCGTGGTCGGTTACGCCGGTATGATGACCGAGGATCTCGAGCCTCGGATACGGGCGATTCCCGATGTGAGCGATTTTCCCAGAAACGAAGTCATCATCCAGAAAAGCCATCGCTATCCCTTTGACCACCAGATCCGTCAGACCGGCGCCAAACTTGTCGAGGTCGAGACACGCGAAGAGATGATTGCGGCCATCAATCCGAAAACAATCGCAATCCATTTCACCAACATTCTCTCCGACAAAGGCAAAGTGAGCGGTCCTGAAACCATATCCATCGCAAAAGAGCATGGCCTTTACACCTTCAACGACGCTGCTGCAGACGTCCCGCCTGTGAGCCGGCTTTGGGAATACCCTGCCCTTGGCTTCGACTTGGTCGCTTTCAGTGGTGGAAAAGACATTCGTGGTCCACAAGCTGCCGGCATACTGATTGGTAAAGAAGAGTTGATGCGGTACGCCCTGCTCAACATGAGCCCCCAGGAAGATCGGATTGGTCGTTGCTGCAAAGTTGGCAAAGAGACTATTTTCGGGATGCTCAAGGCGCTTGAGATCTTTGTTAAGCAGGATTATGACGAAACACTCCGTAAATATGACCGCCGGGCCGAGGTGATTACGAATGCGATTGTGAGATTCGGAGTCATGGTGCAGCCGCGCCAGTTCAACCCCCAGGCTCTGGGAAACGTGACTCCCCATTACAGCTGGAAGATTGATCGCTCCAAACTCAACATCAGTGGCCAGGAAGTCATGCAGAAGCTGGCAGACACTCGGCCACTCGGAATCGGAAGCATGGGTGCCGGAGCGAACGGCATGCGCGGAAGGAACCCGGATGGCTCCGCCACTGATACTCAAGCGAGTTATCACGGCTCAAACCGCGATCCGAACGCCTTCGGTTTCGCGGTTTGGCAACTGAAAGACGGCGAGGATCAGGCGATCGCGAACCGGCTGGTCAAGATCTTCAGACAGGCGCCGAAGGCCTAGTCTTTTCTGAGGGGCGGACCCGCGGGACGCATCCCGGAAAGACGACGCATCATAAAGTGGTGAGCAGATCCGGATGTCCATGCATAGCCGGGGCAGACTCGTCAGTGCGGACAACGTCTGCGGCCATGTTGGTATGCCACCAATGCTCCGCGTCTCGGGGAGTCCAAGCACCAGCTTGTTGACAGCTTTCGAGTAAATGGGCAAATCCATCGGCGCCAGCCGGTCGGTGTGCCGGTTCCTTTGCGAGACACATCATGATCGCGTTGTCAAGACAGGCGGGCAGTTCGCACCCAATTCTCTTCGAGGGAGCAACTGGAGCCTTCTGTAGGTGGGCCAGCATCATCGCGGTGGCGGTTTTTTCCTCAAAGACCAGGTTGCCCGTAATCAGCCAGTAGGCGACGCAGCCGAGTCCATAGAGATCGGTTCGGCCGTCTACTGTTGAATTCCCCAGGGCCATTTCTGGCGCCATATACGCGGGAGTTCCCGTGGTCGCGCCCTCGACGGTCATCTGGGTTTCGTTCTCGCCTAAGACCTTAACCAGTCCAAAATCGAGGACCTTCACATAGTCATATTCGTATCCCAGGCGGCAAAGGAATATGTTCGTGGGTTTGATATCGCGATGGATGAGGCCGTGATGGTGTGCTTCTGCGAGGGAGCGGCACACCTGTCGCAAGATACTGACGACTCGCGCCGGAGGCTGCGGCCCAAACTTCTTAACCAGCGTCTCCAGATCTATTCCGTCTAACAGTTCCATCACGTAGTAGAAGACACCATCCTTCGTGACCCCAAAGTCGTATAACTCCACCGTGTGCGGTGAACGGAGCGAAGCTGTCGTTTTGGCTTCCTGTTCGAACCGGCGGCGTACGAGGACGGCGTCGCTCCCAGACTTGCGACTCAGCATGTCAGGTTGGATCAACTTGATGGCCGCGTCGCGGGCCAGCATGTGATGACGGGCCCTCCAGACTTCTCCCATTCCACCCCCACCCAATCGAGTGATGAGTTGGTAGCTCCCCATCTCGCGGGCTTTGGTGACTTGTTGGCCTAATCTTGTCACCACGCGCGAGATTACGACGGCAACACCCACCAGCAGGTAATCGGGATAGTGCATCACAAACACATTGCCGAGGGAACCGAAGTCCCAGGTTCCGCGGGCCTTGGCAATCAGCATTCCGAGCGGGTTCATCGAAACGGCGACCAGCCCGGCAACTAACGTCTTCCTCGGCGAGTTGGGCACGATCGCCGCCGACATCAGGACGACGGCCCCAATCCAGCTGATCATGGGCGACACCGGCCATTCCTTCGGCACCCGGAACCAGTGCATCATCAGGCCGAGAGCGGCCGCGGTAAATACCATGTACACCAGTCCGAGATCCAGGATGAACCTCGGGTCGCGATCACCCCTGCGAATGTAGAAGAAGAGCGCCAGTGACGCGAGCACGCTTGTGGCGGCAATGATGTCAGTCGTTTGCCCATGGAGCCATATCCGGTTGCCATGCGTCATGGCCAGAAGCGCGATGCGATCGCCCACTGTGCCAATTACCCACAGCACCGCGCCGACGAGCGACATGATCTCTAGCCGCCTGGACGCTTCCTTAAGGAGATCGTATGGAAGTGGGCGGACTCGATCACGCTGTATCCCGGATTCAACAGAGGTACTGCCCTGGACCGGGCCGATCAATTCGGGGTCTGTCATGATTCCCCCTTATCAAGGAACTTCGTCAGGTCGCTGGCCCCCTGAAGGTATTGCCCAGGCTCGTAGTACTGAACAGACCTATGTTCTCCGGCTGGCCGCACACGCCCCGAGGGGAAGGCCGCACACCAGCGTCGCTCTGACCGTGCGCATCCGGATGCAATCGTACTTCGGCATGCAGGGTGTTCGCCAGTCGGATGGTTGTTGCAATATCTCTATGTCGCTCATCGAACCAACAAAGCGCAAAATTATGATATCGCTTGATTTCATCAACTGGCGCTCCGAGTCCTGTAGAATTTTCGTCCGTTTGCAGGCAAAGGACGCCGACACCATGTCCATCGAGGACCTCGTGGTTGCGCGAGTCCTCCCGGGTCGTTTGCGCAATGTTAGGAGGCAAGAAATGAGACTCAAAGCGAAAGTGGCGCTGATAACCGGCGCATCGCGCGGCATCGGTTTCGCGGTGGCCGAGTTGTTCGCTCGGGAAGGCGCGATCGTCTATGCCGGCAGTTCAAGCAACCCATCTGGGATCTTCCCGGCCGGCGTGACCGGTGTAGAGTTGGATGTCTCGAAGGAAGAGCACTGGAAGCGAGTGGTCACCGACATCGTGGCAGCGCACGGGAGGCTGGATGTTCTGGTGAACAACGCCGGCATTGCCGTCTACGACGCCCTACATGACTGCAGCACTGAGAACTGGCGCCGGGTTCTGGGTGTGAACCAGGACGGTTGCTTCTTCGGGATGAGAGAAGTGATCCCGCACATGAAGGCACATCATGCCGGCGCGATCATTAACGTGTCATCGATCTGGGGAACCGCTGCGGTGCCGGGGGCGCACGCCTATCATGCGACCAAAGGCGCGATGGTGATGATGTCGAAGAACGCGGCCATAACCTATGCCGGTGACGGGATCCGCGTGAATACTGTCCATCCGGGCTTTATTGACACACCGCTGACCCAGTCTCAGGATCCGGCCATCAACGCCAGCGTGATTGGCCGGACACCTATGAAGCGTGCAGGCACCCCGCTTGAAATTGCGAACGGCTGTCTCTTCCTTGCCTCTGACGAGTCGAGCTTCATGACAGGCACCGAACTCGTGATCGACGGAGGGTACCTTGCTCAGTAGCCGCGCCGCATAAACCATGATGCGGAAGATCTGTTCAACAGTCCCTGTCTCTTTTTCTTTTTGCGGGCACTGGCAAGCTCGTCTTTCGGATCACCTGACGATACGCTGTCATTGCTGATTGTGGGTCTCGAACCTCTGAAATCCTTGCAGATAAACGCAAGAAGAGAGCGGGAGCAAGGGCCCGCTCTCGAATGAAGCAGATCGAACCTAGCGTTTTAGCTCCACGGCGATGACCTCGAATGGCGTCTTGCTGAGGTTTTCCGGTAAGTGGGTAAAGGCGTCCATATACTGCACCGTCCCCGCCTTCGCATTAATGTCTTCCGACCGTCCGTCTGGATAGGTGAACTTGTGATGGGCGTCTGTCAGGAACACGGCAATTGCTTCTGGGTGGCTGTGCATCACCGATTTTTCTCCCGGCCCATAGCTGATACGCAACACGCGGACACGCTCGTTCTCGAACTCGACCTTGTAATGCCGAGGATCAACTTTTACTGGGTCGTCGGCGGGTGGTTGGGGCATTCTTGCGGTTGCCATTTCTCCTCCTTATGATTTGATGAGATGTTGCCGGACCCAAAAGGAAAGAGTTCGATTCGGGCTTCTCTCTCAGTCTTGAAGGCACGACACTCGAGAGTAGGAAAAACCGGCCAACTCGTGGAACTGCCAAAGATGACAGAACGTAGTTAACCGCATGCTGCACCAGGTCCTCGACTGGCGATAAATCTCTATGTCGCTCATTTGTCCTCGATTTTGGCGAAGAAAAAGCGCAACGTTATTATATCGCTGGTATCAATATTGCTCCGAAATCCTCCATGTCCGGCTACAGTGTTGATATGAACCTGAACGACATCCACCAGACCATAGCATCTCTAGACCGGGAGCAACGCGAACGCTGGCTCATTGACCTAGGTTGGGCGATGACGGTGGCGGCTAGGGCTGGCTACCCTCTTGCACAGCAGGCCGACCCCATCCCGCACCTCATGGCGTTCAATGAAATGCAGCACCAGCTTTTCAACTATCTGCGCGATTCGCGCACCCGGGATGATTGGACAATCGAGGCTTTCATTGACGGGCTTTGTCAGAAAGCGAAAGTATCTGGGGTGGAAGGCGACTTCGGTTGGGCTTTGAACTATGCGCTGAAAAAGCTGACGTCGGGTCAATGAGTTCTATCAAAAGGGATGTCAAGGAAAAACTCCTGCCTCGACCGGAGTCGAGATGTTTTCTCGAGATCCAGCCCACGATGATTAAGCTTCCCTGGAGAAGTTTGACTGGTGCCCATTCTCATAAGTGTCCTCTGGTGAGTTAGCGGTGCCGTCGAGTTTGCGAGAGCAACTAGCGAATGGCGACTCAAGGTCAACCAGGGTTCTATCCGAGGCTCGGGGCCTATAGCTATTTCTGGTTATCCGAGGGGGCATAACGTGATATGGGTGACTCGGTGCCTAAGGCACGCGGGGCCAGATCTCATTGACTGATACTTCC
>DATNEX010000078.1:0-39675 GCA_035606605.1 Terriglobales bacterium
AAAAGAGGATATGATCCCGCCAGTGTAGATCTGTCTGGAATTTCTCAGTACCCCCGTACACCGGGCGACGGCCTTCCTTGTTGCGCGCGAATGTCCGGATCAATCGTTCTCCCAGTTCGCGCGCCACTTCGAATAATGTCATCTGATGTCCGGAGCCGGTGGGGCATTCGATCTTGAAGGAGTCCCCATAGTAGGCCGCCAAGCGAACTAGAGCGGCGAAGAGCATCGCGTTAACTGGCATCCAGACGGGCCCGCGCCAATTGGAGTTCCCGCCGAACATGCCGCTATCGGAGTCACCAGGCAGATAAGACACGCGGAATTCATGGCCATCGTGGTGGTACACGTACGGGTGCTCGAGGTGGTGGCGGGAAAGGGCACGGATACCGTGGGGGCCGAAAAACTCATTCTCATCGAGCATGCGCGCCAGGATGCGCCGCAACTTCGATTCATTTACGGTGGAGATCATACGTCGCCCGGCAACGCCGGGTGTGGCGGGCATATGCAGATTGGCGCTGAGTTCTGGATGACGGCTCAAGAAGTCTCGGGCACGTTTGAGAAACCGCGGCAGATTCTCGAGCTGCTTTTCTTCAAATACCGTAATTGCGGTAATCGGGAGCAAGCCCACCATCGAACGGACCTTCAAACGTGTCGCATCTCCGTCCGGCAGCCGTAGAACATCGTAAAAGAATCCGTCTTCCTCGTCCCACATTTCGTCGTGGTGCTCGCCGACGCGGTCCATGGAGGCGGCGATCCGGATCGTATGTTCGAAGAACTTCGTCGCGAACTCCTCATAGTGATGGTCGTGATTTGCGAGTTCCACGGCTATGCGCAGCATCTGTTGGCTGTAATGCACCATCCAAGCCGTACCGTCGGCCTGCTCCAGGTGACCGCCTGTTGGTAGTGGCGCACTGCGATCGAAAACGCCAATGTTGTCCAGTCCGAGAAAGCCGCCTTCGAAGACATTGTTCCCGGAACGATCTTTGCGGTTAACCCACCAGGTGAAGTTAACCAGCAGCTTCGAGAAAGCGTACTCGAGAAAGTCCAGATCGCCTTTTCCGCTCTTTGCCTTGTCCTGAAGGTAAATCTGCATCGTCGCGTAGGCGTGAACAGGAGGGTTCACGTCGCCAAAGTTCCATTCATAGGCCGGAACCTGACCATTTGGATGGAGGTAATCATTGCGAAGCATGAGGTCGAGTTGGGTCTTAGCAAAGTCTGGATCGAGAGTCACAAACGGAAGCATGTGAAATGCGAGATCCCAGGCGGCGTACCAGGGATACTCCCACTTGTCCGGCATTGAGATGATGTCGTCATTGTGCATGTGGAACCATTCCGCATTCCGGACACGAGCGCGCATCCACGGCGGGGATTGTGGGCCGACGTTGTGTTCCTCAAGCCATGTCGCCAGATCGTAATGAAAGTACTGCTTGCCCCAGAGCATGCCCGCATATGCCTGACGCATGATATTCGCTCTATCTGGATCCGTCTTCACCTTCTCCGGCGTGATGCTGTCGTAGAATTCGTCCGCCTCTCGCAGGCGGTCAGCGAAAATCTGATCGAAATGCTTAAAGGGATGGAAGGACCTGGTGGGTTCTGAAGTTGTCAACCTGAGGCGTACCGTTCCTGTCTGACCCGATTGGATTGTCAGCGGGTACACAGGCGATGCTTTCGTTCCGATGTTGGCAGGGTTCGTGGCTGGCTTCTGACCGTTGACGATGAAGTTGTTGATCCCGTCCTTGACGTAAGGTGAGGCGTTTTGACCACGGAAAAGTCGCTCGTTGTTGGTCTCATTCTCTGTAAAGAGAATTGGCGGCGTGCCGTCGCAATAAAGGTAATAGGAACCCGGTAGAGATTCCAGGAACAATGGGTCAGTATGCTCCGCGCGAACCACGCTAGCGCCATCCCAATCAGCCGTCCTCACCAGTTGGGGTTTGGAGCTGCCCCCGCCCCACGACCAAGTGTTGCGATACCATAGGGAGGGCAACACGTGGAGCGCCGCGGGCTCTGGGCCCCGATTAACGGCGCTGATCTGAATGAGCAGATCGTCCGGCTCGCTTTTTGCGTATTCCACGAACACGTCGAAATAGCGGTCACCGTCAAAGATGCCCGTGTCAAGCAGTTCGTATTCGAGATCGTAACGGCTCCGCCGTCGATTGTTCTCGATAAGATCGACGTATGGGTATGGCGCCTGCGGGTACTTGTACAGGTATTTCATATACGAGTGGGTGGGCGTGCTGTCGAGGTAGAAGTAATACTCTTTGACGTCCTCGCCGTGATTGCCTTCGCTGTTGGTCAGGCCAAACAGCCGTTCCTTCAAAATTGGGTCTCGCCCGTTCCAGAGCGCGAGCGCGAAACAAAGGACCTGGTGATTGTCGGAGACTCCTGCCAGGCCATCTTCTCCCCACCGATACGCTCGTGACCTCGCCTGATCATGGGTGAAATAGTTCCAGGCATTCCCGTCTTGGCTGTAATCTTCGCGAACCGTGCCCCACTGTCGTTCACTGAGGTATGGTCCCCACTTCTTCCACGGAATTCCCTTTTCGCGCTCGTCGCTCAACCGGCGCTGCTCGTTTGTTTCTACTTGCAACATTTCGGACCTTTTGGTCGGCGTCATGATTTCTCGCTTTTCTTGAACCGGATTGTTTCTTGGTAAGCAAACGTTCTGAGCCCACGCTGCCTGCCGGTCACGTTTTGTTTATGCGTACACACTGGAAGAAGTGATAGTGCCAGGGGCCGAGTTCCACGTAGAAGCCGGGCGAAAGCATTTCATCTCCGTCACGCACGTAATTCACGCCCGATAGCACGTCTAGCAGATTCCACTTTCCACTATCAGCATCAGCCCATGGGACTTGAACCTTGGCCTGCGAGGGAACATCGCTGAGATTGATCACGATCAAGTAACGCTGGTCCTCTTTTACCCAGTTCCAGGCAACAAGGTTCTGGAAGCTCGCGTTATCTGGCCAGCCGGTTCGCTCGCACAGGCTCCACTGGCCTTCGCGAAACACAGGACGATCAACGGCTCCGAGGAGCTCCTCGTAAAATTTAGACAGCGCACAATCCGTCGACTCATCCGGGCGCCTGCTCAGGAAAACGGGCACTCTTACTTTGCGACCTTCAAATTGCCCTTCGTGGAATAACTTCATTCCCGGCAACGTCGTTATTGCCAAGGCAACGGCTCGTTGCTTTTCAGGTGAAAAAGTAGCCGAAGCCCGTGGCTCGTCATGGTTCTCGATGAAGCGAACCAATTTCGCCTGGTATGCGAGATCAGCACACAAATGGAGACGGATATCTTCGGCATGACTATGCTCCATCCGGTCGTACAGTTTCTTGTCGTAGCAGAAGTCGAACCTCTGCTGCTGCAGCTCCCATTCCAAATCCCAGTAAGCCTCGGCGATAAAGAGAAATCCCGGGTGTTTATTCTTGATGGCTGAGATCAGATCAACCCAATATTCTGTTTTCGGGCGCACTCCTGCACGTCTACCCCAAGTGCGCTCAAAAATGGGATTTAGCATGAGCATCGCCATGTCACAGCGAATTCCATCGCTCTGCTCGGCAATGCTCGAGATGGTCTTAAAGGCGGCGTGCCTCAATCCGGGTTCAAAGGCGTTCAGCTGCAGGACGTCCGGCCAAGCTGGGAAATAGGGATCACGCCCGCGGGCGTAGACTGTCCCGCAGAGCTCAACAAACGACGAGGGGTCATTCCGTGCGTCGTCGGCGTTACCTCGGATGAAGTACTCCGGGTGATGGGTGACCCACGGATGGTCCGGTGCAACATGATTGGGAACGAAGTCCAACACTAGGTTCATGCCCCGCTTCGCGAGTTCCCGTCGAGCGATCGCCAAACCCCCGGGCCCCCCGAGCCGCGCGTCGGCCACGTATCGCTTCACGCAATATGGGGATCCCACATTGTCCTCGACACGAAAGTCAGGCAGTGCCCGGCGGAAGTCTTCGAGTAGGCCCTTGTTCTGGTAAGCGATCGCAATGCCTGCCGGACTGCGCTGCCAGACACCCATCAACCAAACAGCGTTGAAGCCGTAGGCGGCGATGGCATCCCATTCGGCTGGAGGTACCGAACCGAGGCCCACGCTGGTGCCATATCGGTGACTTAGCTCAGAAAGCCAGACCCAGGTGTTGATTTCGTAGAAGGAAGGGTACCGCGGCCAGACCGAGACTCTTGCTGGTGCTCTTATGGTCTCGGCAAGGGTTGCGTTCATAACGGCGTCTCCTCATTGGGGGATGCCCCAGCCGAACCAACGCAGAAAACAAGCGTGAGGGCAATTGAGTTAGGCATGGGGCATCCAAACACGCTGTAGGATGAACTTCCACTTTTGAGTGTGCAACTAGGAAAACTTCTAGTGATCCGAAAGATGCGAGGCGATCTTTTCGCAAGTCATTGAGAAGACTGAGTAAGTTTCGAATTATCTTTGATAGGCCAAGTCACCAGTTCAAGGAATGTTACTTGGCCTGGCGGGATTGCTGTTTTTCGACAATTTGAGGGATAACGCGTCCTGCCGTGTGTTCCATTGGAAGGCCCAACAAGGTCGCGACCGTTGGGGCTACATCAACATTCGAATGTTCCCAAGGCGCACACCTTTGCGAATGTTCGCACCCGAGGCGACAAAAATCGCCCGCATCTGTGGATCACTATTAATATAGCCGTGCGTACCTCCCTCGGCCGGCGTAGCGTAATCTCCTTCCGACTCGCCGCTGAACATGTAATCAGGACCTGCGGCAAGAACAAGATCAGGTGCTTGACTGGACGCCGTCGGAACCGGGTAGCCGATCTCGTCAAAGTCTTCGGTACCATAAACTTTGGCGACGCCCTCCCCGCCGGAAAAAATCTTGCGCAGTTCAGGAATCAGCTCCGCTTTGCGGCCGGGGTCGCTGACGTAAACTCCTGCGGTGCCACCTTCAGGGACGACCCAAGCGTCAGCATTCGACGGGCTTAGGGCATCAACCGAAATACCGTTTTGCTTGAGTAGGACCATCGGACGAATCTTGCGCCAACCACAGCGCCATCAGAACTACAAGTAATCCAGCGACAACCGTAGCTAAGAAACCCTTGCCCCCGGCGGAGACGCTAGGACTGTTTGTTAGTGCTGACTCCACCGAATATTGGCTGATTTCAACAATCATGCCGCTAAAATGTGGTTATGGTGGCAATCGGGAAGGAACGCCCGGCTCTCGAAATGTGTGGAGTTTGAACTTAATGCAATAACAAGTACTTAGCACTAGACGAACCGAGACATTTCATGACCGCACTGCGCGACACAATATTGCAGGATCTCCGATATGCGGTTCGCGGTTTGCGCCAAAGTCTAGGTTTCACGCTGGTAGCTGTTCTTACACTAGCCATCGGAATCGGTGCGACGACAGCGGTCTTTACCGTCATTAACGGAATTCTTTTTCGCCCACTTCCTTATCCCGATCAGGACCGTCTCGTAGCTGTGTCGCTCGCTAGTGCGCAGCACCCCGAATCTTCCATGGGGGTTTCGGACACGGATGTGGGCCACTGGAGGGCGGAAACCCATGTCTTCGAGCAACTAGAGTTTGTCTCCCGACCAGACGTCGTGGCGATGTCGAGTGCAGGATTTGGCGAACGTGTCGCCGCGCAACACATCAGCGCGCAACTTTTGCCATTGCTTGGAATCAAGTCCTTTGTCGGTAACCTACCCACGGATGAAACGTCTGAGAAGCAGGGAGCTTTAGGTGTTCTCATCAGTTACGACTTTTGGAAACACCATTTCGGGGGTGATCCGAATGTCCTCGGACGGACAATTTACGTAGACGCAATGTCTGGTCCTATCTACGCAGTCCTACAGCCTGGATTCGATCTTTTCGGGACCGGAAGCCCCGAAGTCTACATTGTTGACGGAATGCCAGATGCCACGGCAGCCGTCGATGCCGATTACAGATGGTTAGTTGCTGTGGGAAAGCTGAAACCGGATGTTTCCCCTCAACAAGCGCAAGCGGCTATGAATGTGACGACACTGCATTTGGCGGAGGCCTTTCCCGAGGCATACAAAAATCTAGGAGTTAGGGTAGAGCCATTGCAGCGAGTCTTGTTCGGCACTTGGACAAGACGGATGTACTACACGCTTTTTGGAGCCGTAGGATTGGTTTTGATGATTGCGTGCGCCAACGTAGCGAACCTCTTGCTAGTTCGAGGAGAGGGCCGACGAAAGGAAATCAGCGTACGGGTCGCCTTAGGAGCCAAGCGAAAAACCTTGATCCGACAATTGCTCACGGAGAGCCTTTTACTTTCGCTGATGGGAGGAGTTGCGGGATTCGCTTTGTCACTTCTGAACGTCAGAATCCTGAGTTTGTGGACTCCATCTGAGTTTCCCCGAATACCCAGCGCTGTCGCGGACGCTCGGGTTTTGCTGTTTACGTTTTGCACGTGCCTTCTGACTAGTGTTGCTTTCGGGCTGTTTCCTGCGTACCGCGCGACGAAAACTGATCTCAATAATGACTTAAAAGAGGGAGGGCGTGGCACAAGGGCGATTTCGCATCATCGCGCAAGAAACACGCTCGTAATCTCACAAGTTGCGCTTGTCCTCGTGCTGTTAGTTTGTGCGGGACTGATGATCAACACCCTAATCCACATCTTCCGGACTTCGCCAGGTTTCAATCCAGAACAGCTCTTGACCGCGGAGATTCGACTGACCGGCGAGAAATACATGGATACAAGCCAGGTTGAGAAAACCAACTTCATCCTGATCCGTCCGTCGGTGGAACAATTCTGCCAAAGCACCCTGGAACGTCTCCGAACCTTGCCCGGCGTTGACGGTGTGGCAATGATTGACTGGCTGCCACTGATTCCTAATGCTCAATATGACAGTCCGCGCTTCACAACCGCGGGGCAGAGCGTCTCGACGGCTGCGGAACGGCCCAGGGTTTGGCAACAGTCCGTCAGTTCGGACTATTTTCACTTGATGGAGATCCCAGTCTTACGAGGTCGAGGCATCAGCGAACAGGATACGCAGAGCAACGCGTGGGTAGTCGTCATCAACGAATCTATGGCGCGACGGTTTTGGCCGAACGAAGACCCGCTCGGGAAAGTCATCAAATTCGAGGAATTTCCGGAAGAAAGACCAAGAGAGATTGTTGGGATTGTGAGAAATGTAAGGCAGCGCAGCCTCACGATAGACCCGCGACCTGAGGCATACGTTTCGTTTCACCAAACCCCGACGCGAGTTACGTTCGGATGGACAGAGAGTCGGATGCATGCGAGCTTCATAGTTCGTACTCACTCAATATCGAGGGGGCTGATCGAGGACGTTCGTAGGACGATCTCAGGGCTTGCTCCGGAATCTCCCGTTTTCGGGCTCACAATGGTAACGCAGACAATTTCGAACGCGGCGGCTCCTTGGCGCTTTCTATGCGAGGCATTGGAACTCTTTTCGGCGATTGCACTGATTCTCGCCGTAATCGGAATTTTCGGGGTGGTTTCTTACTCTGTTCGCGAGCGCAGGCATGAGCTCGCAGTGCGGATTGCGTTGGGAGCACACCACGGGCAAGTCCTAGAATTAGTTGTGCGGCAGGCGATGGTGCTTTCGCTAGTCGGGGTAGCGATTGGCCTGGTCGCTTCGTTTGCCGCGACCCCTTTGATGGCGAGGTTTCTCTATGGTGTGAAAGCTCACGATGTGCCGACTCTCCTCGGGGTTTCGTTACTGCTCATAACTATTACGTTTTTCGCTAGCTATATTCCCGCACGATACGTAACCAAAATCGATCCCATACGGATACTCAGGCACGAATGAGCCTGCGGCCGCTCATCACTCCAAACGAAGAACGCCCCGTTTTCCGGGGCATCAGGGTGTCCTCGGCGAACCCTAGCAGATAGTCAATCGGTGAAACGTCTCCATCTTATTCATTGAGGACCAGTGATCTAAAATTGAAGTTCGTCTAGGAGTTATAGCCATGGGAGAGATTCTTGGCAGAGCCGTTCTAGCCGGCGTCTTAATTTTTGGTTCCAGCGGTTGGCTCCTCGGCGCAGCAAGTGCTAGCGGATCGTCCATTCTGGAGCCGGCAGCGGGCGCGTTGCTCGGACAGTTCTACGGCGCCGGTAATCTGGCCCAGACCACGGCAAAGCTCGGGCGGACACCCCCCGTTCACCTCACTTACTACGCGTGGACCGACGACTGGACCGGCACCGTCACCAAAGCAGATCTGTCCGCGGGACGCATCCCTCTCGTCAATTGGGAACCCCACAAAATCGACTTCACCAAGATCGTCGACGGAAGCCTTGATGCCACGATCGTAGCGCGTGCAAATGGCTCCAAAGCGCTGGGGAAGAAGTTCTTCCTCGACTTCGCAGCGGAGATGAATGGCGACGAGGCCTGGAGTGGCAACAATGCCTCCCTATACGTTGCCGCTTATCGACATATTCACGACATCTTCCTTGCTGCGGGCGCTACCAATGTGATCTGGGTATGGTGTCCAAACGTCACGGACATCCACGGAGGTAACCAGCATACGATGGACTACTACCCAGGCGATGCCTACGTCGATTGGACCGGGGTAGATGGGTACAACTGGGGTACAAACGGTGGCTGGCAGACCTTCCAACAGGTTTTCTGGGAAATCTACCCGCTCCTTGCAGCCAAGAAAAAGCCGATCATGATTGGAGAGATGTCTTGTGCTCAAGTGGGGGGAGACAAAGGCAAGTGGATCGATGAAATCATTCCCACTCTCCGTGCCAGTTTCCCACTCATCAAATGTCTGGTCTGGTTCGACATCAACAAGGAAGCCGATTGGCGCATCAGTTCGTCTCCCGAATCGGAAGCAGCGTTCGTTCGCATGGCAAGAGATCCTTATTTCAATCCGTAGGATTCTGGGACACGCGTCGGCTTGCACCTGTTCTTCGAGCTCAACCCGCACACCGGCAGGCTCGATCCGCTCATTTGAGCGACAAAATCTGCTTGACGAGGAAGTGCAGGTCTTTATCGTCTACGGCGGAATTCGGGGGCATCGGAACATTGCCCCATACTCCCTCGCTGCCGTTTTTCGTGCTCTCAACGAGCCGCTGCTCTGCGCCACTTTGTTGTCGATATTTCGCCGCAACATCGCGAAAAGCCGGTCCGACGACTTTCCTGTCGATAGCATGACAAGCTGTGCAGCCGTCCCGACGCAGCAGCACATCGAAATTGACTTTTCCTCCTGCCTGCCCCATCCCCGACTTCGATTTTGTTCCTGCCATTGTGCCGGACGAAGCCGCAGCGCCTGAGGTCTCTTCGTTTCTGCTTGGCTGAGACGCCACGGCTGGCGTTTCAATCCAGGATTGCGTGGGTACCACATCAGGCTTCCGAAGCGACTTCAAATAATTGACCAGCATCCACACGCCTTCGCTCCCCATCACACCACCATAGGCGGGCATGCCCTTTGGCCGACCGTAGAAGATGGAGTTGAAGATTTCCTCATCCCGAGCGCCGTAGCGCCAACGCCCATCCGCGAGACTGGGACCTACCCAGCCGCTGCCGGCATCGCCATGACAGCCGTCACAATTCATCGAGGTAAACAATTTCTCTCCCGCCTTGGCGCTCTCCGCATCGCCGGCATGAGGATTGCGCAACTCACCCGCTGGCGGCGTAATTCCGCCTGCCCACAGATGATCCTCATAACGTGTCGACGGCGGCGCGCTGCCGTGTTCATTCGCCGCAGATAAAGTCTCGGCCTTCCGGCCTCGATCGCAGGAGACGGTCAGGGCCGCACTGAGTGCAGCGAGGACCGCAAGGGGCGCGAGCTCGGATCGATGTACCACGGAGAGTTCCTTCCGCCGATCGTTAGAGACCGAAGATCCAGACGATTCCGCCCTGGCTCGTGTGCCGCCCAAGTGTCTTGACGACGTCCGCGGGCGCACGCACATCGGCTGGATCGTCCGATCGCACGTCACCGGCGATGAGAAACCAATCGCCGCCGATGCCGGCATACACCGCCACGTATTGTTTGCCGTCAGGTCCCTGAAACGTGATGGGATTACCCACAACGCCTGAACCAACCTTGAACCGCGAAAGAAGCCTGCCGGTCCTCGCGTCCACCGTTTTGAACCAGCCATCGAGCGTTCCGTAGAACGCCACATCCCCCGCCGTTACCAGCGCGCCGCTCCAAGCGGGGAAAGGCTCCTTCAACTCCCAGACGGGCTTGCCTCGCACCGCATCCCAGGCTAGGAAGCTCCCGGTGTTTCCGCCGGGACCAGGGTAATATGGCGCATTGACTCCAATATAAGGTGTTCCTTTGAGATGCCTCACCGGGCTCGCGGTATAGTCCATGCACATATTGCTGGTCGAGGTGTAAAAGAGCTTTGTACGCGGCGAATAGGCTGCGGGCGAAGCCGGGCTCACCCCTCCTTCGAGGCTCGGACAGAGGTTCTTGACCGTGCCTTTGGATGCTCCTGTCAACTTTGTCGGATCGACGATTGGACGCCCCGTCTTCATGTCGATTCCCTTTGCCCACGTCACGGGCACAAATGCCTTAGCCGCCAGCAGCTCACCTGTGGCTCGGTCCAGCGTGTATTGGTAGCCGTTCTTATTGAACGTTACCAGCACTTTGCGCGAGCGCCCCGCGATCTTCATCTCTGTCAGGATCATCACCGCGGTGGCATCGTAATCCCAGTTGTCGTGTGGCGTGAACTGAAAGGCCCAGATCAGCGTCCCGTCGGAGGGGCGTCGTGCCAGAACGCTGTTTGTCCACTTGTTGTCGCCTTCGCGCTGTTCGGGATTGTAGGGCGCCGGATTGCCCGTCCCGTAATAAATTAGGTCCAGCTGCGGGTCATACGAAATCCATCCCCACACCGGCCCGCCACCCGTCCTCCAGCTGTCGCGCGCCCAGCTGTCGCGCGCCAGCTCCGTACCCTTATCGTAGTAAGGCTTGAAGCTCCCAGGCTTGGCGAGCAGATCCCTGTCCGCTCCCATGTTGTAGGCCTGCCAAAGAACCTTACCCGTATTGAGATCCAACCCCTTGATCCATCCGTGGATCCCAAACTCCCCGCCCGATGGGCCCACGATCACGACATTCTTCACCACAAAAGGCGCCATGGGGGTGGTCTCACCCTCGGCCATGTTAGCGACGTGTGCCTGCCAGAGCTCCTTCCCGCTTGCGGCGTCGATCGCCACGGTGCGGCCGTCGAGCAGGTTATAGACGATCTTGCCGTCAGCGTAGAAGGCGCCTCGGTTGATCGCGTCGCAACATGCCACACCGATCGCGTTAGGGCTCACATCCGGCCGATATTTCCACTTGAGTGGATAACCTTGCTGCGTCAAATCGAACGCGTACAAGGTATTGGGCCAGGGCGTCACCACGTACATCGTGTGGTTGACCACCAGTGGCTGGCCCTCGTGTCCTCCCAAAACGCCGGTCGAGAAGGTCCAGACGGGATGGAGTCCCTTGGCGGTCTTCGTGTTGATCTCGGACAGCGCGCTATAACGGGTCGCCGCATAGTCCTTCGCGGGCATAGTCCAGTTGCCATCGCTATCCGCAGCGTGTACCGTTCCTAAGCCTAGGAATAACGTCGATACGAGAACATACTGAGCACGAATCATGTTCTCAGCCTTTCGCAACGAAGCACACCGATACTTGCCGTACAAGCCCGGTCGAAAAATCTTGTGTCAAAAAGTCATGTTGACCCGTTGAATCCGCTCCGCCATTCGCGACCTGAAACGCTCTGTCTTGTCGCGCATCTTTACAGGAGGTTTTATCGGAAACCCAACGCTTCGTTCGAGTACATTCCGTTTCCACACACCAATTCCAGGGGCATCGCTCTGGGCTAGCCAGACATCGCTCCCGGCAGGAGTTAGAAGATTACACCGGAGATGGTCATCAGTATCCATTTCTAGTACGGCTCATCGGGAATCCTTGTGACTCGGAATAGTTCGTCTACCAGATCAAGAAATGAAATTCAAGACAATTGACAGGTTAAGCTGGAAATGGTCTTAGCTCGCGCCTGCTTGTTACTTTTCCCAGGATGGTGCCGGGAAACCAATACCGTTCAACTACAGTGCGCTGGGTCGACGCCGCAATCCTAATGACCCCGAAACGGCACTACTGCCCTCGCTTATGCGAATCGCTCGAATGCAAAAGATCTTGACTTTGCTTCCATCCCTAGTCCAGACTATATATAGTCTGGACTACTATGGCTGACGATTCACCGCAATTATTACCCGGTACTCTCTACATGCTCATCCTTCGTGCTTTGTCAGGCGGTCCATTGCATGGATACGCAATTGCGCGCCGCATTAAACAGTGCTCAGCGGACGTGCTCGATGTCGAAGAAGGATCGCTGTATCCCGCGCTGAACCGCATGTTGCTCAAAGGTTGGCTCCGCGCGGAATGGGGAGTTTCGGAAACGAACCGAAAGGCGCGGTTTTACCGGCTCACAAAAGAGGGAAGGGCCCGGCTCGTTTCAGAAGAGAACGAGTTCAACAAACTGGTTAACGCCATTCAATTAGTCATGAAAACTGCGTAAGAAAACTGCGTCCATGTCATTCCTGAGAGAACTTTGGCGTCGGCTCTGCTGGCTGGTCGGCCGCTCGCGCTTTTACTCCGAGCTCGCCGATGAGATGCAGTTCCACATCGAGAGCCGCGCCGCGGAACTGGAGCAGGGTGGCGTACCGGCCCATGAAGCGCTAGCCAAGGCACGCCGGGAGTTCGGTTCTCGATTGAGAGCCTCCGAAGAAACCACCGGTGTGTGGCAGATCCAGTGGTTGGAGGACCTGTTCTCAGACTTGCGCTACGCGGCCCGCGCCTTCCGGCGCAACCCTGGGTTTGCGGCGACAGCGATCTTTTGCCTCGCGCTGGGCATCGGGGCAAACATGACGATTTTCAGCATAACAACCAGCTTCCTATTCAGCGAACCCTCCGCCCGGGATAGCGCATCCCTGATCGCCATTTGGGAGGGTGGGAACAGCGGTTCATCGCTTACAGACTATAAGTTTCTGCGGGCTTCGGACGTTTTCGATGGCACCGCCGGGATCAATGTCGAGCGCGAAGTGAACTGGCGGTCCGGCGACCAGACCAATCGGTTCTATGCGGGCTTGGTCACCGATGACTACTTCAAGACTTTGGACGCTCCCTTTCACTTGGGTCGTGGCATCGCTCCTAATGAGAGGGAAACCGCCGTGCTCTCTTATCGAGTGTGGCGCAGCAAGTTCGCTAGTGATCCTAGAATACTCGGTCGCAAGCTAATTCTGGACGGGCAGATCTTTACCATCGTCGGTGTGCTTCCGGCAAACCACCGTTCAATTGTTGGTTTCGCCATCTCGCCGGAAGTCTATATTCCGGTAAGACGGGATGACGAGGACGTCCAGTTCTACGCCCGTATGCCGAAGGGCATGACCCTCCCGATTGCTCGCGCACGACTGCAAAGCGTGTTTGAGCAACTCGACCGCATTTACCCGAAGGACGGCCGGAAGCGAGCAAACCAGGTACGGGTTACGGGCGTGACCGGATTCGATGTGCTCAATCAGAACATACCCGGCGCTGTTTCCGCCTTCTTCGCGATGCTTATGATCGTAGTCGGCCTGGTGCTGCTGATTGCTTGCACCAATGTCGCGAGCTTGTTGTTAGCACGCGCCTCCAGCCGTTCGCACGAGTTGGCTCTCCGCGTATCGCTTGGTGCAAGCCGCAAGCGCATCATCCGACATCTCCTGGCGGAAAGTCTATTGCTCTCTGCTCTCGGCTCACTCGCGGGGCTGCTCCTCGACATCGCGTGCACAAATGTCGTGGGCAAAATTGCCGTTCCCGTGCCTATCCCGGTTCATGTCGTAATTTCGCCTGACTGGCGCCTAATGGGGTACTCGCTTGGCGCGGTCATCGCGAGTGCACTTTTTTGCGGCTTGCTGCCCGCCCTCAAAGCGGCAAGAAGAGACGTAAACGACGCTTTAAAGCAGGACCAGCGCCAGACGGGGCATACCTGGAATCTGCGCAGCGTTCTAGTTGCCGGGCAGCTCGCGGCGTCCGTTGTTCTGCTGGCAACCGGCTTTCTGTTTGTGCACAACCTGCTCCGGGCCACATCCATGAATCCTGGCTTCGATGTGCACCACACGATCTGGGCTCACATGCGGCTCGTTCCTGAAAATTACGCGGGGGCCGATCAAAAAAAGCAGATGGGTATTGTCCACTCGGCGCTCGAGCAATTGCGGGCTCTGCCCGGAGTGGAATCCGCTGCGATCACACAACGCGTTCCCTTAAATGACAATTGCATGACCGAAACGGATCTGCGAACGGATGTGTCCGCCGATCGCGTTCGAGTATCGTACGAATGCAACAACGTCGGCCCTGATTATTTTCGCACCGTCGGCACCCCCATTTTGCGCGGGCGTGAGTTTTCTCTTGCGGATCGGAAGGGTTCCCAACCAGTGGTCATTGTGAATGAAACCTTCGCGAAGACAGTTTTTGGAAACGCGGACCCGGTGGGTCACACAATTACCAGCGACTTCAAAGGCGCTGAGCCTCAGCTCATTGTGGGAGTGGTGAAAGACAGCAAGTACTTTACGCTTGCAGAGAAGCAACGGCTCGCCATATTTCAGCCGTACTTCGCTTACGCCGAGCCGGTGAACCTACACTTTCTCCTTCGAACAACCAATTCGGCGGCGGCATACGTGAAACCTATTTCCGGAGTCTTGGGACACCTCGATTCCACAGCAGCGATCGAGACGAAACCAATGAGTCAGGCGCTTGGACTAGCGCTGCTGCCGAGCCAGGCTGGGGCTGTAATGCTGGGAACCATGGGATTACTCGGGCTCATTTTGGCGGCAATCGGACTCTACGGAGTGCTTCTATATTCAATTTCCGGCCGCATACGGGAGATTGGGGTACGCATCGCACTTGGTGCAACCTCGCTGGACGTGCTGCGAGTCATCGGCCGTCAAGGTCTTGTACTCGTCGCATCGGGAATGACCGTGGGCCTGATACTTGCTTTTTGGGTTACTCGGCCGCTCACTTTGTTCCTCGTCCCAGGCCTAAGCGCGTTCGATCCGAGTGCGTTCGTCGCGGCGGTGGGCGTCCTACTGGCGGTTGCGATCTTGGCTATGTTGGTACCGGCCCGTCGAGCGCTACGCGTCGACCCGATAGCCGCCATACGGTATGAATAGGCCGACGTCGATCAGCACAGATTACTGGAGGACTAATCACATCACGTTTGCACCACGTCATCGGGGTGGGGACGCCCACATCGCGGGTTTTGAGTACCCGGACAGGTTCTGATCCATTTGGAAAATTTTGTACTCCATTCTATTTTCCAACCGCTTACAGACTGAACGTTCTGATTCGTTCTGACCCAAAATGCTCCGTTCTGAGATGGAACTACCACAGTTTCTACTACAGCCTTAGCTGTCGTTGGATGCATCCGGTTGGCGCCTGATGTCCGTTGCTGCTGCCCAGTTGTGGACGTCGTCGTCCAATAGTGGACACCCTCTCGGAGGCACGGAGCCTAAAACGTCATACCAACATCGGGAGCGATTGGAGAGAAGGAAGTGCTACAGTCTCCCGACGAGAACCTGGAACGGGATAGTGCGTCGTTCCAATGCCGCACACCGGTTGCGTTAGGACGATTGCTTGAAGTGAATGACCTAGGGAGCCCACGCAATTAGGGCTGGATCATCGTCCGCTGGCAATGCGGTTTAGCCAAAATGAATCCCGTGTGCACGTTGCGGTGGGAAGTGAGTTACCGATGACTGGTTTGGGTCAAGACGTTCGCTATGCCTTCCGCACGCTGCGCAAAGGTCCGGGGTTCGCAGTGGTGGCTATCATCACCTTGGCCCTCGGCATTGGAGCGAATGCTGCGATCTTCAGCGTGGTGAATGCGGTGCTGCTGCGTCCCCTGCCTTATGAAGACGACAAAAGGCTGGTAGTGATTCTCCATAACGGTCGCAATCCGGTCGCACCTGCTAATTTTGCGGATTGGCAAAGACAAAACCATGTTTTCGCAAGCATGGGTGCGGCGGAATCGTGGAGTCCAAACCTCAACGCAACTGACAACCCAGAAAGGGTGCCCGGACTCCGTATCACCTCAGAGATCCTCTCGCTCTTGGGCGTTCATCCACTAATCGGAAGAGCATTTCTTCCAGAAGAACAGGAACCGGGAAAAGACCACGAAGTGGTGTTGAGCTATGGCCTTTGGCAAACCCACTTCGCGGGTGACCGCAATGTTCTCGGCCGTTCGATTGCGCTCAACGGCAGCAAGTACACAGTGATCGGAGTTATGCCGCGTGATTTTCAGTTTGCCCCGTTTTGGGCAACGAAATCTGCGATCTGGGCACCGTTGTCCCTGCGGGAGAGGCTGAGCAGTCGTGGGGGGAACTCCCTCCGGGTGTTCGCTCGACTGAAGCCAAATGTGACTCTGGAACAGGCCCAAGCTGAGATGAGGGAGATCGCCGCCCGTCTGGATAAGGAATATCCCGGAACCAACCGCAATGTGCAGGTGATGTCGCTGCGCGAAAAAGTTGTAGGAAACATTCGCCCCGCATTACTCGTGTTGTTTGGGGCAGTAGGATTTGTGCTGCTGATTGGCTGTGCGAATGTGTCGCATATGTTCCTGGCACGATCCGCTGCCCGGGAACGAGAAATTGCCCTTCGCGCTGCCCTGGGAGCCATGCGGTGGCGAGTACTCCGGCAGCATTTCGTTGAGAGCTTGTTGATCGCAGCCTTGGGCGGAATTGCAGGGATACTGCTTGCGCTCTGGGGAACGCGAGTACTGGTCGCGCTGGGTCCACCGCAAATACCCAGGCTAGAAACGATTACGGTTGATCAATATGTAGTGCTTTTTGTGCTGACGATTTCGGTGCTTATGGGAGTTGCTTTCGGGATACTCCCTGCATGGAAAGCTTCTGGCGCCAATGTCAGTGATGCCTTGAAAGAAGGACATCGGGGATCCACCGAGGGCCTCCGGCGCAACAAGTTGCGTGGACTGCTTGTGAGTTCTGAATTTGCTTTTGCGGTCATTCTTCTCGCCGGAGCCGGGCTGATGATCCACACGTTTGTCGCGCTACAAAACGTTGATCCGGGATTCGATTCGCATAACGTGCTTTCGATGCAGGTGGGGATTTTGGGCACGGAGCAAGCCAGGGCTGGACATACCGAGCCTTTTTACCAGCAAGTACTGCAGAAAGTTGCTGCTATTTCCGGCGTGCAATCGGCAAGCGGAATCAATCATCTTCCGCTTGCGGGTGATCAGTGGGGCTTTCCTTTCCATGTGGAAGGGCGGCCGCTGGAGCGTCCAGGCGAATCGCCGGTGGCAACGTTTCGCGCGGTTTTCCCCGGCTACTTCCGCACCATGCGAATCCCGATTTTGAAGGGACGTGACGTCAGCGAAGCAGACAATTTCGATACTTCTGGTGTGGTTGTCATTAACCAGTCCATGGCGCGTCTCCACTGGCCAGGAGAAGATCCCATCGGCAAGCGCATCACCTTTGACGACAGTACCGCAAAAACATCGTCCTGGGTGACCGTAATTGGGGTGACGAAAAACACCGTTCGCAGTAACTGGATAGGGCCTGCGGAAGAGGAAGTATTCGTTCCCTTTTTACAGTCACGAGATTATCTACAGAACCCCACGGGACCGTTCGCGTACATAACTTTGGTCGTATGCACAACGACCGACGCTGCGAGCGTAGCTCCCGTGGTAAAGGCAGCTATTCATTCCTTGGATAGAAATGCATCCATTTCCGAAGTGCAGACCATGGAGCAAGTGATCGGAAAAGCAACTGCAGAATCGCGATTCTACCTGATCCTGTTGGGGGCATTCGCTAGTGTGGCATTGGTTCTGGCGGCTGTTGGCATCTACGGAGTGATGAGCTACTTCGTCTCACGACGCATCCAAGAGATTGGCATCCGCATGGCATTAGGCGCGCAGAAAGATGACGTCCTTAGACTGATTGTTTCGCATGGCGTGATTCTCGCAATCAGCGGAATTGCTGTGGGCATTGCTGGAGCGTTGTCGCTGACTCGTTTGATGTCAAGTTTGCTCTACGGCACCCAGCCTGCGGACCCGATGACATTTCTTGCCGTTATTTTTGTGCTCAGTGCGGTAGCCATTGCCGCCAGTTACATCCCCGCACGGCGGGCGGCCAAGATCGAACCAATGGCGGCGCTCCGCCACGAGTAAGGATTGACTGAGTTGGCCAGAAATTCAGCTGTCTAATCCCTAACTATTGCTAACGGGCGATCTTAAAATCCAACGCGCTGTTCGAGCTCGTGAAATCGTGGATCGGAGCGCAAATTGTCCAGGCCAGAGTTTACAGCGAGGGTAACTATCCATGTATCGTGCTGCCGATAGGCCTGATCCAGATATTCGAATGCCCGATCGCGATTTCCGACAGTCGCGTAACAGACCGCGAAGTCGATCGGGGAGACATAGTTGTGGCGAGAAAATTCCTTAAGACGTGAAAGAGCCAGCTGGGCTTCCAATTTGTTTCCCGAGACCGCATTAACGTATGCCATTCCAGCAAGATACGCGTGTGGATACGATGCTTTTGCCATCTCGAGCGCCGCAATGGCATCTTTCCATTTGCCTTGCAGCTCACGTCCTCGCGCAAGCAGCAAGTACGCACCGACGAATGACGGATCCATTTCCAGGACGTGCTGGCTTTGAGCGACAGCTTTCTCTGCGTCACGGGCATCTGCATAAACCCATGCCAAATGGATTGACGGCAGAATGTCGAGCGGAGCGAGCTCGATAGCCAGCATGTTTTCTGAGATGGCTTCATCGAAGCGCTTTCGCAACTGGAGATAGTGCGAGTATTCGCGGTGCGCAACTGAGTCGTTGGGATTCAATTCCAGCGATCGGCGGAATTCCTGCTCCGAGCCGTTCCAGTCCCAGTCGTACCAGAGTTTGATCCAGGCGAGTGTGGTATGAGCTTCGGCAAGATTGGGATTGAGTTCCAGGGCTTTGGCGATCGCTGCGCGCGCACGTGGGATCACCTTGGCCGGATCGGCGGCGGCCAGATCGGAACCGAGCGACGTGTAACAATAGGCAAGCGCGGCCCAGGCTTCCGCGTTGTTACTATCAGATTCTACCGACTGCTGGAGATAGCCGATGGCCTTCTCGGTGTCGGCTGCGTTTCTTCGGTTGAAAAGATACTTGCCGGTCAACAGTGCATCATAAGCAGCAGGATTCGTAGGCCGGCGGGACGTGAGTGTCGCACCCTCCTGGGGAGTAATTTTGATGTTGATCTGGTCGGCGATATTTCTTGCCACCTGACCTTGTAATTCCAGAACATCGGTGATCTCGCGCTCATAGCTGGCAGCCCAAAGATGCTGGTCGCGGCGGGCGTCCAGAAGCTGCGCGGTGATGCGGATCCTGTCGCCCGTGCGCACGACCGATCCCTCGACGACCGCGTCCACGTTCAACTGCGCGGCAATTTCGGGAAGGCTCTTCTGGGCGTGCTTGAATTGCGTCACAGACGTGCGCGAGATTACCCGAAGCGAATGAATCTGAGCCAAGTCGGTGATCAGTTCATCGGTCATGCCATCCACGAAGTATTCCTGACTGGGATCGCCGGAAAGATTTTGCAGAGGAAGTACAGCAAGTGAGCGGATACTCGAGTGGGTAGTTGCCGTCCGTCCGTAAAAGTAAATGAAAGCCGATGCGGTCAGGAAAACGGCCACCGCTATAGGCCAGATCCAATGCCGTGCCCTCGTTAGCGGGCGTACCGGTCTGCCCGAGGGAGCGGCACTTGCCGAAGAGTACGAAACATTTGGGACCGGCTGGGTTATTTCAACCGTCGTGACTTGTCCCAAAAACCGGTATCCCTTCTTGGGCACGGTCTCGACAACGTCAGGCTCGCCGAGCGCCTTACGCACCTGGGAGATACTCTGGGCCAGAGTCGCTTCCTCGACAAATGCGTCAGCCCATACCTGCTTCATGAACTCGGCTTTGCTGACCAGGCGGCCTGCATTTTCGACAAGAAGAACCAGAGTATCGAAAACCTTAGGTGTAAGGGGCACCGGTTTGCCCTGGCGGACAAGAGTCCGCTCAGCCGGATCGAGTTGAAACTCGCCAAACTCGTACGCATGTCCCATGGAGGTGATCAGCTGCAACCCAGGCGGGGCCTGAAGATTTTATCAAGAAAATTTCAAGCTTCTATGAAGATTTGGCCGCGTGAAATCAGGTATTTAGGATTGGCGTTTCGGAGATTGTCATGCCGCACAGATTTTCCGACTTGCGCAGGACCCAAAAAACAAAAAACGGAGAAATTCCGATGAACACCGCGATTTCCTTGGCTGCAATGCTTTTCAAAGCGCAGGACCTTGAACCCACTCCTTACTTTGCAAATGCTAGAGCAGTAATGGCACCGAATTTCAAACCTGGAGTCAACGGGATGAAATTCTCTATTGCAAAAATGATCACCATGACCACGATCTGTCTAGTGTCCCTGGCAACTGGAGCGCCTGCTTTCGCCAATGACGCCTGCTCAGACGCTACGCTCCGCGGCGACTACGCCTCTACCGTGAGCGGTCAGCTTTTCCACGCGGACGGCACGGCCGAGGACCGCCAGGGATTGGTTATGGCGCACTTCGATGGCCGAGGGTACTTTACACAAACCGACTATGTTCTAAATACATTGAACGGCGTAACCTCCCCGACACCAGGACCCATTGATCCAGTCAGTGGGTTTCAGAACGAAGAATCCGGCACCTACCACGTGAACCCGGATTGCACCGGTAACCTTACAATTCACTTTGCTTCACCGCCGGTGCCCGGTGCCACTGGTGCCGTCATCCAACTATTCTTCGTACTCGGGAGTCATGGGAATTGGATGCGTACGGTCGTGGTTTCTGTGACTCCGCCTTCTGTCGTAAACAACGACATCACTGGGTTTACACTGCACAGCGAGGGCTCAAGACTCGGCCAACACAATTGAAAGAACTGAACACTGCCCACTCGAGCTGAGTGCTTAGGACAGACCGAGCCAGCTGCCCGCGATCCCTAATGGAATCGAGGGCCTATGGCCTGCCCGGGCTTGAGTGGGCCAGGTTCGTCATCGTCCCCCAAGCCACAAAATCAGAGCCCGCCAATAATTTCGGACCTTTTCCACGTCAAGTCCCCACAAGTAGCACCACCCAAGGGCCTTCGCCCGCAGCAGTCGTCGCCGAATATGCGCACCAACGCGCGCGAGAATCTGATTGAAGAGGAACCTGACCAAGCAGGCGGTCGTTAGGTAATCGACGATCCGGCCTTATGGACCGGATTTTCTTTGTAAAAATCTTGCTTCGTTATACTCCAAAATATCTCCAGGCTGACATTCCAGCGCTTTGCAAATCGCTTCCAATGTTGATAGTCGGACCGCTTTTGCCTTGCCGTTTTTCAAGACGGAAATGTTGGCCATCGTGATGCCGACTTTCTCCGCGAGCTCGGTGACGCTCATCTTCCGCTTCGCCAACATGACGTCGATGTTAATTATGATTGCCATGCCCTTTTTTTAAACCGTTAGGTCGTTCTCGGACTTTATATCCACGGCATTTTGTAAAATCCGTTCAAACACCGCTGCCGAGGTGGCGATGACGATCGAAACGAAGGTAATGAGGATACGCATGAAGACCCCCGCCGGTCGGTCATCTTTGTCGGCAAAGATAATGAAAATTATTGATACCGCAACAAAACCGATAATGGCTATTGCGCAATATTTTATAGTCCGCAAAGCTTTCACGGTCGCCTGTGAGAATGTCTTATTTTGTTTTACGTACTCCAACACCTTGAATGCCTGATAGAGCGCCATGAAAAACGGGATGGACGCTATATACGCATACGCCAAAAAGGGATCTTTGAAGTAAATCTCAAAGAGCGTGGCATGCACATTCCTACCCTCGATGTGGGGTTCCCAAAGCATGAGAGCAAGAGCGCCGATGCTGATGAGCACAATGACTACTTGAAGAAACGCTGTGGAGCTTCTTTTCATGGTGGGTCCATCTTGGGCCTAAGATTTATCGTTTGTCAATATTTATTTATCGTTATTGTGAGGATACAGCAGCTTTTCGCTTCGCCCTTTTCCCGTTTAGCTCTCATTGACTTGCTCCCCCCTCCCGCATAACATTTCGGGCGCCATGAACATCGACAGGGAAAGCTACTACACGTATGTGTTGCTGAAGTCCTAAGAGAACGGCGTGGTGGCGTTTTCGTTAAGGGAAGCGCGACATGCCGACATTCTGATTCAAGTCCGATTGAATTCCCCAAAAGAGGCTCAAAATATGGAGAAGAAGCTTTCCCGCCGTGAGTTGCTGAGAAGCGCAGCCGGTGCATCGCTGGCGCTCAGTGGAATTCCGGCCCTGAGAGAAGTCAGGACCGCAGACACTCTGTCCACCGCTTCGGCTCCTGTAGCTTCATCTCCAGCGTCAGACCCCATTCTTCCTTTGACTTCTACGAGCGAAGTCATTATTCCTCCCCGCGGCGTCAGTTTCATGAAGTTCAGCTACGACTTTCCCGAGCCGGCAGTCGAATTTGGCGGGTTGCGATTCTCATTCCGCCTGCACACCTTTGAAAACACCTATGGCCTTGACCGCCGGGCGATAACCGTGCAAGCGGTTCCCAGCGGTCTCGATGTCAGCTGCACTCAGCTGGTTTGGGCAGGTGGACAACAGACTGCCCCCGGAAAGATGCAAGTACGCATTCGAAAAAACGGCGATCAGATCGAGTGGAGCGCTTCAGCCGAGATGGAGCGGCCAATCAAATCGATCGTGGCAATCGTGCGCGGAGTGCCACGCGGGAAAATCTCGGCGGGAGGACTTCCTTTCAACGATCACAAGGATGATGAGGTACTCCTGGGATATCCGTTTGGCGCGGGCGCGCTATTCCTTGAACGCGGCATGGCGACGATGTTCAACACACCGCTTTCCATCATTCAAAGTGGCAATTCCGATTTTTTTTATTTGTCCGCGCGCTGCGACAGTGTCCGCGCCCATCGCTTTTACTTCCAGCCGGGAGAAAACGGCTATCGCGTCGAACTGGTCTACGAGCAGGCAGGATGGGTCAAGAGCCCAACCCTGCAGAGTCCGTTATGGTGCGCCGGCCGCGCCCCCAGCATGGAGGCAGCATGCCGACCTCATTTCGCCCACGTAGAGAAAGCATTCCAGATTCCCAACTGGGAGGCGCGCACTGATGTCGCGCCGTGGTGCCGCGAGGCAGCGATGGCCATCAACCTGCACGGCATGCACTGGACCGGTTACATCTTTAACGACTACGCAAAAATGTTACTCATCCTGCACTGGGTTGCAAGCCAGATCCCGCCGCGAAATGTTTTCGTCCTGCTTCCTGCATGGGACGGCCGGTTCTACTGGAACTACCCGCTTTACAAAACAGACCTTCGCATGGGTGGCGACGAAGGATTCCGGCGTCTGATCCACGAAGGGCAGAAACTCGGCTACCACTTCATGCCCATGTTCGGCACCAATTGCGCAAACATGCTGCATCCGGAATTCTCGCAATACGCCGACGCCACGATGTCGCAAATCGACGGGGATCACTTCGACTTGAACTGGGTAGACTGGGACAATGACCGCCATATGGAGGGCTGGAGCCCGTACATGAACGTCGGCGTCGATTCGTGGCGCAATTGGTTGTTTAATCGCATCTCTGACGTGATCGACCGCTTCGGGCTCGACGCCTATTTCCTCGATATCGTCGGCGGATGGGAGAACAACACCAGGGCCGATTCGCACGAAGGTACGCGACGTTTGGTTGCTGATTTGAAAGAGAGATATCCGAAGGTGATGGTGTTCGGGGAAATGCACTACGACGCGCTGCTCTCGTTCATTCCGGTGTTTCACGTACAGCGCGAGTCGGCGTACTGGCCGGCTTACACGAAATACGCTCGCGCATTCCAGCACCTCAGCCATCCTGCTCCGGGACGGGGCAGCAGTGGCCTGCACGAGTCTGGTTTTGCCCCATTCGAGCCCAAGATTGTTTCCGCCGAGAGCGAGATTATTCCGACGATTACGGTTGTCGATGACACCTTTGAGCGTCATCGCGATGTGATGGCGGATCTCATTCTACAGGCGAAGCAGCGAGCGAATATCGCTTGAGTTGCAATTCGCGGCCTTTGATTTGTCCCCCGAATCTTAGTGATTAAGATCCTGAACGAAATTGCACTGCACAAACCGCAATCCGCTCAGTCGAAAGATCCTGATTCGCAAATCGGGAGCCGCGCGGCGCCGGACCAAACTCCTCACCACTACAGTGCGCGAACGGCCAAAATTCGCAGAGGCGACTATGGTCGTCCCTAGTTAAAAAGCCACGCCACCGACGTTACGAAAAGCTTGTGCAGAACCCAAGAAATGACTATTATGACTATAAATTGATTTGGCGTGTCGGAGTAGAAAAATGAGCACCCATGCTTGGACTGTGGCCGAGGCGAAGGCAAAATTCAGTGAACTGATAGAGAAGGCGAAGTCAGAAGGGCCGCAGGAAATCACGAAGCACGGTCGCACTACCGCAGTGATCGTTGCTGCTGAGCAATGGGAGCGGAAGTTTCGCCGCAGAGGGAATCTGGCCGAGTTTTTGGCGACGTCACCGTTACGTGGCTCTGGAATACGGCTCAAACGTTTGTCCCTGCGACTGCGCAAGATTGAGCTATGAATTTTCTGCTGGACACGAACGTCGTTTCGGAACCAATGCGGCCACGACCAAACCCTGGGGTGCTGAAGTGGCTCGCTGAAGTCGAAGAGGACAGCGCTTTCATCAGTGTGGTGACCATTACCGAGCTGCGTTATGGGATCGAGCGCCTGGCAACCGGTAAACGCCGTGAACGCCTCGATGGTTGGCTACAGAAGGATCTGCGGTTGCGCTTTGAAGGAAGAATTCTGCCTGTCGACTTTGAGGTCGCTAATATGTGCGGGCGGCTGATTGCGCGAAGGGAATCCTTAGGACGCCCGATAGAACCTAGGGATGCATTCATTGCGGCCACTGCGGAGGTTTTCGGACTCACACTGGTTACGCGGAACGTTTCTGACTTCGAGCCCACAACAAAGATGATTGTGTCGCCTTGGAGCTAGACGCAGTAGCTGCAGGGCGCTACGCAGGGCCAACCTTACCGCAGGCTGTGCTCATGAGGAGTGGTCTTCTTTTATCACACCGCGTTACCAGATCCATGTGAATCACCTTTCGGTTCGTACTGGACCACCTGCTCTACATCCTCTCGCGACAGGGCTTCGAGGCTGGTGCCGGGAGGGGAGTTGAACCCCAAGGTACCAAGTACCGGCGGATTTTGAGTACACGGGTGAGTTCTGATCCGTTTACTAAGCCCGTCACGCTATCCGCCCACTTCGTTCTCAGTCAAGCTGCCAGAGGGGAACATCGACGCAAACGAATGTGCCCTGAGCTGGACCTCAGAATGTGGATCGAAGTATGGCGCCCTACGCGGCTTACGATATCTTGCGTTTAGTATATTTTCTATTTCTTTTCCCTTCTTTTGATGTTCTAATTACCTAATTATGATGAGGATATTTAGCGCAGCGGCATTTGTGGTGCTGGTAGGAGCGGTAGTTGGAGCACAGGTTGATACGGGCACAATTGCTGGGACGATCCGCGACAATCAAGGCGCCGCAATTGGTTCGGCGACGATTACATTTACAAACCTCGCGACCGGAACAATCAGTAGAACCCAGGCTGACGCTTCGGGCGATTATGCCTCGCCACCGCTGCAGCCGAGCGAGTACAAGGTTTCTGTCGAAGCGCAAGGTTTCAAAATCGAGACGCGACCCACGGTCACAATCAGAGTGCAGGACCGTCTGCGGATCGATTTCGCCCTGAGTGTCGGCTCGGTCTCAGAGAGTGTCGAGGTGACGGCTGAGGCGCCGGCCATTCAAAGTGAGACTTCCTCGCTCGGGGAGGTGATCACGAATAGGCAGATCGTTCAGCTGCCGCTCAATGGACGCGATTACACACAACTGGCTACGTTGAGTACGGGAGTTGTTCGGACCAGTTCCGGAACCAACGGGAACACTGGCGGCAGCAGTACGGGAGGACAAAACAGCTTTGTCGCGAACGGCACACGCGGAACTCTGAATAATTTTCTTCTCGATGGAATCGATAACAACTCCAACGACAACGGCGGACTCGTGCTGCGCACGAACGTAGACGCCATCCACGAATTCAAGATCCAGACGAACAGTTATTCCGCGGAATTTGGGCGCAGCGGTGGAGCGGTAGTCAACGCAATAACCAAATCAGGGACGAATAGGTTTCATGGCGGAGTGTTTGAGTTTTTCCGCAACTCGGCCCTTGACGCGCGCGATTATTTCGAAGACCCAACTGCGAAGAAGGCTTCGTTCAAGCAAAACCAGTTTGGAGGCACGTTGGGGGGGCCGGTAATCAAGAACAGGTTGTTCGTCTTCGGCGACTATCAAGGGACACGTATTCGCAACCCACTGACCTGGGTCTCGAAGATTCCGTTAGTGCCCGAACGCACGGGTGATTTCTCAGCTCCGTATGAACCGATTATTTTTGACCCGCAGACAGGCCTGCCGTTTCCCGGGAACGTGATTCCCGGGAATCGAATTGCCCCAATCAGTCAAGCCTTCATGAATCTATATCCGACCGCTAACCAGGCGGTACCAGTAGGGACTGATCCTAACGCTTATAACAATTTCGTAATTTCGCCCATTGAGATGGACACCATTGATGAAGGCGACGGGCGAATCGACTATGTTCCAAACAATAACGATCGTATTTTCGTGCGCTATTCGCAAAGCGGACGAACCGACTTGCGTCCAGCACCTCTACCAGGATTAGCAAATGGCGGCGATTCCAGTACGGGTATCGGGTACGAGGACGCAAAGGGAGCGTCACTGGGATACACACGCACGCTTACGCCTCGAGCGGTGAATGAATTCCGCGTCGGTTTTAATCACGTACACATTCGACGGGGACTACCTGTCGGCGGCACTGTACTTCCGCCCACGGAACTGCAGGTGCCCGGCGTTCCCAACGATCCACGTGTAAACGGACTCACGTTGTTCTCTCCTGGCGGTGGATATCGTCGAGTGGGAGATCCGAGATTTGCGCCCACACTGCTGGCGAGCCAAGAGCGGCAGATTACAGACGTTTTTACGCTAGTGCGCGGTGGACATACGGTCAAACTGGGTGGCGAAATTCGCTGGAGCCAATTCAATATTTCACAGGAAGCGGCACCACGAGGACAATTTATCTTCAGCGGTCAGTTCACGCAGGACCCCGTCACTGGAAACGAAGGCAGTCCACTCGCTGATATGTTGCTTGGACTGCCGATCACGGCGAGGATCTCAACCGTAATTGGCTTGCACAATCGGCAAAAAGTGCCATCGGCATTCGTGCAAGACGATTGGAAAATAACGCGGCGCCTGACCCTGAACCTGGGTTTGCGCTATGACTACTTTTCTCCGATCGTCGAAAAGGACAATCGCCAGGCCAATTTCGACTACAACACGGGAACTATCGTAGTCGCTGGGCAAAACGGCGCTTCACGCGGGCTCGTGCAGGCTGACAAGTCCAACTTCTCTCCACGCGTTGGTTTTGCCTGGACTCCGAAGGAGAACGGCAAAACGGTGCTACGGGGAGCATACGGAATCTTCTTCAGCGGACAGGAAATTCGCACAGCTGCGCCTCTTCAGCTCGCATATAACCTCCCGTTCTTCTATGAGCCCACGTTTATCAGCGACGGGATTACGGCCGTGGTGACAGTGTCACAAGGTTTCCCGCCGCTCAATCCTAGCCAGGCCATCAATCCGGGAGTAACCAGCGTAGATTCGCGTCTGCACACGCCCTACTACCAAGCCTGGAACCTGGCGGTGCAGAGGGCACTACCAGCGGCAATCACCGTCGAGTTCGCCTATGCAGGATCGAAGGGTACTCACCTGCAAGGAGTAATAGACCCCAATCAGGACCCTATTCCGGGCCCAGGCGATGTCCAGGTGCGGCGGCCATATCCGCAATTTGGCGGGTTTACAGCCATTACCAACATAGCTAATTCAAACTACAACGCGCTGCAGGTAAAAGCCGAGAAGCGTACAACTCACGGGTTGTACTTTCTTAGCGCGTTCACATATAGCAAGGCGATCAACGACCTTCCGGAAATCTGCTGTGCGGCACCCTTTGCCCAGAATAGCTATGACTTGGCTGCAGAGCGGGGCCGGGCGGATTTCGATCAAACACTTCGCTGGGTGCTAAGCTTCGACTATGAGGTGCCGTTTGGGAGCCGAGGTTCGCATCCGAAGAACGGGCTTATGGACTCTGTCTTCGCTGGATGGCATTTGGGGGGTATTTACACCCTGGCAAGTGGGTTCCCTTTCTCGCCGTATTTAGGTTTCGACCCTTCAAACACCGGCACCCAGGGGATCGTGCGGGCAGACCAGATTCGTAACGGCAACCTACCGCGCGGCCAAAGGACCCCTGGTCGCTGGTTCGATGTGGATGCGTTTGCCATTCCGAACGGCTTTGCGTTCGGCAACGCAGGGCGGAATGTGCTCATCGGGCCTGGTCAAAACGTGTTTGATTTTTCTTTCCGCAAATTGTTCCGGCTGTCAGAGGCACAAAGCTTGGAGTTCCGCGCCGAACTCTTCAACTCTTTCAACCATCCCAATTTTGCGCAGCCGGATAACTTCATTGATGACGGGCCGGGCAGCGCTGGTGTTATCGGATCCCTGGCTATACCGATGCGGCAGATTCAATTTGGCCTGAAGTACAACTTCTAAGGCCAAGAGGAAAGCAGGCGCGTGTTTAGGCCAGACCTCCCGAACGCTACTTAGGTGCAACAACAACTGGGAGTCTATCGAAGGTCTTCACTTTGGAGCAAAGAACCCTTAACGTCTCGCGAAAAAGAGTCTACGGCAACGCTATGGCGGTCATTGCGCTCGGTGGATAGTTGACGGGGCGACGGTGCGTTGATCCCCACTCGCCTGCGCATCTGCCTGCCGCACGGGAGCACCCCGCTCTGAAGTGCCGTGCCATCTCCCTCGAACTGCGAGGAGACGCACAGTCTGCCAGCCGAGGGTGTGCCACGCCGCAGGACCGGCAGCGGCTCACGAACGACCCTTCTCAAGGCCAACTGGTTCCCGTTGAACGTGGCGGAGCGCATCCATGTGGGACGACGGTTTCCGTCACACCGGCGTCACAAGGCCGAATTTCGATGATTTGAGCGCCTTGGTTCGAAAGCTGCTCTGTGCGCCTTGCCCGCCTCTGACGCTGTTTTGAGTGTGGTGCCGGGAGGGGGAGTTGAACCCCCAAGGTACCAAGTACCGGCGGATTTTGAGTCCATAGTAAGTTCTGATCCGTTATGAAAATTCTCTACTTTACTTTACTTTCCAACCTCTCACAAGGTGAGTGTGTTGATCGGTTATGACCCAACTTGCTCGGTGCTGAACATGGAACTACTACAGTTTTACTACAGTGCCAAATTCACGGGCGCGCGCCAATCCCAACAAGAAACGCATTGAGTATCAAACGGCGCGACATAAAGGCACTAATATCTGACGCACTGTTTGTGGGTATGGTGCTGATCTCAGTGGCGGGCCTTACTTACGAATGGCTTCGCTTTCGCCATTGAGTGGGAACGATTAACCTTTCCAGGGTAGGCGTTTGTTGGCGCTTCAGATCGGCGCAATTAGGTCTAGTGTAAAGATGCTACAGGCAAGCGTAGCAACTGACCTCGGCACTCGAAAGAAGGGTTGGGGGGCGGTATCTAATTAATTCGTGACCCTGTGCGAGGCGAAAACTTAGAAAACTGGCAGAAGCTCTGCACCGAGGCCGCCTCAGAGCGAGACCCCGTCCGGATTGATGCAACTGACTTACGAGATAGACCGGATGCTTAGCGAGAAACAGCACCGACTCAAAGGGCAGAGCGAAACGAAGGGACAGGGTGCCGCGTAGACTCGACTGCACCAAACCGCGACCTCGCGGTCCTCTTCCCCCTTGCGTGGCCAAACATCTAGCCACCGAAAATGACACAGCAAAGCAAGGACTTGCTTAAGCAAGTCAAACGGAATCTAGAACGTTCAAAGGAGTGCATAGCCGTCAGCAAGGGATTGCAACGGACCTGTCGCGAGTTACTAGACGAATTGGGACGCCTCCAAAACTTGCGACGGCAATCCGGTGTGTCATTTATTCGGATAGCTACCATGAATCGAGAAGGTCATTCTGTTGAACGCTCCTTCCGCCAGCGCAGGTCGCCCTTCAACGAGAGTTGACCGTGTGCTAGTTCTTAGTAGGCATCTCCCATGCCCCCGTGGGCGGCGGCGGCAGCGCCCTTGTTCTCATCCGTAATGTCGGCGACGAGGGCTTCCGTGGTCAGCATCAACGCCGCGATGGAGCCGGCATTGGTCAGAGCCGTGCGCACAACCTTGGTGGGATCGAGCACGCCGGCCTTGACTAGGTCTTCGTACTCTCCGCTCAGGGCGTTGTAGCCGAAGTTCGGGTCTTTCGAGTCGTTGACCTTGCCCAAAACGATGGCGCCTTCTTCGCCTGCGTTCTCAGCGATCTGGCGTAGCGGTTCCTGCAGGGCGCGCTTCACGATGTTGACGCCGATCCGCTCATCGCCCTCAACCTTCAGCTTGTCGAGAGCGACGACACAGCGGGCCAGAGCCACGCCGCCGCCGGGTACGATGCCTTCTTCCACGGCCGCTCGGGTTGCGTGCATTGCGTCCTCAACCCGAGCCTTCTTCTCTTTCATTTCCGTCTCGGTCGCCGCGCCAACCTTGATCACAGCAACCCCGCCGACCAGTTTCGCCAACCGCTCCTGCAGCTTCTCGCGGTCGTAGTCGCTGGTCGTCTTATCGATCTCGCTGCGAATCTCTTTCACGCGGCCTTCGACGTCGCTGTGCTTGCCGCTACCTTCGATGATGGTGGTGTTGTCCTTGTCGATGGTGACTTTCTTGGCCTGGCCGAGACCCTCCAGACTCACGTTCTCGAGCTTGATGCCGAGATCTTCGGTGATCGCCTTCCCGCCCGTGAGCGTTGCGATGTCCTGCAACATGGCCTTGCGGCGGTCGCCGAATCCAGGAGCCTTTACAGCAGCAACCTGCAGCGTACCACGCAGCTTGTTGACGACAAGAGTCGCCAACGCCTCGCCCTCGATGTCCTCTGCGACGATAAGCAGTGGTTTGCCACTCTTGGCAATCTGTTCGAGCAGGGGAAGTACATCCTTCATCGAACTGATCTTCTTTTCGTGGATCAGGATGTAGGGATTCTCGAAGGCAACCTCCATGCGCTCAGGATCCGTGACGAAGTAGGGTGAGAGATAGCCGCGGTCGAACTGCATGCCTTCTACGACTTCGAGCTGGGTCTCGAGCGTCTTCGACTCTTCAACCGTGATCACGCCATCCTTGCCGACCTTCTTCATGGCTTCGGCAATGATCTTGCCGATCGTTTCGTCGTTGTTGGCAGAGATGCTGCCAACCTGGGCGATCATGTCACCGGTGACAGGTTTGGAGAGCTTATCGAGTTCACCCTTGGCGCGCTCGCCGGTGCTCGGATCGACGTTGCCGCAAACCACGTTCACAGCTTGCTCAATGCCGCGCTTTATGGCCATGGGATTGGCACCAGCAGCGACAGTCTTTACGCCTTCGCGGTAGATTGCCTGGGTCAGGACGGTGGCGGTGGTGGTTCCGTCGCCGGCAACGTCGGAGGTCTTGGAAGCAACTTCCTTCACCATCTGTGCGCCCATGTTTTCGAGCGTATCTTTCAGTTCGATTTCTTTCGCGACGGTGACCCCGTCCTTGGTAATGGTCGGCGAACCGAATTTCTTGTCGATCACGACGTTGCGGCCCTTGGGGCCGAGCGTGACCTTTACGGCGTCAGAGAGCACGTTGACACCGCGAAGAATCGCTTGGCGGGACTCTTCTCCGTGTACGATTTGTTTTGCCATTGTCGTCTTCTCCTAAAGTTTGTTTACAGACTGGCTGCAGGATTTCTATTTGCGGCATTAGAGATCAGCTCTTAGCTACTAGCTCCTAGCGGCTCCGGCTGACGCCGACTTTGACGAGCTGGATCCTTCGACTTCGTTCAGGACCGGTGCCCATTTACTTCAAAATTTACTTTCGCGAACCTGCAGTTTCGCGCTTTGCTGCGCCGGAGAGGATGCCGAGAACTTCCTCTTCGCGCATGATGATGAAATCTTCGCCATCCAGCTTGATTTCTGTGCCGGAGTATTTGCCGAAGAGGATGCGGTCGCCTCCCTTAACATCGAGGGGACGAACCTTGCCTTCCTCATTGATCTTGCCCTTGCCAACAGAAACTACTTCGCCCTCCTGGGGCTTCTCTTTAGCTGAATCGGGGATGATGATTCCGCCACGGGTGGTTTCGCCTTCCTCAATGCGCCGGACCAGAATGCGGTCGTGCAACGGGGTGAATTTCGTAGCCATTTTCAGACGCCTTTCATTCGTATTCATTTGTACAAAGCAAGTATGGAAGCCAAACTAGAGAGCTTTGAGGTCCCGGTTAAAGGGCCCATACTTAACTATCGGGCAGGCACCCAGAAAAAGGCTGAGCACTATTGACCATGTTGTGTTTCGCAACACTTCCGTGGTTGGGAAACCAAATTTCATAGATGGTCTCTCATTTTTTGCGGCTTGTCAGGCAATAGACAAAGTTATGCTGCACCTGAAGCGTATAGAGCCAACTCTTGACGATTCTTCAGGTTAAATGAAGTATCCAGGCTACGCAGCTTTGTACCTTCACATCGGTGAGATTCACCTTGCTCGCGATATCGGCGTCATTCAAACCGTGACCCAATAAGTGATAGATCGGACCAAGGACACCCGTTTGCTCCCAGAAGCAGCGCATTTCCATGCCTCCTTCTTGAAAAACCGCCAAGCACAGCCTCCGTCGTTCAGGACTTCCACGCGCTGATCGAAACCGACAAGCGATTCTGCCACCTGCTCAGAGGATCAGAAAGAGAGAGGTAATGCTCGTAACTGGCATGATGATCGCTCCAACCCTTGGTAATTTGCTGGTCTGAATTGCTCGCTCGGCGTTCTCAACGGGACACAAGCTAAGTACCTTCTCGTTCTGCATGCGTGGGAAAATCTTGTTCGTCAAAAAAGGGTGGATCGCCGTCCAGACGAGATCGAGGAAAAGAAAAGTGCCCCCGAGGACGTGAATCAAGCAGTCGCCCAAACCGTGCGGCCAGTGACAGAAGGCCTTTAATCCGGTTGTTGTTCTTTCGAGTTTTCATTTTCTGGAAATGAATCCTTGCCTGAGTGCACCACTACTTGTTTAATCGCCAGGCTGGCGAAGAGATCTAGGTAGCCGGCAAGATTGAGGGGTGGTGCAGCCCTGACTGCCCAAGCTTGCGAGCTACCCACGCCCACTGTGCAAAGGCGTTGACGTGCCCGGCCTTGAACCGCGTGGGACAACGGCAGTTCTTGGTGGGTATCACTGTTTCCTTTCGATCAATCACGTACCGCCTGAGTGACGCCAATTCTGCTCATATTCTGCAACTAAGCTCTTGATGCGCTGCCTCTGCATCTCCAGTTCTGGGTTGCCTAATGGATGACGCATGGTTTCCTCATTCGCCTCTGCCAGCCAAGCTTTACAAGACCGATATTCGCTCTCATTCAAAATGAAGTCGTTCAAGAGTTTGGGAAGAGTTTTCATCCAGCAATCCTCTGCAGTCTAGATGATAGTTACGCCACCAGCGCTATAGATTCCGATTAGCGACAACCCAGGAGTTGGCGAAAGGATGCCCAACCAAAGTGCCGAGTACCGCCGCTTCTCCGGGCGTGCGCCTGGTAAGGCCAGCCCTGCCGAGCAGCCTGACATTACAGTCCACTGCGACCCTAGGGAAGCTTCCCTCTGTGAATGGATTCAATCCCCGGGACAGCGTTGGCCCTAATGCCCATCCCGCTTATGATCGAGGATAGCGCTAAGGCACGAAAACTCCCCACACGTCCATCCCAAAGAATCTGTGTCCGGGATTCCCGCCCTGGCCTGAATAAAATCCCATTCCAGGTGGTCCAACTCTTCGCAAACCATAAACCAACTCCTACCTTGGCCGCACTTAACGGCAACAAGAAAGCAACCTGTGTCACTCCCAGATTTCGGTAGTTGCTTCGTGATAAGCGCAAGCCGTATGTCGGTTGTCCACAGCCCCTGCCTCTCCGCTCCTACTTCATGTCATCTTTTCTGGTCTCAGTTGCGGTGGGCAGGTTCACTTCTGTGATGTGAATTGAATCCCTGTCTGAACAGACATGGGCCCTCACTCGCACATAATGTCCTTCGTGGCCCTTAAGGGTCTCCGGGTTGTCCACATTCCAGGCTCTCTGGTCGGTTACGAACCTCAATTTATCGCCATCCTGAACAGTACCCAGCATGGTTGCCAACCTAGCCCCAGCCGTCGGCTGAACCTGGCGCGGCGCCTGATTAAGAACTTGGGGTGTGAGCGCGACGACGTTTAGGACAAAGCACAAAGAGAGAATCATTAATAAAAGGGATTTCATGGAGAGAACCTCGGTTCCAAACGGGTAATCTTCCGCACTTTAACCGAGAAGGCGGACGTTAACCGCCTTCTCGTGCGAAAGGCTCACAGTTCTACGCACTTGCGTGAACGTCGATCTTATGGAAGGTCGAGGTGACAACGTCAGACGTCTGAACCTTGGGCGTTCCCTCGATAAATCTTGCCATCGTCTTCAACACTTCGGGATAAGTTTTGGTGTTGTAAGCTTCGGCATCGGTCTTGCTTTCCCACAGACTGATTGCAGTCACATCAACTCCGCCGGGACCAGCGAATGTGATTTCGTCCTTAAAACCATGCTGTTTACGAAGCAAAGGAAGGACGTCCTTCTCAAAAGTTCGCGTGTAATCGGAAAGCATGTTGGATTTCAGATGAATCGAGACATTGCGTGCAAACATGGCAACCTCCTTAAGGTTGGGGTGGCTAAGAGAGAAAACTTCAGATGGGCTGACTTAGTTCAGGGAACCTGAAAGAGGAGAAGGTGGTAACCACCTCAACTACGAGCCTAGTCTTATGCGGGGGCAGTGTCAAATAGCTCCCTCGCGTAGTCGGTATGTTCGCAGCTTGGAATCTGGCGGCAAGCGCGGGACTACAGAAAACCCAAGACCCTAGAAAGGAAGTAGCGACTGGCAAAACTACAGGGCTCAGCGAGAAGTCTTCATAAGCATTCTTGACTCTAAGCTCGGTGAAGGGAAAATACCTTGCCAGACTTGATCCAAATTGACCTGTAAATGCCGCGGACTCGTGGAATCGTGGATGTATGGGTAATAGAAAACAAAAAAAGCAATCGCCCAAAGCGACACTCGCTGAAGTCACCAAGGAAATGCAGAAGCCGAGAGTGGTTAGGTCTGCACGAGAGCATAGCCACATTTTTCGGAATGAACGTCTAGTCGTGGAGAACAATGTTGAGAAGTGAACTGTGAACCTGCAATGCATCACCAGCCTGATAATCAATGAACCCCAGTTTCCTGAACCTGTTCATGAAAAAGCTGACCCGCGAGCGAGTGGTGCCCACCATCTCCGCTAGAGTTTCCTGGCTGATTTTGGGAATTGCAACTTCCGGCTTTCCGTCCTTGCCGAAGTGAGCCAGCAGGAGAAGAACGCGAGCCAGTCGTTTCTCGCTGGAATTGAAAAGCTGGTCAACCAAATCCTCTTCGTATCGGATGTTGCGTGTCAGCAAATATGCCACGAACATATCGGAAAACGCGTGTTCCCGGTGAAGCACTTCTATCATGGACTTCTTATCGATTCGCATCACGGAGCAATCGGTGATTGCGGTTGCAGAGCACAGGCGAAGAGGCTGCCCTGTAAGGCAACCCTCTCCGAAGAACTCGCCCTCGTTCAGAATGCCTATTGTCGCTTCCTTCCCCTTCTGCGACACCACGGTGAGTTTTACCTTTCCTTTCTGGATATAAAAAACAGCATCGGACGAATCGCCCTGAACAAAGATCGTCTGCTTCTTGAAAACAGCTGCGATCTTCCTACCGCCGTCGAGGGTCGAAAGGAATGTCTTGGGATCGAATTTGCTGATTTTCTTGGATGGTACGGATGTCATGATTTTGGCCCCCCAAGAGTTTCCGAATGCGCCAGAAAGCAACTCGGCCGATGAAATAAATGCGCGCGAACCAACGACTGCCGATACACCTAAATAATGATTTCACCGGTTGGTGTCGAAAGTCAAAGTTTCGATATGGCAGTCTCAGACACATCGGATAAGTGACGGGCCATCGATGTTAAGAGCTAGGAGAGCCAGCAACTTTATGCGAGAGCGAGGTCGCGGCTAAACACTAACTGGTGTAAACAGGAGATTTTTCACCCAAAAAAACAGTGTTCAATGTTGACCAGACTGTGAGTTTGCGGAACGGGAATCGGTCATCCCCAGCCAGAGGTCAGTTAGGTGGAATAGGACGGAGGGAGCAGTGTCTAGAGTCCTAAAACACCGCGTCCTTGTGGTGGACGACGATGAGAGCGTCCGTGAGGTACTTGCGCTGTTGCTGCGAAAAGAAGGCTACGAGGTCGCTACCGCGGAAAACGGTTTTGACACTCTGCTCAAGCTCAAAGGAGTAGTAATCCCGGACGTAATCATCTCTGACCTCAATATGCTGGAAATGTCAGGATTTGAATTCCCGTCCGGGGTTCGCCGCCGCTTTCCCAAGATTTCAGTAATCGCCAGCAGCGGAGCGTATGGAAGCAGATCCGTACCGACCGGAGTGCTTGCCGACGCCCCGGATGCTAAATTAAATATATTGTTATCAATTACTTACAAAACCACCGTCCAAACTCACCCCTTCCTACCATTGTGCGGTGCGAAGGAGCGCACATCTCACAAACTTCTCCTCACTCGAAACGCGTAAATCACCACTTTCGGCTAGTACGCTCAAAAGTGGTCCTGGGGTTTTTAGTTGCACTTCGCAATAAAACTCTTGCCACCCGTGCTCAAGCTAACTGTGCCTAGAATTATTCCCTGCCTGGAACTGATTCCCCAGACGAATGTCGAATTCGCTTGTGCGTTGGGGACAGAGATGAATTTGAAAGTACCGTTCTGATAGAGAAACGGGACCTTCGCACCCATGCCAAATAGCTCGGCATTGCCGATGATCGCGCCCGAGTTGCTGATGCCCCACGGCTCGGTGATTACGGCATTCGGGTAGTTCAGCGTCGCCCACTGGCCTTTGTAGTACACAAATCCGTTGACCGCAACGCTACCCTTTAAACCAACGACGCTGCCCACGACCATGCCGTTATCATTTTGTCCTGTTGGCGTTGTGCTTGCCGCACCTGGAAAGTCGAGGGTGATAAAGCTACCGTTGCTATAACGCTTGAAGCCGTGGAGCTGAGCGGTGCCATAATACCCGATAATGCTGCTCCACTTGTTAATTCGGCCAATGTAAGTGCCCTGTGTGGCGCCAGGAGGCACGACGGAAGTAGGCGTCGACCCATCCAGCATGAATCCTTTTGGAAGTTGCGAGCCTGGGCTCAGATACGTACCGACGCTGACACCATTGTTGTTACGGTCGTTAAACGAAGTAGAACTCGCGCTCGGAACGCTATAGTAGGTGACGCCTCCTCCTGCATATCGAATGTAGCCTTTGGTGCCCGCCCCCCCAACTATTGTGCCGAAATCATTAATCGAAGTAGACGGACCTGGAAGATCGAGCATTGTGAAGGTGCAACTTGCCTGAGTCTGTGCTTGGGCCACTGAAGCCATTGCCAGAAGAACTGCAAACCTGGCGAGCGTCGCGCGCAAAGAGAACAACGAATCAGAATAACCAGGAACTGGCATTTAGAACCTCCTTGCCTGAACATTTGAGGCGAAGCAGAGATCCAGAGTTGCCGCAGTCGGGATGCGAGCGCAAGCGTTTAGGCTAACGGAATTTCGAACGGGATCATCTGGGTGCTAGACAACTCGAAGTTCGTTGGCGGCGATCTAGAGGGACGCGTGAACACATCCGGGCCGGCAGTCCTGCATGCATATCGCGCAGACGACCTCAGCGTTGAACTATAACAGCAGCCAGGTCGCCACACGTGACACGCCGGGGACTGCGGTCAAGTTCACGATTCCAACCGTCGCCAATGGCCATGTTTATGTGGGCGGCGCGAAACAATTGACGGTGTATGGCATCGCTCCGTGAGTGGCATCGCATTGAGTGACAAGCACACAATGAACCAACCCTTACCAGCCCGCTATCGAGAATCTGTAGTCGAAGTGTGCTGATTATTACAACTTGGTGCTTGCCCCTGACGGAGATGTTGGCCGAACTGGTCAGCTCTTCGCTCATCGGGATCATGGCAAAGAGCGTGCCCGAGTTCGTGGGTAACGGCTAACTCAAGGAATTGGTCCACACCAAAAGGATCAAAGCAAGGCGTGCTAAAAACCTTTGATTGGTTTTCCTCGGGTATAGAGCCTCGCATCTTCAGCCGCAGCGCTGAGGCTGACTGCACGACCTTTCGCAAGAAACTACTACAGTTTAACTACAGTGCGCAGTGTTTTCGCGGAAACACCCGTCACCGCAAGGGCGCAGAAGGAACTGTAGCTCGTTGAAAACAATGATGAAAACGGTGGTGCCGGGAGGGGGAGTTGAACCCCCAAGGTGCTAAGCACCGGCGGATTTTGAGGGAGGGAATCCAGTCTACTTGTGAGTACTACCGAGTGCTCTTGAGTGCGTCCGACGCAGATGTGACAAAAATAGGACTACTTTCAAATGCTCTCCAGTGCTATTCATTTCGCCTTCTTCCCGTCACAAAGGCGTCACAAACTCTGAATCACCGCAGCGGGGATGAAAAAGCGCTGGTCACCATATCGGATCCTGATCCGCGCGCTTGTGTTGGAGAATCTCAGTTTAGGGACGGCTATGAGTCCGGTCGTAGGTTTGAGGGGGGGATTACGCATAGAGGGGAAAATGCTACAGCACTACTTTTGGTGCAATGGTGCGGAGCCGTGGTGTGGAGAGGAAGATGTTGGCGCCCCGTGACGGACTCGCCTCCTGGCATCCGTGCGCCTACGAACGTCTCCGATTCCACCAGTGTCGGACTAACCAAGTTTCGAAGCAAAGAACTACAGCACAGATCGCAACACCACCCCAAAGACTCGCCCAAACAGCCGTACCGAGAGCTGAGACACCGAAGGCAAAGGCCATAAAGAAACCGAAGAACCCACCGATTCGGGCGCGCAATCCCATATCTTGATAGCCGCTTAACAGGAGTACACCCGAAGCTAGCAGTTGCCCTCCCACTGACTTCCATCCTGGCCCTATCGCTAGAACAACTGTGATTAGCGAGAAATGCATACCTTTGGCTCCCTACGCGGTTCTTCAATCCCCTACGTCTTTAGTGCACGGGAAGACCATGCTCATCAATCTCCATTATGCAGCTCAAATCGGCTGCCGTTGCGTCAATCATCAGGGCGCTGCCAGCAAGTCCGAGGCCTTTAGCACCAGTCGTAATAGTGGCAGAACCCAAGCTGCTCTCCGCTCCTGCAGCCGTTTCTGCCGCTGTCTTGCTGATAGTGACGACCTGGGTGCCTGGTCCTCCAGCTGCTTCTGCTCCTGCTTTGAGGACCCCGAACAACCCAAGTTTTCCACTATATCCAAGGAGCCATTCCTCCCAGGTCTGGCCGAGCCTCACCAAACTAAAGAACCTCACTTCTCTGTCTCGGAAGGAATTACCGCTGTAACATGGCTTCGGTGGCTTCGGTGGCTGCGGTGTCTGCGGTGGCTTCCGTCCGTTGTTTGTGGCATTTTGCTGGCCGTAATTGACTACACTAACGAAA
>DATNEX010000096.1:0-14021 GCA_035606605.1 Terriglobales bacterium
CGATCTTCTCTACTCCGTAGATTACAAATGGCGGTAGAAACGCCCATAAGACGGGCGCACGCGGCGCCCATGCGGAGACCAGCAGCAACCATGCATAGAGCGGCGCGTACCAAAGACCATGGACCGTCACAAGGTGGTAGAGCCATATCCCCGGAACGCGGAACAATGACACATGCGTCCATAGCTCCCGTAGGTTGACCCCGCTGCCCGCAAATACAGCGCTGCTCATCACCAGCGTAAGGAGCTGCGTGGCAACCGTGATGACAAAACTTAGGAGGGGCAAAACCAGAATGGGGATGCAGAGCTTTGAGATCACTGCGGTAACGTCCGATACTGGCAGTGACTTCCAGAATAGAATGCTGCGATCGCGGCGCTCTCCGTAAAGAGCGTCGAGGCAATAAAAAATACTGACGATTAGAGCTGCTCCCATGATCAAAGCCGGAGCTAGTTCGAATTGATCGATGGACCAAAGGACTTCCTTGTGGAGTCGCATGCGGATGATGCTGATCGCAAAACCGAAAAGGAAGAGAACCGCGGCCGCCACCGGCGCAATGTAGATCGACCGGTTTTCCCAGAGCTCTCGCCGAATCGACCAGTACAAAGGCCGAGTGGCCGCGGCAATGGCGTTTGCGAAGCCGCCGGATTGCACCCAGGATGCAGATGCGGAATCTGATTGAGTATTCATCTGGCTACTCCTTTTGCCATGCCAGCTTGGTTCCCCATTACGGACACAAAGAGGTCGGCAATGCTGGGCGTGCGTACCTCGCCAAGTTGCAAAAGCCGACCGCGTTCGACGCGATCGAACGTTAGGATCGTCCTGCCGAACACCTGGCGTTCATGCATCGGCTTCAGGGCCCGGGCGGCAGACAGCTGATCGGGGTTGACGGTTAGTTCCAGATAGCGCGATTCGAACTCTTCCATGCTGCAACTGAGCACGATTCGCCCGCGATCCATGAACATTAGATCGGTAAGGATGTGCTGCAGCTCCTCCACCTGATGCGTTGTCACCACGACCGTGCGGTTGCCGTCGAAGTAGTCGTTCAGGAGCGAGTCGTAAAACTGTTTGCGAAATAGAATGTCGAGCCCAAGCGTTGGTTCATCGAGGACTAGCAATCTTGCGTCAATGGCCATGACCAGGGCAAGGTGAAGTTGGGCCACCATGCCTTTCGACAAGTGCTTCACCTTGCGATCAAGGCCGATGCTGGTTCTAGAAAGGAAGCCCTCGGCTTTAGCACGATCGAATCGCGGGTGCACGCCAGCCAGGAACTCTAGCGCCTGTGAGACCCGTATCCAGCGTGGCAACACGGCGACGTCGGCAATAAAACACACATCGCGCATGAGACGATCGCGCTCTTTCCAGGGATCACGCCCCAGCACTCTCAGCTCTCCTTGATATGGAATTAGGCCGAGCACAGCGTTGAGCGCGGTTGTTTTACCCGCACCGTTGGGGCCGATCATTCCCAGAATGCGCCCTTCCTCGACACGGAAATCAACGCCATCCAGCGCGACCGTCGTTCCGAACGCCTTGCGCAAGCCGCGTGCTTCAATGCATGGCATGCTTCAACGCTCCTCCTTCTTGGTTTTCGCAGACGGTGGTCGGCCGTTCAGCAATTCCTCCGAGTCTAGGCCGAGGCGCTGAATGGTCGCTTGAATTCTGGGCCATTCCTCCGCCAGGAATTTCTGGCGCTCGCCCTTCAGCAGCAGATTGCGCGCGCCGTCCTTAACGTACATACCGAGTCCCCGCTTCTTCTCGACAAGCTCCTCGTCCACCAGTTCCTGATACCCCTTGAGAACCGTGAGAGGATTGAGCCGGTAATCAGCTGCGACGGTACGTACCGATGGCAACGGATCGCCTTCTTTGAGTACGCCGTCGAGAATCATCGCGACCACGCGGTCTCGAAGTTGACGGTAAATCGGCTGATTGTCATTCCACTCACGGTCCATCCAGGTTTCCAGTTCGGTTCTAACTTTTGTTTATCTCAAAAACGCCAGCTCATATCGAATTCATGCTAAACGAGATCCCAAGACATCCTCGCGGGAATTGCATGCTTACGCCCCTTTACTTAGTGCATAGAAAAGGAGAGTGACGGCGATGTAGGACACCGTACCCGTGAGTTCAACTATCAAGCTCACCCTACCACCGACGAAGAGGAAGAACCCTCCCATGAGAAAGGTGAGTAGGTAAAAGACGACGACCAACTCGGGTTTGGTACCCGACGATACTTCCGAAAACCGTTTTGTTGCAAAATTCGTGCTCATATTCGTTACCCCCATTGCGCCTTATTGCCGAGCGTTACTGCGCCCGCGTAAGGTCCATGCGCGCGTGGACTGGCTTGTTCCCCGGCATCATAAAGGTCCAATCCTCAATGTGGTGGTTTGCATCGACAGTAGTGAAGACCGCATGGTACATGTTGCCGTAGTCGGTACTGCCGCTGACATCGAGAAAATCAAATTCCACGGTTTTTCCATCGGGTGAGGTCCTGGCAACCATGCGTGGACGGTTGCCGGCGTCGCAGTAATGGATCAGGGTGAGATGATCGTTGTCCAGGTAAAACATCGTGACTGGATGGTCGTACTTTGTCGGGTCATCCGGCTTCGTTGGGTCGTTCATCTCATGTACCAGCGCGTTTCCCCGGGAGGTCACACGCAGTGAGATCTGCGCGGGCTCTCCGTTCTTAATTTGCGGCTGTGGCGGATCCACCGTCACGGGGCCACGCCACGTGCCGGCGAGAGATTTCAGGTGGCTAAAAGACTTTTGCGCATCTGACTGCGGCTGGGTTGCTGATGTTTTCATTTCGTGCTGCGCAAGCGCTGTTGTCGCGGCAAGCAGCACGACACAGGGAAGCATAAATTGAAGTTTCATGGGCATTCTCCTAAGGAATTCTCCGGGGCCAGGTGCAATCACTGGCTGCAATACTGTTATAGTTAACTATAACACTATTGCCCATGTCAAGAGTTTTTTTCAGGGAGTCGCTTGGGAGAGTTCAAAAATCGCACGTTGTTCGTCTGTGCGAATCGCAAGGGGTTCCGCGTCTGTGCGCACGGCAGCGTCCCGCCCCCGATCTGGAGGCTTCGAATCAGATTCTTTTCGCGCTTGGCTCGAGTGACGTTTACTTCTCAAGGACGATCAGTACGCCGCAACGAAAGTCGGGATATTTTCCTTCGTTTAAGAGCGACACACCGTTCGACCATGCCTCCGACACGGCCCAAGGGGTCCCGTCATTAGTTGCCCACCGGGCTTGCCACCTGGCACAAGGGGACCGAGTTCAAGCTTCCGCCAGCAACGCCGGGCGTCTTGTACCGAACCACGTTGTCCTGAACCGCGCAGAATTCCTTTACACCAGTGCTATTTAAGTTGGAAGGATACGCGTTGACATAGTATTGATCGTTCACCGTCCCGCTCGACGCGCTGCCGACTGTGTTGAAGAAGTATCCACTCTTCGGAGTACCACCGGTCGCGGCCTGAGCCAGAGAATAGTCAATGATGCAAGAGTTGGTCGAACTCGGGCCGGCACTGCAGGAGACGTTCCCCGGACCTAAGGCGCCTATGCTCGTAGCGTACCCGACCGATGGATACGAAGTCTGATAGGTAAGTTGTGCGGTAGAAATGGTACGAACCGACGCTGCCGCAGACGACTCATTGGCGGCGATGCGAGCGCGTAGCAGGTTCGGAATCGCGATCGCGGCGATAATCAGAATGATTGCGACTACGATCAGCAACTCAATCAACGAGAATCCCGTCTGTTTTCGCATTCTGTATCGTTCTCCTTCCCTTGGTTGGTTAAGTCTTGTTTTCTGAGTGCCTGTGTTATCCACTTACGAGGCGAGACACGGTTACGTTCTGCTCGGAGAACGACCGAGCCGGGAATCTTTTGGGAACCGGGGAAAAGCTGACAACTCCGGGGGCCATAGGTTCTACGCGTTGTTGCGAGTCGCCTTGAACCTTGGAGATGAACCCCGCTCGCGGTACTCTTCTGTACTTCTCTATACTTCGTCTCCAACATTTCGCTTTCTCGCTGTGGGTCGTTGTTCAGACCTCTCCTTCCAATGATCTTGGTCTTTGAGCCGGTTAGCATCGCGCGCCAGGCCAGGCAGATTTCCGAAGCTGTCCAGGAACTCACGAATTGCACCAGGGAGTGAGTAGGTACTGGGGTAGGTCGGATAATCGAAGAAGGCTCGGCGTGCTGAACGGGGGCCACGCCACATAAAAGTAAAGATGCAACCAAGGGGGATCTCGTGTACTGCCACAACTGCCAGATGCGAGGGGCAACTCCGTGCGATAACTTTGTTGGTAAAAGTTGTCGGCTGCGGATAAATTGTCTCAATGAGATTGCAATTTCTGTGCTGGATCCCCAGCTCGGCCCGTTAAGGCTGCTCAGCTTTCAAGGGGCTCGAGGTCGAGGTGTCCCTCGGAGCTGATAAGGGGGTTAAGAGGAGAAAGAATGTCCACTCACACCCGCTCGGAGTCTCTCACTAGTAGGGTTCATCTGACCTCAGCGTTCGCCCACGAACTTGAGGAACGTTTCATTCGATATGCTCGCATTGACACACAGAGTGATGAGAAATCCAGCACGTCGCCAAGTACCGAGAAGCAGTACGACTTGCTCCGGCTGCTGGTAAGTGAGTTGGCATCTAGCGGAGCCCAGGACGTGAAGCTAACCGACTACGGTGCAGTCTTGGCGACGATCCCGGCCACTATAAGCGACAGAGACGTTCTAACCATTGCGCTTCTGGCGCACGTGGACACCGCACCCCAGTTCAACGGCACCGGCGTTAAACCGATTGTGCACCGCAACTATTCGGGGGACGAGATTGTTTTGCCTGACGACCCTAGCGTCGTGCTATCCCCCGCTGACTTCCCTTACCTTGGGACAAAGCTGGGAGACGACATCGTCACCGCAAGCGGGACCACGCTGCTGGGCGCAGATGACAAAGCAGGGGTGGCCATTGTGATGACTGTGGCTCGACATCTGCTGCAGAATCGAGACCTGCCACACGGACGCATTCGGATCTGTTTCACTTCTGATGAAGAGATCGGTCGCGGGGTCCATGATGATCTACCGAAAGATCTTAAAGCCGATGTGGCGTACACGCTGGACGGCGCAGAACTCGGCGAGCTCGTCTATGAGACCTTTTCTGCGGATAAGGCGGATGTGTACGTGCGAGGAGTATCGATTCATCCCGGGCAAGCCAAAGACAAACTAGTGAATGCACTTCACCTGGCTGCAAAAATCGTCGACACCTTGCCGCAGGTTACCCTCACTCCGGAAACAACAGCTGACAGGGACGGGTTTATCCATATTTACGAGATGAGCGGCACAACCGCTTCCGCTAACCTTCATTTCATACTCCGTAACTTCGAATTGGATGGCTTACGCAAACATGGCGAACTGCTGCGGCAGGTCTGTTCCACGGTTCAAGCCACTGAGCCGCGAGCGCTGATCACCTGTACGATCCACCAACAGTACCGCAATATGCGTTATTGGCTGGAGAAAGATATGCGTCCCGTCGAATTAGCCCAGGAGGCTTGCCGGTCCATAGGCATCGAGCCTGTCGTCCGCCCAATCCGAGGAGGGACGGACGGTTCTCGGCTCACGGAGCGCGGCGTGCCGACGCCAAATTTGTTCACAGGCATGCAAAACATTCACGGACCTCAGGAGTGGGTCAGTGTGCAAGATATGGCACGCGCTGCTGAAATGTGCGTTGCACTATTACAGCTGTGGAGCGCGCCCAAAGTTTTATCGGGTGTCAAGCGAAATGGCGACGCTCGCCTAACCGCCCAAGAAGATTTCGTGGACTGGGCTGGTTAGAGTGGATTTGAATTTAGGAGAGTCCCGGCAAGCGACAGTTTACAAACGCATCCAGTGGCCGGTCGGGCCGATATATCGGTTCCAATTGACAGCTTCCCCATCCCTCTTCTGAGCATGGTTAGCACGAACCTCGCATTGCAGCCAGGGAGTTCAAGCGGCTAGGTATGGCGCAGGCTGGGAGAGGAACAAATTCATTCCCAGTTCTTTGGCAAGAAATTTAGCGACGAGTTGTCCTTTTATGCTGTTACCAGCATCGTCCAGCGGAGGGGCAAATGTGCCGAGGCCGCCTTTTCCCGGAGACACGGTAACAATTCCTCCTCCGATTCCACTCTTGCCAGGTAGGCCAACCTCGTAGAGCCAGTCGCCCGAAGTCTCGTAAAGACCGGCAGTCGCCATCACAGCCAGCACATAGCGGCAGCAATCGGCTTCAACCACCCGCTCCTTGCTGACGACATTGACTCCGCCATCGGCCAACGTAGCACCCATTACGGCGAGATCTCTTGCGCACACGTTCACCGAGGATTGCTTCGTGTACAGGTCGGTCGTTTCCGCTGGATCAGCGGAGATTCGATGGCGATTACGGAGTAAGTTCGCGATGCTTTGGTTCTGGAAATTGGCTTTTGACGCTGACTCGTAGACTTCCAGGTTGAGCGAAAGCGAACGCCCCGCGAACCGTGACAACCCGCTCTGAATGAATTCCCATTTTTCCTCGACGTCCGCGCCAGGTACAAGACTGGTTGTGGCAATCGCTCCCGCGTTGACCATCGGATTCGTCTTGCCCTCGGCGCTTTGCTCCATCGCTCCAAGAGGATTGAAGGCAAATCCTGTGCTGTTTACGCCGATTCTTTGCCGCACCTCTTCAGGTCCAAGGTATTCACATACCAAGGCAAAAATAAACGGCTTGGCCACGCTCATAATCGTGAATTCATATTCGGTATCCCCGGTCGCATAGATATTCCCATTCGTGGAGGCTATGCATATACCGAACAAGTCATTGGGTACCTTCGCCAAGGAGGGGTACACCTGCGAGTTCGCTCCTTCTGAGTCGGACTTAAACAGCTCGTACGCTTCGTCGAGCAATGCATCAATCACCTGGCCGGCCGGCAAGTGGCCAGTAGACACGTACGATTCCATGTTTTCGATCTTTGTATGTGTGTTCATTCCAAATCTATTCTTTCGCGAAATCATACTTACCCTACGTACGAGCCTTGAGACTATGCAGCGCGGTTCGCACGCTCATCGATACAGGATTGCTGCTTGGATCCCCAATGAGCATTTCAGCATCGAGTTGTTCCATCATGGGATGCGTTCGCCAATCCCGGTCGAGTCCATAGCCCATCATCACGATTGGGATCCCATCATGTCGAAGATGTCAGCAAAATGGGTATGCTGCTGCCCCCCCGCGTGAATACAGGTTGGCATCCCCTTCTTTCTCGTGTCGTAGGCCCGGGAGGCGGCTCGCATCTTGGGCAAGTCGAACGGGATCAGCGCTAGCTTTCCTGTTGTCAAAAGCGCACTTGGTGATTCACGAGCACGTTCTAACCAAATACGGGGTGCCGTTGGCATCCTTCCAGGTTTACGCAGCCTTTGTCTTCTCCGGAGTTTCCAGCACCTCACGCAGGGAGGTTTCGTCATCTTTGCTGAGAGATGTTTGAAAAACTCTTCCCTTTCCTGCGAACTGCTTTAAGCCGTCCAAAACCTTGTCCGCTGTTACCTTTCGAAGCAGCACGATCAATGCAGAAGATCCAGGCGTCAACTCGTCTCCCAATTGCTTTGCCATCGTATTGTCTACGCCGAGATCAGTCAGCTTGCCTGACAACGCGCCTGCTCCCGCCCCGACGGCCAAGCCCAGAATTGGATTGAAGAAAAGTAAGCCGATGAGCATGCCCCAGAAGGCACCGGTTGCTGCGCCTGCTGCCGTAAGGCTCACCGCTTGGTGCAACTTAATCTTTCCCTTAACGTCTCTGGTCACCACCACAGCATCATCCATTTCCAGAAGGTATTGGCCCTGCATTTTGGCCAAAGCCGCCCGCATCTCAAATGCCGTGGACTCATCATGAAAAACGATCGCGATTAGGGTGCTCATGCTCTTCTCCGTTCATACGCTCAATACGGCTTCATGTTGATGGAATGAATTGGTTTCTACAGCTACTCGAACGCTCTGGTTCCCTTGGAGACATCATCAGTTGACCAGAGTGCAAAGTTAACTGGTAGTTGTGGCAGAGGTGGACCGCCTTCCGGCTGTTCGGTGCAACGGGGATCCCGGTCCCCGTCTCACGGCTGAGTAGCTGGCCTGCGCGTTTGTCGGTGCTGAGTGTCTCTACATACCCGTTTTTGACAGATGCAAATGCCCGCATAGGTTGCGAGAATGCCTTCTGAGGTACCGATGGCGAAGCGTGTCAGATTGAATGTTCAAAGGGAAGATGCAGGCCTGAAGAAGAGCGCCATGGAATTGATCAAGGTGACGAGAAAGTTTGCTCCTAAGTGGAACCGGGTATCTAACGATGGCAGAATGGCAGTTGAGCGTTCAACCGCAAGATCACTCCGAGCAGCGAGAGTGCGAGTGAGTCGAACCACTAAGAGAATGGGCGACATCCTTACATGGCTTGACCGCGTCAGGCAGTTGGAAATTCGTAAGCCTCGTCAAGCTGCATAACTTGCCTTCCATTCGCCGGTTAGCTTCCAGCACAGCGCCTACTCGCCAATCAGCTTGATCTGGAATCCGTTCCAGGCATCCAACATCCTGTCGGCAGCTTAGATCTTGGCGGGTCCGGATCGAAGAGAGCAGCGAGGCCAATGCTAACCACGCGCGCTTTTACTCACGGGAAGAAGCGCGTTCGGGGAAGCTATACCCCAAGGCGGATCGCAGTAGGGATGAGACGGCACAGGTCGAGGGTTGCCGCGAACATTGAACTTCAGTCTGTGGCTTCGGACAAATCCGCAGTTCGTGAGCTGCCGTCGGCTGCTCAGGGCAGAGACCCCGGTCATGCTGAAGCGACTGAGAGCTAATGCGTCGGACCCGATCCACAGGAATGTCGCATCCCTCGCCCAATCTCGACATGTGATGCTCGCAGGTACCATAGCCGTAATCACCGGAGTCTTTAGGGACTTTGAACGAAAGCATCTTTTTTTAGTTGCCTCCGGACTCGCTTACAACTTTGTGATGTCGTTGTTGCCAGCCTTACTCTTATTGACTTCCCTGGCCGCTTACATCCCATTGCAGAATGGAGTACATGGGTTTATCTCATTCCTCTCCCCGTTGATACCTCCCCATACCATGACGCTGCTAGTGCAGATTCTTAACCAAATAGGTTCGCACCGTCGCGGGTTGCTATCGTTTGCCAGCATCACTACTCTTTGGCTTACCTCGGTTGCAACGAAGAGCATCATTGCGGGTCTCGACATCGTCTATGCGGTTCCAAGACCTAGACGGCCCTGGACTAACAGAATTCTCGCGGTGGGTTTGAGTTTGGCAGTTGGGATCTTGCTCGTGACCGGGGTACTGCTCACGCTCGTCGGGCCTCTTGTGGAACGCCTTCTAGCGAAAATCGTGCCCGTGCAATCGATATGGATGCAAATCTGGCCCTTCGCACACTGGGCGTTGGCGGCGGTGTTCACCTTAGCCGCCATTGAGCTGCTCTATCTCTTCGCCGCGAACATTCCCGCTTCGCCACGAGGCACCATCGTCGGAGCAGTGACGGCGACGATAGGTTTGTTGGCACTCTCCTGGGGACTCGGCTGGTACTTCCATCATTTTGGAGACATGAAGTTGAGTCGATCACTCGAAGCTCTGACGACACCCATTGCAGTTGCGGTATGGCTGCATTGGTGCGCGACCGTGATTCTGCTTGGAGCAGCGATCAATGTGAACATATTCAAGAAAGAGCGATTAGCGGAGCAGGAGCCAAGCATTTCATAGAAATCGACTCGAGCACCTCATTGTGCACATGGCGCTTTTGCTCTCGCGTCCAAGTTGGCGAGAAAACTCCAGGGTACCAGCAATACGCTAATGACCTGCGGGATCGCAGAGGACGAATCCATTCGGGGACTCGGGATTCGCAGATGCCATTTTTACGCCGCTTCCCTAGGGCGATCTTGATCAATATTGTCCCGCGAATCGAGCGTTGGACTTACCTTTACCCGCTCGTTTGCCGTGACCTGTATTCTGCTGGTCGGGCTAACGCTGAACTCATGAATGATAAATCGTCCGCGGTATTCGTCCGGCCCCAGGGTTACCGAAGGCGCCGAGCATAGAACCGTATCGCCGGTGATCCCCACCCAATCTACATGTCTGTGACCATGGAGGACGACCGTACGCGCGGCATGCGGGGTGATCGTTGCCAAAAGATCCGGTCCGTTCATGAGAGCAAGACCGATGCGATCTCTCAGAGTGATTCCCAGCACTGGATACTCTACAACCTGATGATGTAACAGAATCAGCCAAGCACCCGGGTTTGAGCCCTTGAGCACTGACCTGAGAGCTCGCAACTGAGTTGGGCTCACCACGCCGACCGCATTGGTGAGCGATACATTACTGGGCGCAATGGAATCCAGAAGGATGACTCCGTATCCCTCGTCTTCAACGGCGGGCTCGACTAATGGGAAGATCGCTTTCCAGACTTTCGCAATTTCCAGTCTGCCGCGGAGGCTTCCGTACTCTGCCAATTCGCGCAAGAGTCTTGGTCGTTCGCCGTCCCGCAAGTAATGGGCAAGCGACGGACCCAGTGCGCCCGACTTGTGGTCAACCAAGTGAGCACGCTCGCCTTGGATCTGATCGAGAGCGGACACAAAGCGCAACTTGCGCAGCGCCTTGCCGGCACTCCAGGGAAGATCCGGACGCGCGGTGTTGGTGCGATCCACAATGTTTATGTCGTGGTTGCCAGGCACCAATGACATGCGCGAACGCAACTCAGGAAAGTGGCTGAGGAGGTCGAGGAACTCAGTCCATTCCGCGCGCGTTCCGGCATCGGTGATGTCGCCGGTAACAAGCACGCGATGAAGCGGGCGTGAACTATGTATCGCAGACAGGCGTTCGAACGCGGCATACACGCATTGGTTGCCTTGGGCACCGTGGGTCCCGGTCTCCATCCTATAACCGTAACGCTCCCCAACTACATGCAGGTCCGACATATGTGCGACCCGCAACAGTGACGTGGCCGGTTGCCGCGGATGTGGCCAGTCCAGTACCGGCTCATTCACGCTGAGTTCTCGCCAAAGCCAGAAGGTGCTCGCCACCGCAGTGGAAAAACCGAAGACCATCGCCGCATTCCCAAGGGCAGCTCTGGCAACTGCCCACGGTGCGACGCGCTCGGCATCGACCAGACTTAACCCTATTGATAGCTCGACCGACACTGCGAGTGCCAGTCCTGCGCCGCCGAGCAGAAACGCTGCCAAGATCGTCGCAACCAGACGTCTATAGTGGATATGCTTCTGCTCATATTTCTTACCAGGGAACCGTTCAGAAACCGTTTTAAGAATCTCCCGCAGGACAACAAAGATTGGAAAAACGAGGGTGTAGTGAAGATGCCAAAAATTATCAATCGCAATGGCCAGGAATCGTGGACCCGCCCATAGAGGTACTAAGAGCAAAGCCGCAAGGATGAGAAGCAGGATGAGGGTGGGGTTACGCCCAAGGGATACGATTGTTCCCAAGGTATGGTGGCTGTAAGTGAAAATGATGGATGGCGCAACGCCTACCAGCAAAGCAGGCATGATGATAAGAGCAAGAAAGGCGAGTACTGCTTTCAGGTAACTGAATTCCAGCACATTGAAAAAGATGAGGCTGTCCCACCTCGTTCCGTAAGGACTGGTTCGATTATCGTCAGCGTCGCCGCAACGTAAGTCCCAGATTGGCACAAATCCCATCAGACTGTCTCATTCGAACTCGCTCAGCGAATGCACGTAAGAGGTGCGGACCCGTTCGTGAAAGCCACTCAGGCTAGCCGCATGAATCCCGGACAAGATCCAATCGCTCAATCCATTTGATTCGCTTCGGATGGCCAGAGCCTCTGTCACAAATGACAGGTGATGGGTTACGTGGGCCATGGCATGTTGGAAATGTTTACCTCAACAAAGGAGATCATCATCGTGTTCCGACTCTTGTCTGCAAGGTCCGTCTACCGGTGGTCAGCTTTGTTGAACGTGGGAGCCTTGTTAGCGCTGCTTTCGGCAGGCACCAGTGCGGTGGCTGCCGACGTTAGTAGCCTTTTTTCAAGAGGCGCGCACCACAGCAGCCCAATTACAGCGAGATGCTGTGACAATGGAAACTTATACGAGATCCAACGTCACCTGGCCAAGCCACAGTGCTCAGATATCGCAGATTAAGGACCACATCAATAAAGCTGGTGAGATCTTGGCGCAATTGCAATCAGCTCGTGCGGAAGCTCAACCATGGCATCAGGATACGATTGATCGAATTACGCCAGTGCTGAAGCAATTGGCAAGCGATACCGAGGCCATCATCAACCACCTGAACGAAAATCCTAATCGGCTCAGGGATCCCAACTATATGCAGTATCTCAGGTCGAACGCGCAGTCGGCGGGTGAGTTGTCCGCCGCGGTGGGCAACGTAGTTGATTACGACAATACGAGAACCCGGATGGAGGATTTGAAATCGAAGTAAGGCCTTGATGACGGCAGCCGTAGACTGCAAAGCCAAGGGATTCGGCGATGCAACAAGTCGCGCTGATTCACCGCACGGTCCGACAAACCGTGCAGTCCTTTCCTAGGAAGCTGGCTTTGCAGTTGAGAATCTCGAACAGACCTCGAGAGTAGCTTGGGAGAGCAGGAAACTTATGATCGGACGATATACAAACGCTATCAACATAGCCAGTTTATGCTTGGTTCTTTGTGTTTGCTTGGCAACTGCTCAGGAGCAAACCAACGCAAGTGCGACTGCTGGTCAGGAGAACCTTCTAAGAATGGCGAAGCAAGTTCGCAAGGCGATTGTCACTCTTCCGCAGTACGGGGTCTTTGACAACATCCATTTTGCTATCAAACCCGATGGTACGGTCACTCTTCTCGGGGAAGCGTCGCGGCCCACCCTCAAGTCCGGCGCCGAAAATGTGGTCAAGAGGGTCGAGGGTGTCCAGAAGGTAGATAACCAAATTGAGGTATTGCCCAACTCGCCGAATGACGACCGCATTCGTGCCGCGGTTTACGCCGCCATTTACGGTTTCGCTCCGTTACAGAGATACACTTCGAACCGTGGGCGATCCATGCCATCAATCGCTCGAGCTGCGGGCGGGATCACAAACGATCCTCCGATCGGCCGCCACGCCATCCGCATCATCGTCAACAACGGCCACGTCACCCTGACGGGTGTGGTGGACAATGAAAGCGATATGGCCATGGCTGGAATCCGGGCCAACGGAGTTCCGCTTGTGTTCAGCGTCGACAACCAGCTCCAAGTGGTAAATGAAGAGAAGTAGGCTCGGAGCTACCAGGCTCGAATTAGCAGGCCGGCGTATACGAAAATCGCGGGATCCTCAATTTCTCGTGGATGGGTTTTCGAGATCATTCCCCGCGGGCTTGATAAAAAGGTAGTTGTTTCGTCCTGCCCAATGTTGGTGACGCCAGTAACGCACGATACGGAGTCCGGCTGAGGCTGCCATTGCGATCAACTCCTCCGGGCCCGCATGGAAAGAAACTCCAATCCCGGTGCGGATCACAAGGGCACTCCCGGTGAGTTTCGAATAAGCCACCCTTCGAGCCATTCCCAGGCACGTTCGCAACCCGCGTTTGCGGTACAGATGGGCTAAGGTTTGGCGCAGATTGTCGAACTCTGGCTCGGGTGGCGGACCAGGGACAAACGGGATTTCCCCTAAATAAATCCTTGCTCCTGGCCTCGCAATCCGGTGTATTTCACGCAAGCTTGGCGGTATCTGCTCTCTGGCCACGATGAGGAGCACGCTGTTGCAGACGACGACCGAGGCAGAGGAATCCCGGAGCGGCAGTCGGTGGCTCAACCCTTGCCTCGCGTCTAAGCCCATGTCGCGCACAAGAGCGGCTTCTTCTTCGGTGGCGTGCGTTCCAATTGCATGGTTTACACCCAGTGCGCGAGCCATCTGAAGAAGGGTGCCATCCCCACAGCCTATATCAACCAAATCATCCCCCGGGCCAAGTTCTACGACGCGCGCGATTTCTTCGTGCACGGCCCGGGTCATCGTGTGCTTATCACGACCACGAAGGGCGAGATCGTGAGGATCGCGA
>DATNEX010000097.1:0-29645 GCA_035606605.1 Terriglobales bacterium
CGAAGGGCGAGATCGTGAGGATCGCGAAGTTCGCGGGCGGTTTGGCGGCAGTACTCGATGTAATTGTCGGCTTGGCTGATCATTGCTGGTTCTGATCTTACTTGGCGAGGCCACTCCTAGATTCAGCAAGCGATTGACTTCGTTGGTTCCAATGGCTGACCTGTTTTTCTCGCCACCCAGACGAGGATTCGATCAAACGGGGAAGATAACCCCACGGCCCGGAAGTACTCCGAGGCGACCGCGAGGCCCAAGAGCTCGAACTGGCGGCGGGGATTGGGATCTAGAGCCAAATTGGCCTTACATTCTGCCAGAGCAGCAGCTCGAGACCAGGAGAGGTCCCTGAGTGCGACGTCTGGCCCAAATGGCAGACTACGGTTTCCCCTGCAGCGGCATCTAAGGTCTCTTTCGATCCGTAAATAGCACAAGCGGTTTCTTTGGGTTCCGCTATCTGCCACAAACCGTTCCAACTTGCTCTTGGAATCCGAGTTGCCGTCCTCTGAGGACTGGGGTTGATTAATCACACCAAACTAATTGTCTGGCCCGGCAGACCGTATCCACTTGGGGCAACGTGGGACGGCGAGGGTGTCAACTTCGCAATCTTCTCCGAATCGGCCGAAAAGGTCGAACTCTGCCTGTTTGACAGCCTCGGCCGGCGGGAAACGCATCGCATTACAATCCGGGAGCAGACCGACCAGGTTTGGCACTGTTATCTTCCGGAGGGACGGCCAGGGCTAGTCTACGGATACCGGGTACACGGACGGTACGACCCGACCGGCGGTTTAAGATTCAATCGCAACAAACTGTTGCTCGACCCCTACGCCAAGCAGATTCATGGTGGCCTTAAGTGGCACGATTCTCTCTTTGGTTACAAGGTGGGACACCGAAACCAGGACCTCTCGTTTGACCGACGCGATAGCGCGCCGGGCATGCTGAAAGGAGTTGTTGTAGATCCCGCTTTTACCTGGGGAGCCGATAGTTCGCCGCGAACACCCTGGCACAGCACCGTTATTTACGAAACCCACGTAAAAGGATTTACGATTCTTCACCCGAACATTCCATCACCACTACGTGGAACATATGCAGCGTTAGGCACCGCTCCGGTCATTGATCACTTGACGCAGTTGGGAGTCACGGCGGTCGAATTGATGCCCGTACAAACGTTCATTGATGACCGAAACTTGGTCGAGCGCGAGTTGCGCAATTACTGGGGATACAACTCCATTGGTTTCTTTGCTCCCGAACCACGGTACTGCGCAACCGGCGACATCACCGAGTTCAAAACCATGGTCAAGAGCCTGCATTCGGCAGGGATCGAAGTCATCCTGGACGTGGTTTATAACCACACCGCTGAAGGCAACCATCTGGGACCGACGCTCTCGTTCAAAGGAATCGATAACCCCGCGTATTACCGCCTGGTCCCCGAAGATCCTCGCTACTACAAGGATTACACGGGCACGGGCAATACATTGAACATGCGCCACCCGCGTGTGCTGCAGATGATCATGGACAGCTTGCGGTACTGGGTCCTCGAAATGCATGTGGACGGATTCCGTTTTGATTTAGCGGCAACCCTTGCGCGCGAGTTGCATGAAGTGGACCGCCTGGGTGCATTTCTGGACATCATCCATCAGGATCCTGTGCTGTCACAGGTGAAGCTGATTGCAGAACCGTGGGATCTAGGCGAGGGTGGATACCAGGTTGGAAAGTTCCCGGTAGGCTGGGCGGAATGGAATGACAGGTATCGGGACGCGGTCCGCTCCTACTGGAAGGGTGACGGCGGTTTGATAGGCGAGCTTGCATACCGAATCACCGGGTCCAGCGATCTCTACGCGCAAAGCGGTCGCCGGCCCTATGCCAGCGTGAATTTTGTGACTGCCCACGACGGCTTCACATTGCAGGACCTGGTCAGCTACAACTCCAAACACAACGAGGCGAATGGTGAGCAAAATCGCGACGGTACGGACAACAATCGCAGCTGGAATTGCGGCGCTGAGGGGCCTACTGACAATCCCGACATAAATCGTCTGCGTGCCCAACAGAAGCGGAACCTAGTGGCGACGTTGCTGCTCTCTCAGGGTGTGCCCATGCTGCTGGCTGGCGATGAGCTAGGACGCACTCAGGACGGAAACAACAACGCATATTGTCAGGACAACGAGGTCAGTTGGGTCAACTGGACCTCGGACAAAATTGACCATCAAACGCTTGCTTTTGTCCGGCAATTGCTTGCCTTGCGAAAGCAACACCCCGTATTTCGGCGGCGTAAGTTTTTCCAAGGTAGAAAAATCAAAGGTGCTGAAATCAAAGACGTAATCTGGTATCGCCCTGACGGCCAGGAAATGACCGATGAAGAGTGGAACCAGGATTTCGCGCGCTGCCTGGGAATGGGCCTTTCCGGCGTTGCCATCGATGAAGTAAATGAACGAGGCCAGCGAGTATCAGACGAGAATTTCATCCTTCTTATCAATGCACATTTCGAACCGATCCCGTTCGTATTGCCGGTTCCCCCCACCGGCGCGGGCTGGGTCGCACTGATTGACACTTCGTGTCAGCTGTCGGGAGAGGTCAGCCGATTCCATTTCGGCAATGACTCTTATCCTCTCCAGGCACGATCCCTGGCACTGCTGGTCGAGCGAGCCACCAACCGGGTGCGCGGCGAAGACCGAAGGCGACACTCTGCGGCATGAAACGAAAGCACGTAATGCCCTTCGGCACCGAGCTGCGGTCGCGCGGAACAACGCGCTTCAGGTTGTGGGCTCCGAAAGCAGACAGTGTGGAGTTGCGGCTTTCCCCGCTCGCCCTCTCCATTCCAATGACGGCGCAAGAGGGAGGATGGTTTGAAGTTGAGACCGACTCCTTGGCTGGCGCCCAATATCGATTTCGGATTGATTGCGAGCACGACGTTCCAGATCCCGCATCGCGTTTCCAGCCGGAAGGTGTCCATGGCCCGAGTGAGGTGGTGGATCCTGACGGCTTTGATTGGGGAGACGACGCGTGGCGAGGCAGAAGTTGGGAAGACGCCGTCATCTACGAGCTGCACGTCGGCACGTTCTCTCCGCAGGGCACCTTTGCCGAGGTGGAGCGAAAATTGGATTACCTGGCCGAGCTGGGAGTTTCTGCCATTGAACTCATGCCGATTTCCAGTTTCCCGGGAGATCGCAACTGGGGATATGACGGGGTACTGCCCTATGCGCCATCACAGTCCTACGGCCGACCTGAGGACTTGAAGCGGTTGGTAAATTCCGCTCACGCCAGGGATCTCATGGTGTTCCTCGATGTGGTCTACAACCACTTCGGTCCGGAGGGTAATTATTTATTCCTGTATGCGCCACAATTTTTTACCGAGCGTCACCGCACTCCTTGGGGACAAGCAATTAATTTCGACGGTGATTGCAGCCGGACGGTCCGCGACTATTTCATCCACAACGCCCAGTACTGGCTGGAGGAATATCATTTCGACGGCCTCCGGCTCGACGCAGTTCACGCCATCGCGGACGATTCTAGTCGCGATATTCTCACCGAGCTGGCGCAGACCATTCGAGACAAGTTTGCAGACCGCCAGATTCATCTTGTGTTGGAGAATGACAAGAATGCCGTTCGATATCTGGAGCGTGGGGAGGACAGGCGTCCCCGCTGGTACACCGCACAATGGAACGATGACATCCATCATGCCGCGCACGTGCTCTTGACCCGAGAGAGCTACGGATATTACTCCGACTATGCCGACGATCCCGCCGATAAGCTGGGCCGCTGTCTCACGGAAGGGTTTGCATTTCAGGGTGCGCCTTCGCCATTCCGAGGCGGAGCGCTGCGCGGCGAGCCCAGCCGCCATCTTGCGCCGGAGTGCTTTATTTCCTTCCTACAAAATCATGATCAGGTTGGAAATCGCGCTTGCGGAGAGCGCATCGCCTGCCTCAGCTGTGCCGCCGCACTGCGGGCGATGGTTGCGGTCCTGCTGCTCGCGCCCTCTCCTCCCTTGTTATTCATGGGGGAGGAATTCGGTGCGACAACACCGTTTTTGTTTTTCTGCGATTTCAGTCCGGACCTGGCAGAAAAGGTCCGCCAGGGGAGGAGAGAGGAGTTCCGAAACTTCGAGCAGTTCCGCACTCCTGACGGGCAGAGCCGAATTCCCGATCCTAATGATCCGGCAACGTTTTTGGGATCAAAACTGGACTGGAATTGCCTCAACCGCGGGGCTCACGCCGATTGGCTGAGAACATACCGCGCCCTACTTTCGGTTCGGCAGCGGAAGATTGTGCCTGTGTTGCGCGACATCGCCCCGGGAGCGGCACGGTATCACACTCTCGGGCCAAGTGCCGTGTTTGCCTCATGGGAATTCGCGAGAGGTGGCACTCTCGAATTGTTCGCCAATTTCGGGCGGGACCCCGTACCCGGTCTCAGTAAGCCCACCGGCCACCTTATTTATGCCACGTCCCGCGAGGACGAATGGTATGGCGTACATGTGCCCGCATTTTCCGCCGCCTGGTTTCTGAACGATGACAGACTCTGAGATTCCACAATCGACTTACCGCCTCCAGTTCAATCGCGCCTTCACCTTCGCCGATGCGATTCTGGTCATCCCTTATCTGGCGGAACTGGGAATCTCGCATGTCTACGCGTCTCCTTATCTGCGTGCCCGGCCCGGCAGCCTGCACGGTTATGACATAGTCGATCACCACCAGATCAATCCCGAAATCGGAACACAGCAAGAGTATGAGCGCTTCGTTGCGGTTTTGCACGAGCACGGCTTGGGGCAGATCCTGGACATCGTTCCCAATCACATGGGGATCATGGGCGGAGATAATGCCTGGTGGCTCGACGTCCTGGAGAATGGAGAAGCTTCCGCTTATGCCGATTTCTTCGATATCGATTGGTATCCGCTGAAGGGCGAATTACAAGGCAAGGTCTTGGTTCCGGTACTCGGTGATCAGTATGGCACCGTCCTCGACCGGGGTGAACTGAAGCTCACCTTCGATCAGACAGCCGGCGAACTCAGCATCGTCTACTTTCATCACCGCTTTCCCATCGACCCTCGGGAATATCCCCGGATTCTGGGTAAAAACCTCGGCGAGCTGGAAGATCGGCTGGGCGCCCAAAGCCAAGACTTGCTCGAACTCGAGAGCCTGATCACAGCCTTCGAGCACTTGCCAAGCAGGGAGGAGGCTTCGCCAGAGAAGCGCGCCGAACGGGTTCGAGATAAAGAGATCCACAAGCGACGGCTTGCTTCCCTGTGCTCCCGTTCGATGGCGGTCTCGGAGTTTCTGGAACGCGCGGTCGAGAAGATTAACGGCTCTCCCGGATACCCGAGCTCTTTCGATCAGCTACATGAACTGATCAAGAAGCAGGCCTTTCGCTTGGCTTACTGGCGAGTGGCCGCCGACGACATCAACTATCGCCGGTTCTTCGATGTCAACGACCTTGCAGCGATCCGGCAGGAAGACGAACGCGTTTTCCAGCAGACACACGAGTTCATCTTGCGAATACTCCATGAGGGGAAAATCGACGGGCTGCGGATCGATCATCCCGACGGACTATTCGACCCTCAGCAATACTTCGCACGCCTGCAACAAGCCGGGAATGGTTCCAAACGTCCCTACATCGTTGCTGAAAAGATCCTCACCGGGGATGAGGCGATCCCCGAGAACTGGCCCATTGATGGGACCACGGGCTACAACTTCCTGAATCTGGTGAATGGCCTTTTCGTCGAGTCGGCAAACGAAAAGAAAATGAATTGGATTTATCGGAGGTTTATTGGAGAGAACGTCAGCTTCGAAAACTTGGTATATGAGTGCAAAAAATTAGTGATGGACACTTCCCTCAATAGCGAACTGAACGTTCTCGCCAATGATCTCAGCCGCATTGCCCTTTCCGACCGCCACACGTGCGATTTCACCCTGACGAGTTTGCGCGATGCGCTCACCGAGATCGTGGCACTTTTTCCCGTGTACCGGACTTACCAAAATCAGCAAGACCTGTCGTCGAGCGATCAGGTCTATATCCATCAGGCGGTAAACAGCGCCATTGCCAGAAACAGCGCGGCCGAGCCTTCGGTCTACGAGTTCATTCGCGAACTTCTGTTGCGGGAACGGCAGGAAGGTCGGCCTCAATATTATCAACGCGCCGTGATGCGCTTTGCCATGAGGTTTCAGCAATACACCAGCGCTCTCATGGCGAAAGGCTTCGAGGACACCAGTTTCTACCGCTATAACTGCCTTGTCTCGTTGAACGAGGTGGGGGGGAATCCTCTCCGGTTTGGCATCTTGGCGGAAGAGTTCCATCGGCAGATGGCGGAGCGGGCGCGGAATTGGCGGCACGAAATGAGCACAACTTCCACTCACGACACCAAGCGCTCGGAGGATGTGCGCGCCAGAATCGACGTGGTGTCGGAGATGCCGCTGGTGTGGCATCGACACGTAAGACGCTGGCATCAGCTCAATCGCGAGAAGAAGACCCGTTTGCGCGTTGACGATGCTCCGGATGAAAACGATGAGTATCTGTTCTACCAAACATTGGTGGGTGCGTGGCCTTTCGAGCCAGCCGAGTTGCCTGACGAGCCCTTCGTGCGGCGGATGCGTGAATACATGCGAAAAGCCGTACGCGAAGCCAAAACGCACACCACCTGGGCCAATCCCAATGAAGCCTATGAAAGCGCAGTCATCAGTTTTGTGGAAGCCGTTCTGCAATCCCGGGCTTTCCTTGAGAGTTTCGTGCCCTTTCAAAGAGACATCGCATACTTTGGAATGCTGAACAGCCTTTCCGAAACCTTGATCAAACTGACCGCACCGGGAGTTCCAGATATTTATCAGGGTGCGGAGATATGGGATTTCAGTCTGGTAGACCCAGATAATCGTCGGCCCGTCGACTACCAATCCCGATTTGCTGTCCTACAGGAGCTTAAGAAACAAGTCACGGCAGGCGCCGAATGCCCGGAAACCCAGTTGTGTTCTATGACTCAGAAAATGGAGGATGGCCGCATCAAACTGCACACCATCGCAGCGACCCTCGGTTTGCGCAAACAATGGCCGAAACTGTTTCGCGATGGCGACTATCTTCCCCTCCCTGTAAGTGGACCTAAGTCGAGGCATGTGTTGGCATTCGCGCGAAGATGGGAGAATCAGTGGCTGATCGTGGCGGTTCCTCGGCTTTGTGCCGAATTGCTCGAGTACAAGCGTCATCTACCTTGCGGGGGAGACATCTGGCAGGAAACCAGGTTGGAACTCCCCGAGATGGCGCGGGTGAGGTTCCGCAATGCGCTGACCGGAGAATGGGTAGACGGAGGTCAGGGTGATTCGTCGCCTTCGATCCCGGCAGGCAACTTGTTTCGCAGATTCCCTCTCGCCTTGCTCACGGCGTCGTTCTGAATCGAAGCGGGTGCAGCCTCAGGCGTCCGCCGGCCATGTTCCTCATCAGGCCACGCCAAGCTCGCAAACCAGGAAGCGCGACTTCGACTGAGGCCAATCGGTTTCGCGCGTGATCAAACGGCGCGAGGTCCGCGAATGAAGTGCAGGACCAGTGCAATCAGCGCTACGACCAGCAAGATGTGAATCATTGCGCTGGCTACGTGAAAGACACCCCAACCAAGAATCCACGCGATCAAAAGAATAACGAACAGAATCGTGAAGATACTCACAGAGCCTCCAGTGAATGTCTCGGATCTCCCGAGCAAGCAATACGATGAGCCTTTGGGTGGCAGCCGATGCATTCTTAGGCGCTCCTACAGAATGACCCGATTCAGATTGCAACCGAATATTTGCTGCCTTCAGGGGCGAGAGCGGGCAACCGAAAAGCTTGCAATTCGTAACAAAACAATGTAAAAGGAAACTTCGCTGGAGGAAGGCTTGTCTCGAGCGGATGGAATGCTGAACGAAGAGCGCCGTCGCGAGATTCTGCAAATGCTCGGACGCGATGGCCGGGTGCTGGTCAAGGAGCTTTCCGCACGCTTCCGCACCTCACAGATCACGATACGCAAAGATTTGGAGATTCTCCAGGGGCGTGGACTGGTACACCGCACCCATGGTGGAGCACTGACTCCACCGAGCGGTGCGCTCAATGACCTTTCGGTGCAAGAGAAAGAAAAGATGCATCGGATGGAGAAGATCCGGATTGCGCAAGCGGCCGTGCGGATGGTCGAGGAAGGTCAATCGGTGCTGCTCGACTCGGGCACGACAACTCTGGCGATTGCACGAGCTTTGCGCAGCTTTCGCAATCTGACGGTTATAACCAACGCGGTAAACATCGCCGCCGAGCTTGCCAACTCGGAAATTGAAGTCATTCTCACCGGTGGAACAGTGCGCAAGAATTCGTTCTCGCTAGTGGGGCCCCTGGCGGAAGAAACCCTTCGGCAACTCAGTGCAGACGTGCTTTTTCTCGGTGTGGATGGTTTCGATACGAGGCTAGGGCTGAGCACTCCGAACCTCCAAGAAGCAAAAGTCAACCGCGTGATGGTGGGGATCTCGAGGAAAGTGGTAGCGGTTTGCGATTCCAGCAAGTTTTCTCGCCGCAGCTTGTCTTCGATCGTTCCTCCCAATGCAATTCATCACGTAATCACCGACCGAAAGATTGTGAAATCGGACCAACAGAACCTGAAGGACTTTGGAGTTCAGATCACGATCGTCTAGTTGGAGCTATGGCGCTTACCGAACTTCAATCGCAGACGCACATGGAGCGGGAGATCCTCTCGCAACCGGAGTGCTGGAGCGAATGTCTGAGGTCCTTGGAGACCGATCCTATCGTGCGCGCCATCGCGGTCGACCTTGATCCAGGTGCTGAATGGCTTTTCATTGGGTGTGGTACCAGCTACTACCTGGCGCTCGCGGCGGCAGCTAGTTTTTCTGCAATTTGTGGGCGCCCGAGCCGTGCCCTTCCGGCATCAGAGGTCCTTCTGTTTCCCGAGATCGTAACTAAACGAAACACGGTCGCCGTTTTGATTTCCCGTTCCGGTCGCACCACGGAGACGGTGAAGGCCATGGACCTTCTCAACGCTCGTGATGATATTAGGACCATCACGGTGACCTGCGCTTCCGATTCTGCGTTTGCCACCCGGGCGGATTATCCGCTCGTGCTTGCTGCGGCCTACGAAGAAAGCACGGTGATGACACGTTCATTCAGCGCCATGCTGCTTGGCTTGCAGTTTCTTGCCGCGAAGCTGGCCAATAACCCCGAAGTTTCCCGACAGCTCGGACAACTTCCACCGCTCGCGAAACCGCTCTTTGCGTCTGTACCCGAGCAAGTGCGAGAGTTTGTCGCGAAGCATGAGTTCGATGACTACGCGTTTCTCGGGCAAGGTCCTTTCTACGGCGTGGCCTGTGAAGCCGCCTTGAAAGTCATGGAAAGCTCATGCAGCTACGCACAGAGCTTTCACAGTCTGGAGTTTCGCCATGGGCCGAAATCGATTGCCGGTCCAAGGGTACTCGTGGGTTTCTTTATTTCTGAAACAGGATACTCGGCTGAAATCGATCTGCTTGAGGAAGTGAAGAGTCTTGGATCGAAGACATTCGTGGTTTCACCAAAATCCGAGACGCGTGTAAGAGCCGCTGCGGACATTCTCATTGAGGTTCCTAGTCTCGGCGTGGAGTGCACACGACTCGCTGCCTGCATTCCCTGGGGCCAGCTTCTCGGACTTTACACCGGGCTGAAGAAAGGACTTAATCCCGATTCCCCCCGCAACTTGAGCCAAGTCGTCATTCTCAACGACATCTCCTAGGACCTGATTGCCCAACTTCGACATCACCATCGCTGGCGAGATTAATCTTGACCTGATTCTGTATGGGCTACCCGTCGAGCTGCCCCTGGAGCAGGAACTCCTGGCAAGCGGCCTCGAGGTAACCCTCGGGAGTTCCTCGGCCATCACCGCGCATAACTTGGCCGCCCTAGGATCGAAAGTTGGATTCATTACCCGCGTCGGGCGTGACCAGCTGGGAGAGATCGCCGTGGACCGCTTGCGCGCGATGCACGTGGACCTTGACCGCATCACCCACTCGGAACTGTCCCAAACCGGATTGACCGTGCTCCTGACCCACGGCGGGCCGCGCCACATTCTCACCTACCCAGGATGCATGTCCGAGATGTCGCTTGCGCATCTGGATATCGATTATTTGAAATCAGCGCGCCACTTTCATCTTTCATCGTACTTTCTGCATCGGGCTCTGCTGCCGGAAATGGCAAGCCTGTTCAAAGAACTCAAGCAGGCGGGACTCACCATTTCACTTGATACCAACGATGATCCGGCCGACCAGTGGGGGGATGGAATCGCCGGGGTACTTCCCTACGTAGATGTGCTGATGCCGAACGAGCGGGAAGCTTGCAAGCTGGCGGGTACGGAAGACTTCAAAAAGGCGGTAGAAAGCCTACTGAAGGATATTCCCTTGCTGGTCGTGAAGCGTGGCGCAAACGGTGCGACGGCCTTCACGACGGAGGAAGAAGTCTCGGTGAAAGCGATTCCGGTCGAGGTGGTCGATCCGGTGGGCGCAGGCGACAGCTTCAACGCGGGATTCCTGCATAAGTGGACGCAGAGTAAGCCGCTCGTTGAATGTCTGGCCTACGGCAACCTTGCTGCCGCCTGCTCTACCACCAAGCCCGGCGGCACCGAAGCATTTCGCAATGCTCCCTATTGGAAGGCGTTCTTTGCCGCCCACGCTGCACGTTAGCTATTCCTTTTCCGCCTCAACCAGCAAGCTGCCTTTGAATCCCACGTTCAACGTGGGAGAGGAAGCGTCGACTTCGCCGAGTTCTCGAAGGTTAACGTAATCTTTCACCCGGTACTTCCCCGCCGGCAGTCCTCTTAAGTCAACCTTTCCTTTCCATGATGTCTCCGGCGTTGCTGCGTAAAAGGCGTAATACATGCGGCCATCTTTTTCGATCGCATACGCCTCGGGAACGTCGTAGCCATAGACGTAGAGGTTCTTGAAGTCTCCACTGGAAAGCATTTTGGAGTTGTAGAGGTCGGTCCACTTTTTCCAGTGCTGCTCCTTATCAGGCGTAAGTGCAACCTTGGCGAACTTGGGGTTGCTTGTCGGCCAAGTGAACTTCGTGCCCAACACTCCACCGGTGCCCAAAGTGGATGAGAAGTCGCGGCCGTGCTCCGTCCATTGACCTCGCGCGTCCTTGGACATCTCGGAGAGTTCGACGTGATCTCCATACACTGCGGCTGCCGGCCCGAGGACCGCTTTGTACATCTTGACCCGGCGACGTACCTGAACTCCGCCGACGGGGTCCGCGGTGACCGCCTGGTCCATGTAAGGAAGCCACGCCAAGTTCGGCGCCGTCCCACAGGGACAGATTTGCGTGACGCTGTCGGGCTTCAACTCGCGAGTGGTTTGGTAGATCACTCGATAGACGTCAGCCACGGCTTGAACCGAATCCTGCGGCGACTTGTGATGATGCTTGGGGTTGTAACACGCCGGAACCGTGTAGATATTGTCAAGCTTGTGGCCGTCGAAGCCCCAGTCACGAATGAACTTCTCGGTGAGTTTCTTGTGATACTCCTGCACCTCTGGAAGCGCTGGGCACATTACCGCCAGGTCACGGAACATGTGCGCCGGCTTGCCATCTTTGTTCAGCACCAGCCAATCGGGATGCTCTTTGGCTACCTGCGACACAACATACTTGTGGGACTCCCATCGACCGATCCCATCCTCAGCCGTGAGCGGATACCACCAGATTTGCGCCTTGATTCCCTGTTTATGGAAATCATCCACCATCTTCTTAATGGAGTCGTCAGGAAAGGTTTCCTTGCGTGGCTCCCAGTCACCGTAAGTGTTGAACCAGCGATCGTCGAGTGTTGCCCAATGAATACCCAGTTCTTTCAATTTCGGAATCGTTCCCAGCATGTCTTTCGGCGTCACGTTGAATTCGTAACCCCACCCGCACCATGCAATGCCGAAATCTTCGCGATTGGGTTTGGCCAGTTGCCATCCTTCTTTTTGCAGAGCCTCTGACCAAATGTGTAAAGGCTCATAGAAATCACCTTGATAGATCGCGAGGAAGGTGCGCGGCGTCGCAAAGTCGTGGCCTGGCTCGATGGAAGTCTCGGGCGCCATGCTGACCTTGGTATTGATTCGCTCGTCCTGGGAAACGTCAACTGGGAGAGAGAGCACTTCGGGAATGGTCTCAATGTGTCCGATGGCGACACCCAGGGACCTAGTCCAGAACGCCACCACGGGAACTCCGCCACCCACCCCTTCATGAACTACCGCGCCCATCACATTCGGCCGGGAAAAATGTGCCGGCATGGGCAAGATCTCGTCTTGTCCCCATTCGTAGCTCGCGCCCTGAAACGACCAGAGCTGATGGGGCTTGGCCGAGGGATCGGCAAGTGAGGCATTGATGCGGTGTTCCTGAAGCGAGAAGCGGTTGAGCTGGACCGGCTTCGATCCGCTGTTATGGAAGGAGGCAGACCAGATGGCGAGAGTTGGAAAATCGTCGTACACCTCGAGGGAGATTCTTTCCTCGAGGGGCGACCCGGTACTCTTCGCGGTGGCTTCAACCCGTTTGCCTGCCGGGCCGAGCTTCCCATTGCTGTCGGCGATCGAAACAGTTGTTGGGTCAATCCGAAAATCATCGACTGGTCTTCCGTCCACAGTGACTGCGCTGCCGCTTTGATTGGGGCGGGGATCGTCAAGCGTCTGCTTCACACCGTTTGCCACGAGCGATGCCCGAACATATGTGCGGGGTGAGAGATCGAACTCTGCAGAAGATGTCTTGATCCTTACTGAACCGTCATCCTGCTTCGTGACCTCGATCTTCGAAGGTACGCTCGTCTGGGCTGGGGATTGGGGTGCCTTCTCGCATCCCGACAACACGGCGACAAGGAGCGCCGCCAGCGTTCGAAGAAGAATATGCAGTCGCGGAATCATTGTGCCCCTCCTGCCTTGGCGCCGGCGCTCTTCGTCTGAGCGAACAGTCGATCGGCATTGCCATGGTAGATCTTTTCGAGCACCTTGTCGGGCAGACCGAGACCATAGATCTTCCAGCGGCCTTGCGCGGGTGCATCGTAGTAATCGAAGTATTCATCCTCTGTTTCCAGCCACCGAAAGTAGTTCTGGTACAGGTCAGCTTCGAAGTTGTTGTCAGTGCCAAACATCACCCGGTCCTGAAAATCGGTAAACAGCTTGTAGGTCCGGCGAGGCTGGCGGCCGAGTTCAGCTTCGCGAGCGCCGAACTCGATGTCCACGTTGGGGAACCTTCGGAGCAGGGCCTCGATGTTGTCGAGGTTTTCCGGCCAATTCCCCACATGCAGTACCACGAAATGCGTGTGCGGATGTTTCGTAATCATGCGGTCGCGGGCGGCAATCAACTCCTCAAGCGGCGGAAACTGCGGACCGTAAAAGCTCCAGTCGGGATGGGAAATCAACTCTTCATATCTTTCATTCTTGCCATCGATGGGATGGAAGAACGCTTCTGGATCTGCAATGTGGATGCTCACGGGAACGCCCAGGCGGCCACACTCTTCCCAAATCGGATCAAGCCGCGGATCGTCGATCGCGAGCAGCTTTCCGCTTTTGTCGCGCACGCCCAGCCCCAGTTCTTTCAAGATCTTTAAGCCCCGCGCGCCCCGACGCACAGAATCATCCAGTTGTTGGACCATCAGCTGGCTAAAATTCGGATCGTCGATTTTGCTCCAGTCGATCTGGGTGAAGACGTAGAAGCGCCCGGGATAAGGTTTCACCATGGTGTCCAGGAGTTTCTGCAGGTCAGAACCCCATCCCCCGGTAAGGATGACGACCGACTTGATGTTCAGCTTGTCCATGAGGGCAACGGCGTCCTTGGGCTCCATCCTGGTGCCAAAGCCGCGTACGTCGTTCAAGTGCTGGTGAACGTCGAACACTGGAAATTTCGCCCGCTCGACCGGCGTTCGCTTGGCGTGCAGCATCGACTCGGGCTGAAAGTCGCGAAGCAGAAGCGTCTCTTTCTCGTTTGCATTGGGATCCGACTGGTAGCCGATTTGCGAGACTGCACTTACCGGGATGAGAAAAAAGAGAGCGACAAGGCAGCAGGTGGTCTTCAATGGCCCTCCTGGACAGGCTTTCGGAGCCGTGACGGGTTTGCGAGTCGAAATAAAACGCTCATTATCGTAAGCGGGAATGGCGTGTCTTGCAAGCAAGCCGACCCCCGACCTTTGCCGGCCATCGTTGCTGGATCAGCCGAGCAGCTTCCGCCGACTCTGAAGACGACCTCCATAACCACCCTGCTAATCCAACAACTTAACCAACAAATATTTGCGCTCGCATTCCCCATAATCTCCAAGGTCCCGCCACCTCATTTCTTTCTTGACAGATAACCCCCGCCAATACTAAAAGATGTGAGTCGAAAGAAATCGAAAGATTTAACAGGTCTTCCTCGCGAGCTGCGCATTCGTTTGTCTGCCGGGTGCGCCCGAAAGGATCGGTTTTATGAAAGTCCCTTTCTCCCTCCCGTGCCGTGGCCTTCTCGTACTGGTGTTCGCATTGGCCGGCTCATCGCTCCTTTACTCTCAGGCGAGCTACACAGCTCAAATACGAGGCGTCGTTAAGGACCAAAGTGGCGCCTTGGTGCCGAACGCGACCATCACGATTACCAATGACGCCACCGGCATTTCCCAAAGTTCACGGAGTGATGACCACGGCCTTTACATTCTTACCGGGTTGAGGCCTGCCGTTTACACCATCAAGGCCGAGGCGACGGGTTTTCGGGCGTCCGAGCAAAGGAATGTGGTGCTGCAGGTCGCGCAAGATACCTCCATTGACTTCACCCTGCATCCGCCGGGATTGATCACTACCGTGGATGTAACCACGGCTGCTCCGCTGCTCGATACCGAGAATGCCGCTCTCGGTACTGATGTCAGCAATGAGTACGTGCGGGACATTCCGCTCTATAGCCGCAGCATGTTTGGGCTGGTGTTCTTGGCGGGTGGGGTAACAGAAACCACGGGTTCGGGCATTACCGACAATTACCCAACCGGCACCAATTTCGTTTCCAACGGGCAGCGCAACGCGACCGCCCAAATTACGCTCGATGGAAGTCCTCTCAGTGCACCGGAACAGGGAGAGGGCGGCAACTCCAACGTGTATTACCAGCCTTCGGTGGAAATCGTGCAGGAGTTCAAGGTTCAGAACAATAGTTTTTCTGCCGAGTTTGGTAATAACGGCGGCACCATCGTGAATATGGTGCTGAAGCAGGGATCGAATAATTTTCACGGCAGCGGTTGGTGGTATGGACAACGGTCCAACTTTGATGCCAGAGACTTCTTCAACACTGGTGAAAAACCGGATCACGTCCGCGATCAATATGGGTTTTCCTTCGGCGGACCTCTCAAGAAAAACAAGACCTTCTTTTTTGTCGATATGGAAAAGGTTCGCCAGCAGGATCCGATCAACTTGGAAGGAATCGTCCCTACCGCGGAGGAGCGACAGGGTGACTTTTCTAACAGCCCGGCCAACACGGCGGACGATCCTGCAAATCCTACCCCTCCTCAAGCGAATGCCGGAATCTACGATCCCTGCCCGGGAAACCAGGGATCTACAGCTTGTCCGAATCCGCGCACTCAATTTCTGAACAACATCATCCCCGCCAATAGAATCGATCCCATCGGACAGGCGATTCTGAATCTTTACCCCCTTCCGAACATAGATGGGGCGAGCTATCCCGACCCCAATTGGCGCCAGGTCATCGTTGGTTCCGACCCGGGTTGGCAGTTCGACGTCAAACTGGATCATCAGTTTAGTGGCGCCCACAAAATCAGCGGCCGCTACAGCCGCCACCACGATGAATTTACCGCGCCCACCATTATTGGCAGCGATCAGGGCGACGGTGTGATCTACCTAACCAACGTGCAGAACGGGGGAGCGGAGTACAACTGGGCAATCTCTCCGACCATGCTGTTGACGAACCGCTTCAGCGTGGATCGCGTGCACGCGCCCGGTATCAGCAACAATTACCCAACTTTGAGCGACCTGGGTTTTTCATCGGATCTAGGAGCCAACGGACTCACCCGCATGCCGACCATCAACGTGGATGATCCGTTCCTCTCGATATTTACGCAGTGCTGCGTGGATACCCACTTCGCCCATACGCTGTACAGCTATTCGTCCGCATTACAATGGGTCAAAGGGGCTCATTCCATCAAGTTCGGGGGCGAGCAGCGCGTCTTTTTCAACAATTTTTGGCAGCCCGATAACCCCACCGGCATTTTCAACTTCTCCCGCGATGTGACCGCAAGCCAGCCCAACAACAGCCTGGGCGACGACACTCACCGACAAGGAAATCCCTTTGCCACGATCCTGCTTGGCTATCCCTATGAAGCCTCGCTGCACCTGGTACCCGCGGTGGCAGACAAATCCGTCGAAACTGCGTTCTTCGTACAAGACGATTGGAAGGTAACGCCCAAGCTCACGTTGAATCTTGGATTACGCTACGAGTGGAGCACTCCTTACACCGAGCGTTACGACCGACTCCAGTTCAATGATTTCACCGGCGACGCGGGAATCAACATGCCCTTCGACCGGGATGCCTCGGGACAGTTTCCCCAGTTTGGGCAGATCGGCCAGGTTCGAGGAATCAGCACCTTTCCAACTTCCGGTAATCGCCATTCTCCCGTGGACCGAAACAACTTCGCTCCACGCTTTGGATTTGCCTATCAGATTGCTTCGAACACGGTCGTGCGAGGTGGCGCGGGCGTCTTCTATGGCATGAACGTCGCCACCAATTTCCAGTACGCCGGGCCGGCATTCGCGAAGACCGCCAATATGTTTTTCAGCAAAGACAATTTCGCGCACCAGTTTGCTTGCCTCGGACCTTCTCCCACCCAGCCTACCTGCACGAGTCCGTTTCCTGGAGGCCTGGCGCTTCCACAGGGAACCAAATACGGGAAGCTGGCCCAGTGGGGTTTTGGCAACTCGAGCGACCTGGACACGGGGACGGCGCGGAATGCCCAGATCTATCAGTGGAACCTAGGAATTCAGCACATGCTTCCGGGGCAGATCGTAGTGGGCGTGGATTACTCTGCCAACCGCAGCACGCACCTGCCGTGGGCTGGCGCCGGAGGCATTTCCACCCGTAACCGTAATTTCCTGCCCTCGTCGACTCGCAACGCGCTAGTGGCGGCATTGAATCCGACCCACGATCCGGCGAGCACCGCGGTCAGCGATTATCTCAACGCAGAGGTTCCCAACCCGTTCCAGTGCTTCTTCACTACGCCCGCGGCGGTGACCGGCTCCTGGTGTCCGGCGAGCCCGATATTCAGCCCGGCTGACGTGTCAGATTCTCGCTACGTCGATCCCACCATTCCGCAACAACTCTTGCTCGAGCCCTACCCCCAATTTGATGGTGGCTTCGAGGGCTTGCCGAAGCTCATTGCCAACTCCTGGTACCATGCGCTGCAAATTCGATTTCAAAAGCGTGCCAGCCATTACATAAGTTTTGAAGGAAACTACACCTTTTCAAAATTCACCGATGATTCCTCCGCCGGGCGGAATGCCTGGCTGGGAAATTTGGGCCTCGACAACCCGCAACTGCTCGACGACCTTAAGGCAGAGCACGCAATTAGCGCCAACGACACGCCTCACCGCCTGACCGCCGCTATTATTTTCGATCTCCCCGTCGGCAAGGACCGCCTGATTGGCGGCGCAATGAACCCGATGCTGGACGCCATCGTAGGCGGCTGGTCGCTCAATGGCGTCGTGACTTTCCAATCCGGACAGCCTCTGGCCGTCTATAACGCGTCGGGGCAGTTGGTGGATGGCAACCAGCGACCGAATGTGATCTGCTCCCAACTTTCGACTGGCTTGAGTTATCACGAGGCCGCCAAGACAGGAGACCCGGTCCTTAATCAGGACTGTTTCGGGGAGCCGGGCGACAATATACCCGGCAACGCGCCTCGCTACTTTTCCAACCTGCGGGGCGACGGTATCCGCAACCTCGATGCTTCTCTCACCAAGGAGTTTACGATCCGCGAAGGCAAAATCCTGCAGGTGCGTATGGAGATGTTTAATACATTCAATCATCAGCGCTTTGCTTTCCCAGACGTGGGATCGAACGACGGGGCTTTAGGCCAAGTCACTTCCACGACCAACAATTTCCGAAGAATGCAGTTCGGGGCACGTTTTCAGTTCTAACCGCTCGCCGGTGCTGGCCTCCTCAGGGGGCGGCCAGCGCTCAGTTTTCCCATCGGGGATAGTGTGCACTTCATACCTGGAACTCGTGTGTCTTTTATCCGCATCGCTGTCGCGGCTGTTCTTATCGCGAATGCAGCGCCGGGCCGTTCATCCTCGGACCAATACCCGCCCGGCCAGAACTGGACGAACTATGTCCGCATCGCTGCCTACGGGCTTGGAAAAAGTGATCCCGATAAGATCGTGCGCGACGCACAGCAAGATCATGTTTTTGGGATTGAGGCGGACAACGACATTCCCGGACGATACGAAAGCTTCTTAGATCCGGATGCAAAGCTTCGCGACATCCGCGCCATTGCAGAGAAGGCACACAAGGTCGGAAATCGGGCTTTTGTCTACATCGCCGGAACCGAATGCATCACCGCGAATGCCGACAAGACGGCTCATTCGATGGCCAAAGACCATCCCGATTGGCTGCAGCGTAACTTGGACGGCAAACCAGCTGTCTTTGGCGGTGGCACGGCCTTCTGGATTAGACCAGGCGACGAAGATGTTTGGGTAACTCCCTTCGCGACCGAGTGGCGTGAAATCTACATGCAGCGGGTGCGCCAGATTGCGGCCACCGGGATCGACGGCATCTATGTGGATATCCCGTATTGGATGACTCACTTCGAAGGCTGGGAAAACAGTTGGGCCAGCTTCGATGACTTCACCGTGAAGGCATTCAAGAACGAAACCGGGCTTGACACGAAGAAGGATCTTAAACTCGGCGACTTTTCAGACGCGAACTTTCGCAAGTGGATCAACTTCCGCATTCAGGCCTTGACTGACTTCGTGGCCGATATCGCAAAGAACGCGAAATCCGTCAATCCCGAAATCAAGGTTATCCCCGAAATCTATCCCGGGATCGAAGAGGAGGCGGTGCGGGTTGGAGCGGACGTGTACCAGATGTACGAGGTCGTCGACGCCATCGCGCATGAGTACGAATTTGGTGACGGCGATCACATGGCGTCGGCTCGCACTCAGCTCGATTGGTTTAAGTACATGGTGGGCTGGAGTTCGTTCCGGGCATTCGCCGGCCCGAAGGCTACATGGATGCTGAACTACTCCTGGGACGGCGACAAGAACGTGCCCGCCAGCCCGGCAATGCAAAATCTGTTCATGGCGGAACTGACGGCGGGGGTCAACGTGTGGGATGCTGCAGGCCATGTGATGTCAGGGTCGAACGACCCTCCCACGAGGCGGAAGGTCTACGCCTGGATCGCAGCCCACGAGCGCACCTTCTATGCTCCTAGAGTTCCCCTGCATCCTGTGGGGGTTTACTTCTCCCCCGCGACTCGGAATTATTTCACCAAAGACTTCCTGAGCAGCTATCAGGGCACCGTCATCCTCCTCTTGCAACATCACCTGGAATATCAGGTCGTGACCCCCCGAAGCCTGCGCGAATTTCGAGGCGAGACGCTGGTGTTGCCTGACGTGCGCGTGCTTTCCGATGACGAAAAAGCGAGCCTCTCTGCCTATGTTAGCGGTGGAGGCAGGCTGATCATCACTGGAGAGAACGCTTCCGGGCTGCCGGCCGCTCAGAACGTCTCCCTGATGCCCGAGTCTCCAGGGAAAGCGCATTTGGAAGCCATTCAAAAAGACATGCAAGCCCCAGTGCTCCAAGCGGAGGGGGCGTTTTTGTCGGCATTGCAGGTTAAGCCTGACCTCGAAATCGACGCCCCTCCCCTCGTAGCCACCCAGATTGCGGGAGTCAACGGGAAGCCGCACATCTTCTTTGCCAACTTCACCGGCCTAGTGCCCCACCGAAATGCAAACCAGGCGCCGGTTGCGAACGTGAAGGTTCGTGTGAAGCAGGGGAACCCGAAGCGGCTCGTGCTTCTGCCTTTCCTAGGCGAGGCTCAGAGTATTGAAGGACAGCAAAGCGGGAACACCACCGAATTCACCATTCCCACGATTGGAAAAGGTGCTGTGGCTTGGCTTGAAAATAAGTAGGGGCTGGCTGCCGGGCTTCAGTTGCGAAAGGCTCTGGATGACAGGCGAACCGGGATCCGATGTGCGTTTAGGGCGGTAAGTCGCAATCCGACAGCGCTCCAAGGCCGATTTTGACCCCGACGACCGACTCAAAGGGTTTTAGTTTTTCGCGAGCCGAAACGGGGAGGGCGTTCAGCTACCCGATCGAGTTCTTCCGGGAGAGAAATTCAGTAGCCGCCTGCGTTCCGAACGCGGTCGTGCCGGCGGAGCACCCTGCCAGAATGAGTTGCGCGAATACCCGTCAAGAGGGCGACTAGCGCCTAATCTTCCGTGAGCGGAGCGAGAGAGGGTTAAGCATCGGCTTCAAGGAATTGAAAATTAATGCCTTTGTTGCTGAAACGGCTCCAAACTCGCCTGAAACTTCTCGTTCTTGGCCGGTAGATATCCGACATCCCGACATTTCAAGGTAAGCGTTTACGCGCGACTTCTCAGCGCAAAGGTCGGAACGAACGAGCCCCCGGTCCGGGGGTTTTTAGTTTTGTTCCGAACAATCGCCCCTAATAGAAAAGTACTAAAAAAGGGTTGACAAATCGTTTTTGTAAGTTATACAGTGCTCGGCCATCGGGAGTAGGTTCAGTTTCTGACTCGTTTGCTTCATCGTTTGGATAGCAACCGGAACTTCACGGAGGTAGGCCATGTCGAGCCGTCGCATCCTTTTGTTCGCGTGTGTGCTTTGCTGCGCGATCATCGCCACTAGCATCGGACTCAACGCTCAGTCCATTTTTGGTACGATCACCGGCACTGTCGAGGACCAGTCCGGCGCCGTCGTGCCAGGTGCCAATGTCACCCTGAAAGACATCTCCTCAGGCACGGTTCGGCGTGCCGTTACAAATAACGATGGCTACTACTCCTTCTCTAGTGTTCCGACGGGGGGCTATAGCATCACGGTCGAAGCAAAGGGGTTCCAGAACGCTGTGACCGAGGGAATTCGGGTCACAGGAGCTTCGAGCCAAACCTTCATGTCGAAGCTACAGGTAAGGACGGAAACCTCGACGGTCGAGATTGTCGGCACAGCGGACCAGATTGTCCCGGTCGATTCTGGCGACAAATCCGTCACCCTAGAAGCAAAGCAGCTGCAGGATTTCAGTGAAGTCAGTCGCAACGCCGCTGAATTTATCAAGATTATCCCCGGCTTTGTGCCGAGCAACGGCCTCCAGAGCGGCGCCAACTACAACGGTGAGGTTATCGGAATTAACGGTAACGGAGACGGCGGCAGCCAGAGCCCGCTGAATGGAGCTTATGTCGCGAACGGTGTCGGCACCTCCAACACCGGCGCCAACGGGTCCACCCAGAACATCGACATCACGGCCGACGGCGCTCACGTTTCCGATCCGGGTTGCAATTGCGCAACCCCCGTGAATCCGAACGGCGACATGATTCAGGAATTCAAGGTCCTTACCTCGAACTTCTCCGCCGAGAACTCGCACGGCCCGATCGTGATTAATACGGTCGCCAAATCAGGTGGCCGCGATTTCCATGGTGAGGGGTATTTCTATGCCCGCCACTACGCCATGAATGCGAATCGCTGGCTCAACGACCGCACCAACCAGCCCAAGCCGACAAATAAGTTCTTCTTCCCGGGGGGCAACATTGGTGGTCCAGTGGTACTTCCGCATACGGATTTCAACAAGAACCGGGACAAGATGTTCTTCTGGACCGGGTTTGAGTACTACTACCAAAACCTCGACACCGGTCTTTTGGCGGATACCGTCCCCACCGCCGGCATGCGTAATGGGGATTTCAGCCCCGGGGAATTGTCGAACTTAGGAACGGTTGACTCGAGTGGAAGTGCACCCGCGCAGTTGGACCCCTGCCTGACGGTCACTCCAACTCCCGCTGGCTGCGGCAATTTCTGGGGAGGAACGGTAGTGACGACCCCAGGTGGAAATGCGCCGTTCCCCGGAGGGATCATTCCCGCCAGCTTCATCAATACTTCTGGCCAAGGCCTGTTGAATTTGTTCCCGTTACCAAATGCTGATCCAAATGCAAACTTTGGTAGTAACTACATCAAGCAGGTTGTTTTCAATCAGAATATGTGGCAGTCGATGTCGCGTGTGGATTACAACATCAGCGATAACACAAAGCTATATGTGCGCTACAACCTACAAAAGGAACTCCAGAGTTTCCCGGTAGGGCTCTGGTGGCGTAATGCCAACCAGGTTCCGTATCCCACCCCCATCCTCGGAAAGAATCGGTCAGATTCGATTTCGGCTAGCCTGACACACGTCTTCAATCCGAGCATGTCGAACGAATTCGTGTTCGGCTACACCTATATTGATTTCCCGAACGTATTCGACGATTCGAAGAAGGTGAGCCGCTCGGCCTTGGGCATCCCATTCCAAGGGTTATTCAAGAACGGCGTTGATCAGATCCCGTCACTTACAAGCTGGTCTGGTGGAGCGGCTGAGTTCCCGTCACTGTTCAATCCTAGCGGCTTCCAGATCGGCGGCAGCCAGGGATTGTTCGCCGTCAAGAAGATGCCGACGGTCAGCGACGTGCTCTCAAAGGTGTGGGGAACACACACCGTGAAGTTCGGTGGTTACTATGAATTTGTTATCAACAACCAGCCCAGCAACAACTACGCGAATGGCTTGATTGTTGAATACACCAATGCGCAATGGAATGGAGGGAGCGCAAGCCCCTTCGCTGATCTTCTGGGCGGTTTTGAGAACCAATACCAGGAATCGAACAAGGATGTTCTTCACAACGAGGGCTATAACACCGTCGAATTCTTTGCGCAGGACAGTTGGAAAGTGACGCATCGCCTAACCGTCGATTACGGCCTGCGCTTCTCCCGTTTTGGGAACTGGTATGACCGGCAGGGGAATGGCTTCGCAGTCTGGAACCCTGCGCTCTACGATGCATCGGCAGGTGCAAATTCCGGTACCGGCTTCGAATGGCACGCGAACAACCATGCCGTGCCGTTGAGCGGGTTCAGCGATCGGTCGATGCTATACGCTCCCAGGTTTGGTATGGCCTACGATGTGTTTGGCACCGGAAAGACTATCCTTCGCGGTGGGTGGGGTCAGTTCTATTTCCATAACGCTCAGTTCACCCAGGGTCTTGACACACCGCTCGGCGTGCAAACACCCTCCTTTAATGGGATGATGCTTTCACAAATCGAGGCCCTCACTCCGGGAGCTGCCCCCTTCTCTGCTGCCGGGGTCCTCCCAACCGATGACAAGACTCCGTTGACGACGAGTTACAGTTTTACCGTCTCGCAGCGGGTTCCGTTCTCTTCACTCCTCGAAGTATCTTATGTGGGAAATACGTCCGAATACCTGCTCAACGGTAACGGGATTGGAACCAACGTCAACGTCGTTCCTTATGGAACTCTGTTCAACAAAGGAGTTGATCCGAGCGCCGTCGGCTCTGGGGAGTATCAATACGCGCCCTATAGCATCTACCAGGCGCTCAACATCGCAAGGCATAACCTCAAGTCCAATTACAACTCGATGCAGGTAAGCTGGGTACGTCAGAAGGGCGCCTTTGATATCGACGTGAACTACGTCTATAGCAAGGCGCTTGGGATCTTTGGTGTTGCAAACCAGATCTACCAGGGTCATGAGAACTATGGCCCGCAACCGTTTGACCGACGCCATGTATTCAATGCAGCCTACTCGATCATGCTGCCCAGTCCAATCCGTGGACACAAGGCAATGGAAGGGATTGTGAACGGCTGGCAGCTGTCAGGCATTACCTCGTTCCAGAGCGGCGTAAACCTGACGACAAACTCCAACGGAACGCATGGTGATTTCAACACAGGCGGCAATATCTGTTCGCACAATTGCTGGCCCGCCGGGGATCCGAGGAACAACAACCCGGCTTATACCCTGTACGCAAACACCGGGTTCCCGAACTCGACCATCAACGCCCAGGCCATAAACGGCACCGATCAGATTCCGCTATCGCCGATCGTGACCTGCAATCCAAGGGGTGGTCCTGGTACCAACCAGTACATTAACGGGAACTGTTTTGCTCTCCCGTTGGGCCCCGGACAGAACGGGCCACTCATTCTGCCTGAGGTCTTTGGACCCTGGTATTGGACCAGTGACCTGTCGCTCTTTAAGAACTTCCAGATGGGCGAAAGCAGAAAGCTTCAGTTCCGCATAGAAGCTTTCAACTTCATGAACCATCCGGAGTGGTCGTTCTCGAACAGCGGTCTGGGTTCGGGTGCGCTGAACTTGAACTGGGAACCGGATGGAAACGGCGGTGCGAAGATGGTTAATTCGACCTTCGGAACCCCACAGATCAAGGTCGGAAACCGGATTATCTCCCTTGCCGTGAAGTACTTCTTCTAGCTCTGCTGCACAATGGCACGCCCGGCTCAAAAGGCCGGGCGTGCGTTTAGAATGATGTTGGTCCTGCCTCATGGGTATTCCCTGTTATAGGCGCCGCTTGCACCCAGAGTGGGCGCTATTTGCCATAAGCGCCATCTCGTGTCATCTCTTAGCGCAGCCGGCCCGTGACCCGCAGTCACTGCTTAAGGAAGCCACCTCCCTGCAGCAGCAGGGCAAACTCGATCAAGCGATTGAAGACTACCGTTTGTTGCTTCAGCAATATCCGAATATCGCCGCCATTCACTCTAACCTGGGGGCGGCGCTTGCGGGGCTTGGCCGCTATGAGGAGGCCATTCAAGAGTACGAACGGGCCTTACAGCTTCAGCCGATGCCGCAAGTTCAGTTGAATCTAGGCCTGGCATATTACAAGGTCGGAAGGTTATCGGTTGCGGCCAGCGCGTTTGAGAAGGCCCGCACGCTTATGCCGCAGGAGGTTCGTCCTGTACTGCTCGAAGCGGATTGCTATCTCCGGCTTGGCGACAACAAGAAGGTCGTTGACCTGCTAACGCCCGTTGAACAGACGAACCCAGACGATCTTGCGGTCACCTACATGCTGGGTACGGCGCTGGTGCGGGATGGAAGGGCCGATGAAGGTCAGCTACGAATCGAGAAGATTCTGAAAAACGGCGATTCCGCAGAAGCAAGATTGTTGCTGGGCACGACCAAACTTATGATCAACGACTTTTCAGGCGCCCTGGCCGATCTTCAGCGAGCCGTGGAACTGAAGCCCGACCTGCCTGATGTTTACCCATACTACGGTGCGGCGTTGATGGCGACCGGCGACCAGGATGGTGCGTTCCGCGCTTTTGAGAAAGCCCTGCAACAGGATCCTAATAATTTTGACGCGAACCTTCGAATTGGATTTCTACTTCGCAATGATAAGAAGTACGATGAAGCGCTGCGCCATTTCCGGCATGCGCTGGAGATTCGCCCAGGTGATCCGGGTGTGCGCTATCAGATTGCGTCCATCGCACTGGCCCAGGGGCAGATTGAACAGGCGAGAGCCGAGCTGGAGTCTCTCCTGAAGGAATCACCGAATTTCACAGAAGCCCACGTTTCCCTGGCCACGGTCTACTACCGCGAGAAGCGTAAGGAAGATGGGGATCGCGAGCGGGCTATTGTGGATCGTCTGACTGCAGAAAAACAGAGAGCAGACGCACAGAAGGTGCAGAAGTGAGACGCTTGTTTACTTTGGCCGCGCTGGTGTGCGCCCTTCTAACGATGGGAGCAGCTCAGTCAGGAACAGGGCCTGCCAATCCCAAGAACTCGAATGCTTCTGCATATGCCGCAATAGCAAAGAAGGCAGAGGCGGCGCGCGCGGCCGACAAGGTCGAAGAAGCCATACGCCTCTACAAACAACTTGTCGCGATGAAACCTGGTTTCGCAGAGAACTGGTGGTATCTGGGGACGTTGTACTACGAATCCGACGCCTACGCTGAGGGTCGGACGGCGTTTCGCCGTCTGACCAGTCTCAAGCCGGAAATGTCCCTAGGCTGGGCCATGTTAGGCCTGTGTGAGTTTGAAACCAAAGACTATGACTCTGCACTGGTTCATCTTCGCCGGGCAAACGATCTCAAAATTCCAGATCAGCAGAGTTTTTATGAAGTTTCGAAATACCATTTGGCCCTCCTGTTCATAAGACATGGTGATTTCGAGTTGGCAACTCAGGTCATCAGTGAGTTCGCGCATAGAGGTGCAGACTCAGTTCAATTCAGAGAGGCCATGGGACTTGCGGCTCTTCGAAAGCCACTACTCCCGAATGAAATCCAACCAGCAGAGAGAGAGATGGTGCTCGATGCTGGCACCGCTGTCTGTGATTCGCAAGCCAGACGAGCGGACAAACTGCAGAATGATGCGACTGCGCTCTTGAGCAAGTATCCTACGGTGCCCGAGGTTCACTACATTGTAGGCTTAATGTTTTTGAACAGCGATGCGGACAAGGCGCTGGACCTATGGAAGCAGGAATTGAGGGTTTCTCCCGGCAACCTCCGGGCTCTCGTCAGTATCGTGGGAGAGTACCTGAAGCGCAGCGATTTCCAGTCCGCGCAGCAGTTTGCTGAGCAAGCAGTGAATTCGAACTCAGACCATTATGCTTCGCATGCAGTCCTGGGCCAGGTGCTTAGCGATGGCAATTTGGATGTGGGCCGAGGCATTAAAGAACTTGAACTTGCAGAGCGCATGGCGCCTTGGCAAGCCGAGATTCGCTTTAGCCTAGCGAAAGCCTACGCAAAGGCGGGACGCAAAGAAGATGCAACCAGGGAGAGGGCTGAATTTATGAAGCTAAGTGGCAACAGCTCTGGGGTCAAGCCGAATTAGGCGAGGCCTCAAGCCTTCAATTCCGGAGTTTGGAGGAGATCATGACAAAATCTCTCTGTTCGCGCGCGTGGTTCATTTTGGCGGGGTTGGTTTGGATCGTACCCGCTCTGGCGTCGCAAGAAGCCCATCCCGCGCAGTCCACCACCATTCAATCTAAGACTGAAGAGGTCCTCCTTGACGTAGTTGTTCGCGACAAGAAAGGACACCCAGTCACCGATTTGAAGGCAGAGGATTTCCAGGTTTTAGACAATGGCACGCCCAAAAAAATTAGCTCTTTCCGACTCGTCCAGGGTCGTGAGGCGGTCGCCGGTGGTGGAGCCCGAACCCAACTGGACCCCCTGCAACAGGTTCGCCTGATCACCATGATCTTCCAGTGCTGGAGCAACGACGCCCGCAAACTCGCCCGAGACGCTGCCTTGGACGTGATCAAAGGTGAGTTGCCACAGAATGTGTATGTGTCGGTCATGGCCATCGACCATAAGCTAGAAGTTTTGCAGCCCTATACCAATGACCTTGCTTTGCTGCGAAAGGCCATTGATCGCGTAACTCGGAGCGAGGTCAAGGATTACTCCGGCGACAGCGCCGTGGTCGAGAAGCAATTGCAGGAAATGCTTGGACCGAACACGAGTGGAGCCTTAACTCAACAGGCACAGGTTGATAATGCTCAGGCGACACTTGCCGCCCAGGGGCGCTCAGCTTCAGGTGCGGACTTCGCCGCGGCAGCAATGGCCGCGATCGTTCTGTCGATGTTGCAGACGCAGCAGGCCAGCGCGGCAGCGGAAGGCGGCCGCATCAACATATATGCACTGCTCGATGCCGTGCGAGAGCAGTATCGCTTACCCGGGCGGAAGACGGTTCTCTATTTCAGTGAAGGGGGCTTCGTAATTCCCCAAGGTATGGAGCAGCCCTTTAAGAACGTGATTAGTGTCGCCAATCGGGCGAACGTCAGCTTTTACTCGATCGATACTAGGGGTCTCTCCACTTTCTACTCGGCGAACGACAGTGGCCAGGCGACCTACGGTGCCAACTCGAGTGCAATGGCGTCTTTGAACACCGCGGCCCAAAACTCTCAACGGCAGTTTAACGATACCGGCCAGCCTGTCTCCGCTCATGAGGAGGGTGAACGGGTGAAAGCGCTCGACAAGGCACTCGACAGTACTCGCGGCAATACGCAAAATACCTTGGCCAACCTTGCCGAGTCCACGGGGGGTTCACTCATTGCAAACACCAACGATCTGCGAGGTCCGCTTCACCGAGTTGAGGAAGACATTCAGACCTATTACGAGATTTCCTACAGTCCTGAGATCAAGAATTATGACGGATCGTTCCATACCATCAGCGTAAAGACGGCGGCTACCGATTTGCATGTCCAATCGCGTTCTGGCTATTTTGCCTTGCCCCCGGGCGTACATGGAACTGCGGCGTTTGTAAGTCCCTTCGAAGTTCCTCTGTTGAATGCCATCAACTCGACCCAGCCTCCGCAAGACTTTGCCTTCCATTCGACGATGATGCACTTCCGCGATCTGAAGCAACAGCCGATCTCGGTGCTGGCGATCGATGTACCCTTCGCCAATGTAACCTTTGTCCCTAAAGAGAAGGAACCAAACCAGTTCGAGGCGCACCTTTCATACTTGGCGCTGATAAAGGACAGCAAGGGGACGGTTGTGAATAAGATCGAAAATGAACTGCCGATCAGTATTTCCTCCGACAAACTTGCTGCTCTGAAAAACAGTCACTTCCTGTACAAGACGCCTTTGAGTTTGGCGCCGGGCGAATACTTGGTCGATGTCGCGGTCCTCGACAGTGCCAGCCAGAACAAAATTAGTGCGCAGAAGTCGAAGTTGACTGTCGAGCCCCCTGCAACCACGCTTGCGGTAAGCAGCGTCAGCTTTGTTCGCCGCATGGATGTGAAATCGAAAGATGCAAGCCAGGATTTTGATCCCCTGCAAGTTGGAGACAAGGTCATTTATCCAGACCTGGACCCTGCTGTAAAGCAGGGCACCGGAATCAACTTGTCGTTTTACCTTGTCGCCTACGCCGATCCGAAGGTTTCCGCAGCGCCGGTATTAACCATGGAATTTAGCCAAAATGGTCACCTTCTCGGCAAAGCCAGTGCAGACATCGGAAAGCCGGATGGCACAGGGAGAATTCAATACGTCGGAAGCATTCCAGCCAGTCAGCTGAGCCCTGGGGAATACTCCGTTCGTTTTGCGTTGCAACAGGGAACGGAAGGAGCCGATGAAACGGCTTCCTTTAGGGTGCAGTAAACCTGGCAATCTTCAGGAAGCATCAGTCCTGTCGTTCGACCTCGTTGCCTATTCCGTTACCAGGAGCAACGTGCCTCCCGGCCTGGCGATCGAGCTAAGTCAGGGGGTACCGTTCTAGACGGAACGAAACTCGAACTTGGCAAGCCGGATGAACTAGGTCGGATACAATACATTGGAACCATTCCTGCTAGCGCACTGAGTCCCGGAGATTACACCATCCGCTTCGTGCTGCAGCGGGGAACACAGGTTGCACAACAGGCGGCTTTCTTCACGGTGCAATAACCAAGGGCATGGTCCTCTCCCGACGCGAGCTTCTTCGATATGCTGCAGCCTTCGGCATAAGCGGCACGTTACGCCTTAATGCGCAGGATTCCGGGAAGCAACCCCTGTTTGTGGAAGTCCCACCGAGCGCGAGCGGAATTCACTACGTCCACGACAATGCAATGTCGGAGAGCCACTATTTGCCGGAAACCCTCGGGCCGGGCTGCGCGTTTCTCGACTATGACAATGACGGTTGGATGGACCTGTACATGGTCAATAGTGGTCCTTGCGACTTCTGGACTCCCACGAAGCCCGTTCGCAATGCTCTCTACCACAACAATCGC
>DATNEX010000101.1:0-4073 GCA_035606605.1 Terriglobales bacterium
TGTCCGCTTTACCCCAGAAAGCGGACATGACAGCGCAGCAGCCAAGCGGATTAGAGAACCCCGGTCCATGGGGTTTCCATTGACGCTGCCTAAGACATTGCGGGGAAAGAAAAACTCATGACGAATTGGTGGAGCCGAGGGAGCTCGCAGCCAACTGATAAATAAGGGGTTTTTGTGGAAACCCACCCTAAAAGCCTCATTGCCCCACAAAGAGTTTCTCGATCAGTGGAAACCCGCAGCGGCTTCCTGCGCCGCCGATGATCGCGAACGTCTGCTTCCGAGTGATGAAACTTCTGGGCGACGCGCGACCATGTTGGAGAAGTGCCAGACGCCCCGCCATCGGCGCATGGATGCTTGATTGTTACGGCCAACAGTTGGACGCTCTTTCTTCCACCCACAGTGTTGGAGGAAACCATGAGTACGATCCAAAGTTGTTCAGCAAAAGGACAACCCTGTCGAACGAAACTCAGTTATGTGGCAGCAATTGCCGCCGCCGTGGTTCCGGCTCTCGGCTTGGCAGCATTACCGCCTTCCCCGACGTTCGCTCAGGAGAAGAAGCCCAACATCCTCGTAATCTGGGGCGATGATATCGGGGGCTTCAACATCAGCGCGTACAATCAGGGCCTGATGGGCTACCGGACGCCGAACATCGACCGCATCGCAAAGGATGGGGCGATGTTCACCGACTGGTATGGCCAGCAAAGCTGCACTGCCGGGCGGGCTGCTTTCATCACCGGCCAATCGCCGATCCGGACCGGATTGACCAAGGTCGGCCTTCCGGGCGCACCGGAAGGCATGAAGCAGGACGACCCGACCATCGCCACGCTGCTCAAGCCGCTCGGCTATGCAACGGGTCAGTTTGGCAAGAACCACCTCGGTGATCGCGATGAGACGCTGCCGACCGCCAATGGCTTCCATGAATTCTTCGGCAACCTCTACCACCTGAATGCCGAAGAGGAGCCGGAAAACATCGACTATCCGAAGAACCCGGAATTCAAGAAGAAATTCGGGCCGCGCGGCGTGATCCATTCCTGGGCCATGCCGGATGGAACTCAAAAGATCGAAGACACCGGTCCACTGTCAAAGAAGCGTATGGAAACGGTCGACGAGGAAACTACGAAGGCTGCACTTGATTTCATCGATAAGGCGCACAAGGACGGCAAGCCGTTCTTCGTCTGGTGGAACTCCACCCGCATGCACATTTTCACCCACCTCAAACCGGGGTCCGAAGGCAAGACCGGCCTCGGCATTTATGCCGACGGCATGGTTGAGCACGATGGCATGGTCGGTCAGTTGCTGGACAAGCTGAAGGAGCTCGGCATCGAGGACAACACCATCGTCGTGTACTCAACTGACAACGGTGCTGAAACCTTTACCTGGCCTGATGGTGGCACCACGATGTTCCGTGGCGAGAAGAACACGCAATGGGAAGGCGGTTACCGCGTGCCGGCGCTGATCCGCTGGCCCGGCACGATTAAGCCAGGCACCGTCATCAACGACATCTGTGCCCACGAAGACATGCTGCCCACGCTGCTTGCCGCGGCTGGCGACCCTGACATCGCAGCTGAACTGCTGAAAGGCAAGACTATCGGGGACCGGACCTACAAGATTCACCTCGATGGTTATGACCTGCGCCCGCGTTCAAAGGCACGGCTGAATGGCCGCGTAAGGAATTCATCTACTGGACGGATGACGGCAACGTTGCCGCCTTACGCTACGAGAACTGGAAGGTCACTTTCCTGGAGCAGAAGGCGGAAGGCATGAAAGTGTGGCAGGAACCGTTCGACGAGCTTCGCGCACCCATACTGACCAACCTGCGCATGGACCCCTTCGAGCGTGCCAGGCAAGAAGATGCGATGGGTTATCAGCGCTGGTGGATTGAGCACATGTTTGCGATTGCGCCTGCTTCTGCCTATGTCGGGCAGTGGCTGCAGAGCTTCAAGAAGTTTCCACCTCGCCAAAAGCCCGGCAGCTTCAATCTCAGCCGCGTCATGGAGGCGGTGACGGCGGGTTCCCAAGGAAAACAATAGCGCCTGATAGCGTCGCACATTGAGTGGAACAGCACTTGGTGCCTGCCGGGTGCTGTTCCTTTCACTTGGTGACGAGCCCATGTCCGATATGGGTCATTAACGGACATTACAGAGCGGATCAAAGATGTCCGCTTTACCCCCAAAAGCAGACTCGTTCATCCTCGGCGTCGATGTCTGCTAAGTGCCATAAGCGGACATACGTGCCCGGCGAGTTATTCCTTGTAGTAGCCGACACTGCAAATCTGATCTCCGACCTTCGTGTATAAGGCAGTCTTCTCCAGCGGCTTGTCTGTGCCAGGGCGGGGCCACCAGTAGGTGGTCTCTTTTATCGTTCCCTCGGTGGCATTCTGCATAACCGTTTCACCGAACGGAGCACCGCGCTTGCCCTCAATGTCTCTCAGCTGTTTGCCCCTATTCCAATAAGGTGTCGCCGTTATGATTCCGTCCGAGGCGTTGGCGCACCACACATAAAGGTCTCGATCCTTGAAGCCGCCCTCGCCTTTATTGAACATATCCAGTGCCTTCGCCTTGTCCTCTTTCACCGCAGCCACTGCTTTCTCAAGCATGGCCTTGGCTTCCTCCGCGGTGCCAAATTGAGCTGCCAGGACTGAGGCGGCGGTGGAAAGAACCAGGATCACGGCATAACTGAGGACGAATGCGAGATTGCGTAACATGAATAACCTCCATAGAGCCGCAACGGCCCGGATGCGCTTACCGAACAAAGCTCTGCCTCCAACTCTACGTCAGCTTTGTGCCAACAGCGAACATTCGATCTAAGGATGATTGCTTTAAAGCGTAACATAAAGCAGGAGCGCGTGATGCCAGCATGCTTTCGCTATATCGTCCGAGATGTGGACGCCGCGATTGAGTTCTATACGACGCAGCTCGGATTCAAGCTTGAGATGCATCCCGCCCCACCCTTCGCTGAAATATCGCGTGGTGACATGCACCTCTATTTAACCCAGCCTGGGAGCACGGGAGGCGGCTCACCCATGCCATCCGGCGAACAGCAAGGTCCGGGAGGCTGGAATCGTATCCATCTCACAGTTGATGACCTGGACGCTGCTATCGCTAAACTCAAGGCGTCTGGCAGTCATTTCCGCAACAATGTGGTCCAAGGTGTGGGTGGCAAGCAGATCCTATTGGACGACCCATCTGGCAATCTGATTGAACTATTCGAGCCGAACACAGCCGCCTACCGAGCACCGGGACCTGGCAATGCTCGGAAGACTTGACCCAATGGGCGAAGCGCGTGACAGAAAATAGTGGCGGCCGTGAAGTTACTATTTACCACAACCCGAACTGCGGCACGTCGCGTAATGTTCTTGGCCTCATTCGCAACGCTGGTATTGAACCGACCGTCATCGAATATCTGAAAGCACCACCAGACCGGCAGACCCTGCTCGGGCTCATCGAGCGCATGGGCATTCGAGTTCGCGAGCTACTCCGGCGTAAAGGCTCGCCCTATGATGAACTTGGGCTCGACGATCCCAAGTTGACGGACGATCAACTCATTGACGCCATGTTGGCTAATCCCATACTCATCAATCGTCCGATAGTCGTGACACCTCTTGGCGTGAAGTTATGTCGTCCGTCCGAGATAGTGCTGGACATACTCCCGACACCACAGCGCGATGCCTAGCATTCGAAAGGGCGTTTGGGTCTAGATCATGGGCGACTGGTTGCTCAATCTTTCTCTACCGTGGATGGCATTCGTTGTCTTTGCGGCAACATATATCGTCGCTGCTTGCGTCTATCTGGTGGTGGTTCGGCTCGCGGTGGGTGATCGCGCTCGTGCGTTCAAGGCGTTCTCGCCTGCAATGCTACCACCACTTGGGGTCATCTTCGGCCTGCTGGTCGGTTTCGTCGCCGTACAGGTCTGGAACGACTTCGATAAGGCCAAGGTTGCGGTTGCCACAGAGGCCAGCGCACTCCGAGCCGCCGTTCTGCTCGCTGAGAGCCTGCCGGATGAGCAGAGAACGCATTTTCATGCTCTGATTAAGCGTCACATAGACGAAGCAGTTAACCGAGAATGGCCAGCAA
>DATNEX010000122.1:0-9183 GCA_035606605.1 Terriglobales bacterium
AGCACAACGTACTTGGCGCCGGAACCAGCGAGCACTTCAGCCCAGTGGTCGGGATCGAACAATTCAGCCTTGAACTGAGTAGCAAAGTTCTGGTAGTGGAAATCACTCCCATAAACCTTTTGATGGAAAGCCCACGTCCCCTTCTCAAGCTCATCGGCTTTAGCATCGGATCGCCCATTGGTCAGGGCATGCCAGTACCACTCGGCGTAGGCAAGTTTGCCGGGGATTACCGGAGCATAGGCCGGGACCGAATAAGTGCCCCAGTGAATGAAGATTCCAAACTTCGCGTCGCTGAACCACGCGGGCGTGGGGCGTTTGTCAACCGACTCCCACGTGGGCTCGTATGTTTGTGCAAACAGACGGCCGCCGAGACAATAACACAAGAACAGGGAGACAATAATAAGGTTGCATTTCCTCATTAGATCCTCACTAACGATGAAGACTGCGTTTAAGGTGGCGTCGAGATCGCCTTGCCGCCCCGTCCCCGCACGACTTTTCCGATAGAACAAAGCCCGCTTCCATTGGGAACAGAAGCGGGCATCATTTCGCTTACGTCAATGACACTCAGAACATAAACCTTAGTCCGAACTGGAGAACCCTCGCGGAGTTCGCGGTATCGGTAACTTTTCCGAAACCACCGCTGTTGCTAACGTCGCCGTTGGGAGCAGCCCAAATAACCGTGTTGAAGAGATTGAATGCTTCAGCGCGAAACTCGAGTTTCCGTCCTTCACCCATAATTGGAAATCCTCGAAAGATAGAGAAGTCGGCGTTCCAGTATCGCTGTGCATGAAATGCGTCGGGGCGAATGTTGCCAAAAGTTCCCAACGCCGGGGCTTGGAAGGCATTGGTATTGAACCAACAGGTTTGCGTGTGTACGGCTGCTCCACTCGTGCAGCTACCTGAATCGGGGTTACCGACTAGATTCGCCTGCTCATACCCAGCCCAACCCACGTTGCCGGTGTTTGCCGGATCTCCGTTTTGGTCGGTCACACTGTAGCGCTGACCCGAACGAATCGTAATGATTCCGTTAACTTGCCAGTTCCCTACAATGTAATCGACGGCGTGATTTCCGCTTGAAAACCGCTTTCCCTTACCAATCGGCAACTCATAGGTAGTGTTGACGACAAAGTTGTGTGGGATGTCAAACCCCGCAGGACTCAAACTTGCCCGGGGATTGTAAGGATCCGCCACATTTTTGCCTTCCGCTCCGAACCAGCCATCGTTCTCATCCAGTGCCTTCGAGAAAGTGTAGGCCACCTGGTACGACAGACCGCTCGAGAGTCTCTTGTCCAGAGACAATTGGAACGCATGATAGTCGGCAAAACCGACGCTGCGATCATAAAAAGTTGAAATCATGTAGGGGTACAACGAGCGCGACTGCGGGTTCGGTAGCGGACTGGGCTGCAAAGCGGTGTTGTACATGCCACCGATATTGGCGCGATGCGTCAGCGCACTGACGTAGCTGGCGGTGAGGGTGGTTGTTTTGTTGATCTGGTGTTGAATCCCAAAATTGAACTGATACGCATAAGCGTTCCTGATATGCGGATCATAGTGCCAGTTCACACCGCCTGCGAAGAAGGGCGTGGGAGCGGGCAACCCAGCGCTACCGCTTCCCGCGAATGGATCCTGCGCCGAAACCAACGGCTGGCCCTGAGAGTTGGTTGTAGAGCCGCCTGGCTGGTTGAGGTTATTGGCGATCAGTTGACCGATACCCGGCCAGTCGCCTTCGATGTTTTGCGACATCTGGCTGACCGCTGCCCAGTTGTCGTAGACGATCCCTGCTCCACCGCGAACCACGGTGCTTTCAGTGGCGCGGTACGCGAAGCCAAGGTGTGGTCCAACGTTGGTGTAGGTGTTGTGAGAGATGCGACCGCGCGGATCGATTACCACATGAGGCGGTAGTGTTCCCGCAGGCAAGCAGGCCTGGGTTGATGGATCACAAGCAAGTGCGTTCCCTTGGGCGTCGAGCATGATGCTGGGAATGCAGGGAGCCGCCAGCCGCACGGTGCAGGGTGGCGGGGGATACTGCAGAACGTAAGTTCCGTTGGAGAAGTCAAAGTCCCCGGTTTCAATACCGCCCTGTTCGCCAATTGTATCCTTGGTGCCATAGGGAGGTATCAATGTGAGGTCGTAGCGAACGCCGTAGTTCACCGTCAGTTTCTGTGTGGCCTTCCACGAATCCTGGAAGAAAGCGCTGAACAGCCCACCTAGTCGGGTTTTTTCGTTCACATCCCGACGATTGGCGTTGTTAACAACCCCCAACAGGTAGGAAGCTAAGCTAAATCCGCCATGGCCGGTCGCGGGATCGCCCGTTTCCGTGTCTGCGAATCCGAGACTGTCATAGGCGATAGGGCTCGAGAACCTGCTGCTGATATAGTTGCTGCCAAACGAGAAGGTGTGGGTCCCCTTGAGCTTATTGATCGTAACTGACCACTGCCAATTATCAGTCGCTTGCGGCGTATTCTGGAGAATCTCGCCGCCGTTAGCGAACCCATCAGCAAGACCGAGAGAAGGAAGTAAGCATCCCTTGGTTCCCGAGAAATTACAGGCAAAGCCAGAAGCGAACCCTGCACCGGGGACCACACTGTCTGCGTCCACGCCATTCATTTTTGTAAGGGCGTTATCGGATACCTTGGTGCGCGAGAACAGCGCCTGCAATTGCAGGGTCGGACTGAAAACATGCACCCAATTTCCGCCCCAGTTGATGCCGGGAATTTTGTCGTTCTTCAGCAGCCCTGGCAAATCGCCATTGGGCGTCGCCGTTATGCTGTCGATTTGGCTCCAACGGAACCAGACCGAATCCTTATCGCTGAAGGTGTGGTCCAGTCTACCGTTGAACTCATTTTGATGCTGGGTGTTTGGATCATTGTTGAAAGCGTTGCTGTTAGTAGCTGGATCGTAAGTCCCAGCCTGCGGATAGACAGCCTGGATGAATCCGACCAAACCCGGATTGATGAGGTTGGAAGGAATGATATTTCCAGCAAAGGGCTGTCGGGTGAAAGTCGACCCGGACGGGGTAGTGGTGAACGGATTGTAGATTTGCTGGGCCAGATTATTACAAACTCCGCTGCCATTGAAGCCTGCCGTACACAAAGCGCCGAAGTCACCGCTGAGCTGCGCTGCGGTTGGCACGAGGATGTTATTGCCAATTGGTTGCGAGTAGCGAAATCCCTGGTAGGCGAAGTAGAAAAACGTGTTGTTCCTCATACCATGCAGAGGAATTGGACCGCCGATCGCCCCGCCGAACTGATTCTGGTGAAACAAAGCCTTACGTTGGCTGGCGGGCAGGAAGTGAGGGCGCGAGTCGAACGCGCTATTGCGCATGTACTCCCAAGCCGAACCATGGAAGTGGTTCGTTCCAGACTTGGTCACGACGTTCACCACTCCTCCAAGGACCGATCCGAATTCGGAGGAGTCGGTGTGCGAAACCACCTTGAATTCCTGAATGGCATCCACGATCGGAGGTACGGCGTAGGTGCTGAGGAACGCCGCGAAGTTATTCATGCCGTCGGTCAGGAAGTAATTGCTACGGTTGGTCGCACCGTTGATCGAAGGGAATGAGAACGCCGCTCCTTCGGCGATCGGTGCCGCGAAACCGCCCGTCCGGCCGCCCATCGCGTTTTGTCCCACGCTGATCGGCGCGACGCCCGGTGTCAGCGAAAGCAACTGTGTGAAGTTGCGGCCGTTCAGAGGAAGATCATTTACTTGCTTCGTGGCGATAACCGTCCCAAGTTCCGCACTGGATACCTGCAACTGCTCTGCCTGGGCCTCCACGCTAACAACTTCGGTTTGTGCACCAGCGACTAGCGAGATATCGATCGTAGCCGTTTGGTTTACGGCTAGCACGAAATCATTTACTTGCTTAGTGCTGAAGCTCGAGGCGCTCACTCTCATGGTGTAACGGCCGGGGTTGACATCGAGAAAGGCATAAGCACCGCTGTCGTTGCTGACAGTAGTGTGCTCGACGGCGGTGTCAGAGTTGCGAAGCACCACCGAAGCTTTGGGGACCACAGCACCGGTTGAGTCGCGCACCACGCCATTCAGTGACGCTGTCGAAAGCTGAGCGAACAAAGGTGTGGTTGCGAGGGTGAGGACGGCGCCAAACAACAGCAAAGAAAAGAAGCGGCTATCCCGCCTGTCGAGAGCAGTCATGGATTTCCTCCGGCCGATTCGTGCAACAGCTTTTGATAAAGCGTTCCCAACCATTCACGAATTGGCCGCCATTCTGCGTGGGCGAGTTGGTACTTGTCAAGAACTATTTGAGCGCTTGACAATCAAGCTTTAGCGGTTACTTACCTTGATTTCCGGGCGTGGGGCTGAGGATACAAGCGCTCAAAATGCAACTTCAATGTATTCTGTGGCTTGTCCGAGGCCGGGGGCAAAAACCCCGGGGAGACAGGAATCAAATCGTGAACTTCTGGGGTCTACCAGCTGGTAAACTGCCGTCCCTTTGGCTTGACGGTGCCCAGTTTTTCACAGACATTAGGCCACGACAAGTTATGAGACGTGGTCACGTAACATTGCAAGCTCCCGACGCTCGCTCAAACGTGTGGCTGGTCGGTTCAGCATTCATCGCCGCGATGGTTCTCTGCTCGGTCTCCAGTGGGCAATCCGCGGCGACACCCCCGTCCGATCGGACTGCTGTGTCCGAGTACGTTGGCTCTCGGGCATGCGGGGAATGTCACAAGGAGATTTATGCCAGCTACTCCCATACTGCCATGGGAAGATCGATGTCGACGATTACGCCGGACTGGTTGAACTCAAATCGAACGTCAGGTTCGGTCGAGGACAAAAATACCAGTCTGAACTTCGAAGTGTACGCGCGTGACGGAAAGCTCTACCAATCCGAATATCAGACGGATTCAGACGGCCATGGGCTGTTCCGGGACGTCCGACAAATGCAGTGGATCATCGGCGCGGGCGAGAACGGATTGGGTGCGCTTCTCAAAGACGGAGATTTCATTTTTCAGGCGCCATTGTCGTTCTACTCGAAGGCACAACGATGGGAGCTTTCGCCAGGCTATGAACTGGGCAATGCTGGTTTCAATCGTCCAGTTTTGCCCGGCTGCATTTCCTGTCACAGTGGTCGCCCCAATGCCCTGCCTGAGGGAAATGGTCATTTCGGGAACCCAGCATTCGCTGAACTCGCCGTTGGATGTGAGAATTGCCATGGTCCCGGACTCACCCATGTGACGTCTGCCCAGATGCACACCGAGAATTACGAAGGACACGACCATACGATCGTGAATCCCGCCTCCTTATCGCCCGTGCTGGCGGACAACGTTTGCATCTCATGCCACCAAACTGGCGACGTTCGCGTGCTGAAACTCGGAAAGCAGATGAGCGATTTCCGTCCGGGAACTGCGCTCGATGACACTTTGACAATTCTGATGGTCCCTCCCCGACGCGAAGATCCACCCCATCAGGACCTGCTCGAGCACTACTATTCGATGACCTTGAGCAAGTGCTATCGAGCCAGTGGTAACCGTCTGAGATGTATCAGTTGTCACGACCCTCACGTTGAACCGACACGCGAACGGGCACCTGCGTATTTCAAGGAAAAGTGCCTGGCGTGCCACAGCGAGAAAAGCTGTTCTCTGCCATTCGAGATCCGGCAGCATCGGCTACCAGCGGATGATTGCGCCGGATGCCACATGCAGAAACGGGAGGTCACGGAAATCTCGCATTCAAGCATTACCAATCATCGGATTCTAGCCAAGCCAGACGAACCGTTCCCCGACGTTGCCTTTCAACAAACAACCTCTGCATTACCCGATCTAATTCATCTGAATCCTGCTCCCGGAAAAGAACACACCACGCCTCCGCCGATCGTGCTGCTTGAAGCATACGGTGAGTTGATGGAGAGTCATCCAGAATTCGCGAGCCGCTACTTCGCGGTGCTCAATGAATTGGAACGCTCGGACCCCGCGAATGCTGTTGTTCAGGGTGCAGCGGGCAATCGCGATTTGCATCAGGGTAAGTATCAAGAGGCGGCCGATCAGTTGCGACACGCAATCCAAGGCGGACTGACGAAGACGATCCTGTATACCGACCTCGCGGAAGCATTGATCAAGTTGAATCAAAGGAGGGAGGCAGTTCAGGTTCTTCACGACGCAACCGCCGTGGATCCATACAATGCGGAGCTTCGGAAACGACTAATCGTGGAATTGATTCAGGTGAAGGATTACGGTACCGCGAAGGCAGAGATGGAAGACTACGTTCACCGCTTCCCGGCTGATGGATTCATGCGTGCGATGTTGACGCGAGTACAGTCGATGGAGCGATCGAGATGAACCATGCAACTGGTCGGAAAGGGGTTGAGACACTTCTCTCAGCCGCCTTGATGGTGCTGCTCCTTCGGTCAACCAGCGTGTGGGCTGCGGAATCGGACCACATTCAATTCGAAAACCGGCAACCGAGATCCGGAGTCGATTTCGTTCTCGACAATGGCACTCTTCCCGACAAGCCGATGATTGACGGGATCCCGGGCGGTGTGGCGTTGCTGGACTATGATGGTGACGGATACCTCGACATTTTCTTCACCAACGGCGCTCATCTTCCGGACCTGGTGAAGCACGAGGGCAAGTTTTCCAATCGGCTCTATCGCAATAATCACGATGGAACATTCATGGACGTGACGGATCGCGCGGGGGTGAGTGGAGAGGGCTACAGTGTGGGTGCGGCGGCTGCGGATTACGACAACGACGGCCATACGGATCTTTACGTCACCGGCTTCAACCGCAATTTTCTCTATCACAACAACGGAAACGGCACGTTCAGCGATGTAACCGAAAGAGCTAGGGTGAGCGGGACTTTCACCACCGGGAAGAAACTCTGGGGAATTTCCGCTGCCTGGCTCGACTATGATAGCGACGGGAAACTCGATCTGTTTGTCACAAATTATCTCGACTGGTCGTTCGCCACTTCGAAGGTCTGTGGCGCGCCCGGTAAACGCCTCTCTTGTTCCCCGACCCTCTACAAAGGCCAGCCAAACATTCTCTACCACAACAATGGTGACGGGACATTCAGCGACGTTTCGGAATCCATGGGGATCGCCCAACACATTGGTAAAGGGATGGGGGTAGCGGTCGCGGACTATAACGGGGATGGCTGGATGGACATTTTCGTGGCTAACGATAACGATCGAAATTTCCTGTTCAGAAACCGCGGCGGGAAAGGCTTCGATGAAGTCGCGGCTGAGTCGTTTGTGGCGTACACCGACAACGGTGTGCCAGTTTCCGGCATGGGTGTGGACTTTCGTGATTGGGACAACCATGGCCAGCCCAGCCTGATCGTCACCGCTCTCGGAGGGGAGACATTTCCGCTATTGCACAACGAAGGGAACGGATTTTTTAGTGACGACAGCTATAAAGCTGGCATTGGATTCAGCAGCTTCAGAATGAGTGGATGGGGAACCGGCATTCAAGATCTTGATAACGATGGCTACAAGGACCTTTTCACGGCGAATTCCCACGTTAGCGAAAATGCCGACATCGAGGGACAACAACGTTATCGTCAACCGAATGCTGTCTTCCGCAATATGCACGACGGGAGCTTTCGCGATGTAACCAGCGATTCGGGCTCGGCGATGCAGGTTCGCGCTGCTCATCGCGGATGCGCTTTTGGCGACCTTAACAACGATGGAAAAATCGATGTCGTCGTCTCAGCGATTGGCGGCCCTGCTGAACTGCTGTACAACACCACCGCCGGCGATCGCCACTGGATTCTAATTCGCACCGTCGGTACCAAAAGCAATCGTGATGGAATCGGTACTCGCGTTAGGATCGTCGGCGCTTCTGGTTTTGTGCAATATAACCATGTGACCACCGCCGGGAGCTATGCAAGTTCGAATGATCCACGCGTTCATTTCGGCCTGGGCGCTGACGCAGCGATCCAGGAAATTGAACTGAGATGGCCGAGCGGAACGGTACAGGTGCTGCATAACGTCAGGGCCGATCAGATTTTGACGGTTACTGAGGAATAAGCGATGAGAGTCGCGATTTTATTCATGCTATTCGCGAGCTGTGGCTCGGTGGAGGTATATGCCGCGCCTTGCACTGGCGCAGAGACGCAACTGGCGCAAGTCTCGCATCAATTGACTCTGAACTCTCCCGAGGCTGCGGAGAACAGTCTTCGAGCGCTCAGCCTCTCCTATCCTGACTGCCCTGAGATCATCCTGCAAAGGGCGAGGCTTGCGCAGGTGAAAGGCGACGCCAATCAGGCTGCGGAACTCTACTATCGCTATACGGACGGGGATCCTGACGATTCGCGCGGACTCGCGTACTTTGGGCGTTTTTTTCTCGAGCAACGCGATTACATGCGCGCGGATGCGTTGTCGGCTGCAGCAGTTCAAAAGAATGCAGTTGATCCTGTGGCGCTCTCCTTACGAGCACAGATTCTGGTCATGAAAGGCCAGCCGCACGAAGCACAGGAGCTGCTGGAGAAAGCGATTCAAATTGATCCAGATGAGCCCGAGGCCCAGTTTCAATTGGGAGAGATTTACGACAAGGCGAAGTTGTCGCCCAAGGCGGTCTCTTATTTCCAGAAGGTCGTAGCGCTGAATCCGCGCGACGCGCGCGCCTGGGATTATCTGGCGCTGAACCTCGAACCCCTGGGTGATCTAGACGGCGCAGAGGAGGCCTATCAACGGGGGCTGCGGGTTGATCAGCCCGGGAAATATTACGATGCGTTTCTCGAGTACAACTATGGGCGCTTCCTGGCCAAGCGCAACAGGCTTTCCGCAAGCAAACGGCATCTCGACACCGCGGTCGCATTGACCCCTCAAATCCGTGCGGTATGGTATGAGCGTGCCAGATTGGACATGCGGATGGGTAACTATCAGCAGGCTCAGGCCGACGCAGAGAAGGCCGCAGCTTGTACTCAGCAAGGCGGCATTATTGACCTACAGATCTACAGTCTGCTTAGCCAGGTGTATGCGAGACTGGGGAACACAGTTCTTGCAAAAAAGTACATGGATCTCACTCGCGAAACTCCGCCTCCGGTTCGTACCGAGTCGCGTTGATCTTAACCAGTGCAGTGCAAGGCCGGGAGTGAGGCGGCACTCTGTGATCAGTAGCGTCCCTTTTGGAACGCATTACGTCACTCCAACTTTGAAGCGAGGTCTATTCCTTCTAACGTAATCCCGGTCCATGACTGGCGGACCGTCGCAATCAATGACGAGGA
>DATNEX010000164.1:0-2450 GCA_035606605.1 Terriglobales bacterium
CGCCATCACCGATGGAACCGATACAACCAGCGATCTGCAAATCAAGGACTGTTTGAAGCAGGCGCAAATCGCTGAGGCCGCAATCTATGGGCTGGTCGTCCAGCCGATCAAAAGCGAACCCGGACGGAATCTGGGTGGAGAGCACGCGATGTACTATCTAGCCGAGAAAACCGGGGGCCGGTTCTTCCGGGTGCTTTCACCCGATTCTATTCGAACCTCTTTCGACAAGATCAGCGAAGAGCTGCGAACTCAGTATTACCTCGGCTACTATCCCCAGCGTGCCGCCTCGGCGGCGTCAGAGTTTCGTCAAATTCAAGTCCGCGTGAAAGACGCGTCCTACGTCGTTCGATCCCGCGAGGGGTACTTTCCGCGCGGTCGATAAGCGACATACGCCCGCAGAATCTCCCTTCCAATCCACTCGGTTTACCTTTGGCCTCCTTCACTCCCCACCCCCGTGCTCGAAAAGCTTTGTAAAGAATCGTTTTGTCAAATGAAATGTCTGAAGGTATAGTTCAGTCGTCGCAGATTAATTCTACTGCTTCGCTACGCAATCCGGCCCTGGGGTCGTAGAGGCGTCTTGTGTCCCCGTCGGTAAAAGTACCGGAGGTTTCCATTGCAAAGCCACATCCGAACGGGAAGAGTCGCTGTTGTCCATCCGCCCCATAAGGTCTCAGCCGAGATTAGCCGGGACTACCTCCAGCGTTGGCTGCGGGGAAAAGGGAAGAGCGATGAACTGATTACGAAGCTTAACTCTCTCCTGGACCGCAGCCAGATCAAAACACGCTACATTCTGCTCTCTCCCGACGAAGTCCTTGAGCCGAGAGACTTCCACACAACCAACCAGCAATACATAAAGGCGTCGATCGAATTGGGTACCCGGGCCGTTCGGGAAGCGCTCGACGTGAATGAAATTCATCCGAAAGATGTGGACATGTTCATCAGTGTCTCCTGCACGGGATTTTCAATTCCCGGCGTAGACGCATATATTATGAACAGGTTAGGAATCAGCTCTGCACGAATGATCTTGACCGAGCATGGCTGCGCCGGTGGTGCCGTTGGCCTGATGCGGGCGTGGGAATACTGCAAAGCTTATCCAAACCGGACTGTCGTTCTGCTGGCACATGAGTTCTGTTCACAAACCTTCTTACTCAATGATCTGAGTATGACCAACATTGTTTGCTCAACGCTCTTTGGCGACGGAGTGGCCGCTACGGTCGTTTCCAGCAAGTTGAAAACTTCTGAGCCGTTGCCCGCGATGCAACAGTGTGCAACCCGGTTTTTCCCCGAGACGTTGCACTTTATGGGTTTTGAGTTGACAAACGCCGGCCTCAGCATCCGTCTCTCGCAAGACATTCCTCCGTTCGTCAAGAGTCAGATCGAGCCAACGTTGAGGGGATTCCTCGATGCATGCCACGTCGAACCTGCATCTCTCCAGCACTTCGCTCTGCACCCTGGCAGCATCCGCATTGTCGAGATCATTGGCCGACAGATGGGCTTGTCCCCAGAGCAAGTCGCCCCGACCCTAAACGTGTTGTACAACCAAGGCAATATGAGCAGCGTCACGGTGCTGGCAGTTTTGCGAGAAATTCAGACTTGTCTGAAGCCCAGGAGCGGAGACCTTGGGCTGATGGCTGCGTTTGGTCCGGGATTTGTTGCAGAGACCGCGCTGTTTGAATGGCAGGAAAGCCATAACTGAGTTAGTTTCCTGAGAACACCAACACTGTCTAACTTTAACATTTGAATCTAGTTCAGAAGTCTCACTGCCTGCGGTCTGGTTCCCTTCGTTACCGCACGCAGAAGGATTGTTTCTTCAATTGCTCTGAGCTGAAGTGTCGAAAGTTTTCTAAGAACACCGCTTGACTCTATTGATAAGGAAGTTAGAATAGCAGCTAAGGGGCAGTTCAGAGAAGCGTCTCGCAGCGCGTTGTTCTCTCCTCACTCCCCCCAAGGAAGGCCAGCCCAAAAGCTGGCCTTCTTTGTTTTTGTGCCGAAGTTTTCTTTTGCTCAAGATCTAACGTGTCGGCGACGGCCTTCCAGACGGTCTTTCCGAAGTGTCACCGTGCGCGCTGAAACCCTCAAATGGCAATCAAGCTGGTAGCGCTCGACATCGACGGCACACTACTGGACAGCCGCGGAAATTTGCCCCCCGAAAATGGTTGTGCGATTAAAGATTCTGTCGAGAAAGGTGTGAAGGTCATCCTGGTCAGCGGGCGGCGTTGGAGTATGGCTCGCCAAGTGTCTGCTGCTCTCGGGCTAAGCTTTCCGGTCGTCGCCCACAATGGGGCTCTGATTCGTTCCCCGATTGACTCTCATCGTCTCGCGAGCTGTTTCCTTAAGCCAGACCTTGCCGCCGAGATTCTTGCCTTTTCAGAGGTCCACTTCAGTTACCTGGTCTTGCACCGCGATCAGGATTTCATGGGACAAACGGTCATCCACCCCGCTTGCCGCAA
>DATNEX010000156.1:0-28408 GCA_035606605.1 Terriglobales bacterium
GCCAAGATCGCCAGCGAACTCTGCGGCAAGGAAGACCAGTGGAAAGTCAACTACAACATTTCTGAAAGCGGTCATGACGCTCGCGTAAGCCTCTGGACCGGAAAGGCGTTGGCTCATAAGGCCAATGTGACGACCTCGAAGAGCTACAACACCTCGAACGTCCTTCGTTTCGACTTCAAAACCTTCACCGAGCTCAAGAATGCCCAATCGGTTGCGCTTGTCTATGACGGGCTCAATCCCATGCCACCCACGTTCATGTACCTCAAGCCCTACTACAACGACGTGAACAAGTCTTATTTTCGGCAACTCGCAGATGGAGAGCTCTGATGGATGGATTCAAGCTCATTCTTCCCTTCCTAAGACCGATCGAGAACTTGATTCTCGATTCCGAGATCAACGAGATCATGGTCAACGGATCGGACCGCATTTTTGTCGAGAGACAAGGGCACATTCTACCGGTGCCCGAGGTGGCCATCAGTCAAAAGTCTCTGCAAGCGGCGGTCCGCAATATCGCACGCCGGCTCGGCGACGATATCTCGGAAGAAAACCCGCTCCTCGATTCACGTCTTCCCGATGGCAGCCGAGTGGCGGCTGTGCTACCGCCGTGTAGCTTGAACGGTGTGGTGCTGACCATCCGCAAGTTCAACGCAAAATATTTTGCGATGAAAGAACTGGTCGCGGGCAAGACCCTGAGCGCAGAAGTTGCTGACCGGCTCCAATTGGCAATTCTGAGACACCAAAACATTTTGATCTCAGGCGGAACCGGGACGGGGAAGACGACCGTTCTGACAGCACTTTCCAGTTTTATTCCCAAATACGAGCGCGTTCTGGTGATCGAAGACACCGCCGAGATTCAGATTCAAACACCGAACCTAGTCCGATTTGAGGCACGGAGAGAGCAAAATGGCCTGCCTCCGGTAACCATTCGACAGCTGCTCAAGGCGAGTCTGCGGCACAGACCCGACCGGATCTTGCTGGGAGAGGTTCGAGGCGCAGAAGCCTTTGACCTCTTGCAACTACTAAATACCGGGCATTCAGGAACCATTTCGACTCTCCACGCCAACTCGGCGGCACAGGCACTCAGCCGTTTCACCAGTTGCGTTCTTGAAAGTGGGGTCGAGCTTCCCTACCGGGCAATCAAGAACAACATCGCGGACTCTCTGAATATTCTCATTCACCTGGAACGCCGCCCAGGTCAACGCTTCGTCTCGGAAATAACCGAGATTTCTGGATATAACCCCGACCTCGACCGTTACGACCTCAGACCTGTCTTCAATTGGACGGAGGATGCACCGTGTCTCCAGTAGACGAGCCTCTCGACGATACCAGCAGCGCCAGCCAGGAAAATTTGCCCCGTAAGCGGCGAGACCGCGGCAGCCTTCGACGGGTCTTTTCGAGTCCCACGGACGAGGATCAAGAGGCCACCCCGGACAAGTCCAGCCGTCCGGCCTTCATGGGGGAAAAACGCGGGTTACGCTCCCAGGCAATTGCGTGTCGGTACATTCAGGAAAACTTTGAGCCCGAAGATTGGCTCGCCGTGGTTGTGCGAAATCATCGCACTGAGGAAACGGTACAAAGAATCACAACCGCCAGGCAGATTGCGAGCCCAGAATTCCAGTCCTGGTTACGCCACAAGAATGCACAGGGTTCAGACATCTATTTGAGTCTGAACACCCTAAGGGAGCACGCGAATAGTCGCACGAAAGTCGACCTAAAGGAAATCCGTCATCTTTACCTTGACTTAGACAAAGAAGGGCAGCGGAGACTCGCCAGAATTTACGAGGATGCCTCCGTCCCTCACCCGAATTATGTCCTTCAGACCTCTCCCGGAAAATATCAGGTGGTCTGGCGCGTCGAGGGCATTGCTCAAAAGGATGCCGAGGACCTCCTTCGGAGTTTGGCACGGCGGTTCGGCGGCGATCCGGCAGCCACGGATGCAACTCGCGTGTTCCGGCTTCCTGGCTTCAACAACAAGAAGTACCTCCACACCTTCCAGGTCAAACTGGCGCCTGGCACGCTGCCGGACCCCATTTATCACCAATCAGATTTCCGGATCGAGCCGATCTCATCTGAACCCGGCAGCGCGATTCGCACCTATTCTTCGGTTGCAACCGGAATCAATTCGAACTTCGGTAACAGTCAATCGGAAAGGGACTGGGCCTATGCCGTTCGCCGTCTCCGGCGCGGCGACAACCCTGACGATATCGTTCGCGAAATCGCCGCTTACCGGGCAAAAGAGCTCTACGACTCGCAGGACACTACGCGATTGGTCGGTTCGAAGAAGCCCAAACCCTGCTACTACGCCGAGCACACCGTCTCCCGCGCAATGATGCACCTCGGTATGACTAAACCTGCCAACGCAACCAAAAACGCCTCACCCGAAACCGAACCGGATCGTTAGGAAAGGCTGGCACCCATGAAACACTCTGGTCGCCTGACCAAACTGTTCGCCCGATGGGCGGTGTTGACCTTCTCTCTAGCGCTTCTGCTTTTCCTTGTGGCCGGCACTACGCGGCTTCCTTCGCTCCGAAATTTTCTAGCGACCCTCTCCGCCTTCCAATTGGCCACCATGCTTGCTATTGATCCCGAACTCGTCGAAGAACGATCAAGCACCTTTGGGACAAAGGGAGCCTCAGTCAGAGTCTTTGCCAGCCTGTCGTTTGTAGCAACGCTGGTCGTTGCCGCGTTCGAGGTCGGACGCCTCCATTCGCTTCCTTCTGTTCCCGCCCAAGCAAGGCAAGCCAGCTTATTGCTTTTTGCAATGGCGCTCGGACTGCAAATGTGGGCGATGGTGGTAAACCCGTTCTTCTCGCCCGAGATTCGCCTGCAGTCAGAACGCGGACATCAGCTTGTTGCCGGCGGTCCCTATCGCATGGTCCGGCATCCGGGATATTTGGCCATGCTGGTTGCAGTACCTGCGAGCGCCCTCGCCATCGGCTCCTGGCTGGCCTTGGCCCCCGCCGCAACATTTTGCCTAACAATCTTGAAGCGTGTCGGTATGGAAGAAGAGTTTCTTCTGAGAAACCTCGCCGGCTACTCCGAATACGTGAAAAAAGTTCGTGGTCGGCTCCTTCCCCGAATGGAGTTTCGTCCTCACCCACGCCGAAATCAATCTCCCCGTTCGGCTTCAATACCGGCAGATCGGAATCAGCCGTGAGAGTGCCGTCGTATTTCATCGATAACGACTCCTGCTTGAGCGGCAGCGACTCGTATGGCTCTTCTTTCCCCCTGCTCCTTCGCGGGCAGTGCGGCCTATCAAGTTTTCCCGCGTCCTGGCTGCGAGGCGCTTTTCTCCGCCCCCTACGCGGTCCTCCGAGTTTCCTCATAAAACGATCGGCTGTGTTAGACGGCATCGTGCCCGCTCCTCGGGAAACAACGAGAACCGGGTCTTAGCGAGTAGGTGACGCTTGTCTGGGTGGCGAAAGAGCAGGTCAGAAAGGAGATTCCATCATGTATCAGAACCGCATTTCCCTTATCGGGTTCATTGGCAACGACGTAGAACTAAGATCCACGAAGAACGGCGTTTCGGTCGCAGTTCTTTCCCTTGCAACAAAATCCAGCTGGAAAAACGGCAACGGAGAATACGACTCGCGCACGGAGTGGCATCGTTGCACCGCCTGGGGCAAGCTTGCGGAGTTCGCCAGCAAGCTGGAGAAAGGCGCCCACGTTCAGGTTGAGGGCGAACTCCGCTATCGCGAGTACAAGCAAGATCGAGGCAGCGACGCCGACTCGATACCGACTAAGAGACGACTGGCTGAAATCCATGCCAGCCGGATCTTAAAGCTGGACCGCGCGGCAAAGCAGGATGAACCAGCTTCGGAAACCGACACCTCGGACTTCTTGGTCGAAACCTCTGGCGCCTAGAGTAAGTCGCTTGGCCTCAGTCGCAAGGCTGAGGCCGATTTTTTCTCGAGGAAAAACAGTATAGGAACAAGTACACATGGACGAAATCAAGCTGGCACGGTGGCATTGATCCTTCCCATCCGCCCACAAAGGGTGCATAATGACGGCCGTCCGTTCAAAGGAGGATGCGATGAGCCATACCAATCGGCTTCGAGTCGTTCTGGGCGGTCTGCTGGCGGGGGTGGTGATCAATCTAGTCGAGTACGTCACGAATGGTGTAGTTCTGCGGAATTCGTGGGCACAAGCCATGCAAGCACTGGGTAAGCCCGCGGAAGTCTCGGCAAGTGCGATCGTGACTTTCAATATTTGGGGTTTTCTCCTCGGCATCGCCGCGGTTTGGATCTATGCGGCGATTCGGCCACGGTACGGGGCCGGACCGAGTACTGCCGTTCGAGCCGGACTGGCGGCATGGGCGCTTGCCGTGTTTCTTGCGAACCTCAGCAGTTATGCGCTTGGTTTGTTTCCAGTACGGCTGCTTGTAATTACCGCTGTGGTGGCTTTGGGCGAAATTCTGGTGGCCACGCTTGTCGGGGCTTGGGTGTATTCGGAAAAGGAAGCTGAAACAACGACACTCCGCCGCGCAGCCGCCTAGAGCTATGTGTACAACGCGAATCACACAAAGGCGCGTTCAAGCCGCGCCTTTTCCTCTTCGAGAACTTGAGAGCCCGTTCCCAACTCTGCGAAGAGCCCTCGAAGCTAGAGTTGACACGCTCGCGCGCTCTTGGTCATCAAGAGGAAACCAATCAGCCAGTTAGGCGGCGGCTCGCTCTCCCGATCGCTTTAGAGGGGCCAGGATTATGAGAGCCACAGGCTGCCAAAGCGATCAGGCTGCGATGCGCAGGGTGCCAGCCGTAATAAGAACTCCGATCACGACAAGTACAACCTTGAGCACCCATTCTTGTAGCATAGCGCCTTTTCTACAGCCCCTTGCACGAACTAGGTCAAGCCTTCCCTCCTAGGCTACAATTTCACCTCGATGAATCGTCGCAAGTTTCTGGAAGCTGGAACTTCGCTGGCCCTTGGTGCGCTCACGGCCTCCCGATTGGCCTACGGAGCCGATGCGGAGATCGTCGTCTCGCCAAGCGAGCCCGGTGAAACGATCAACCCGCATATTTATGGACATTTCATCGAGCATCTTGGAGGCGTCATTTACGACGGCGTCTGGGTCGGCCGAGGCTCCCGCATTCCGAACGTAAATGGAATCCGCAAGCAATTCGTGGATGATATGAAACGCATTGGAGCGCCTAACTTGCGCTGGCCCGGCGGCTGTTTTGCCGACGGTTACCACTGGCGCGATGGCATCGGGAAGGCTTCCTCGCGACCACGCACTTACAATTTTTGGCAACGCCGCATGCCGACGGGCACCGACGCGACGGAAACCAACCAATTCGGAATTCATGAATTCATGCAGCTTTGCCGCCTGGTCGGCGCTGAGCCTTATGTCGCCGCGAATGTCGGCTCCAGCACGCCCGCTGAGTTCCACGACTGGGTTTCTTACTGCAACGCGCCGGCGGGAACCCTCAGTCTGGCGGATGAGCGGGCCGCGAATGGCGATCCCCAGCCGTTCAACATTCAATACTGGGGCGTCGGTAACGAGTCCTGGGGATGTGGCGGCATGATGCGGCCTGAGGAGTATGCCGGCAAGTACCGGCAGTTTGTCACCCAGTTTCCCAACTACAAAGAACCCTTTCTGATCGCCACCGGACCACGCGGACACTCCGCCGATGGCGACATCGGCTGGACGTCCGGCTTCTTCGAAGGGATGCGCGGCTTCGAGCCTCCCCAGGGCTTCTCCATCCACTTTTATACCGACTTACGGCCGACACCGCTCAAAGCGGCGGACTTCAACCAGCCCGAATGGTACGAGGTGCTACGGCGCGGAGTTCGTATCGACAAAGTAATTGAGAGCCACTGGCAGGAGATGGGCAAATTCGATAGCAAGCGGCGCACCAAGCTGGTAGTGGACGAATGGGGCGTCTGGTACAAACCCGGCGAGGAATTAGCTCCCGCCTACATCTTGAGCCAGCCCATCACGCTGCGCGATGCGGTCCATACCGGCCTGACCTTCGACATCTTTAATCGGCATGCCGACAAAATTGTGATGGCCAACGTCGCTCAGACCGTGAACTGCATTCACTCGCTGTTCTTGGCCCGCGGATCGCAATTCGTCCGCACTCCGGTGTATTACGTCTTCGAGATGTATCGCCCACACATGGGAGCGCGACAGGTTCCGGTGGCGAACCCCGTGGCGGAGTTGAATGTGCCAGTGCTGGCCGGCCAGGCGCGACTGCCCGGGCTCTCCGCCTCGGCCTCGATTCGCGACCGAACGCTTGCGGTAACGCTGACAAATCCCTCTACGGAGTCACCTTTGAAAACACGGATCCGCCTGGCTGGCGGGGCGCGCGCCAAAGAAGCACGAGGAGCGGTGATCGCCCATGAGGACATGAAGGCCATGAATACCTTCGCCGACCCAGAGAAAGTCAGGCCCGCTCCGCTCGCAGTCAACGTCAGCGGCGACGCTCTGGAATTGACGCTGCCGAAACAAGCGGTGGCGATGGTTCAATGTGATTTGAGCTGATCGCCTCCCTTAGATCCAGTTTCCCCGAGGACGCGAAGCGATCACGGAAGCCGCTTCAGTTTCACATCGCTGCCATCTAAGTGCGGAACCAGCACTTGTGCGGGCCCCCCGGCGGGCAGCTCGAACGTGCATTCGTCGCTTGAACTCGTGGAATAGAAATCGACGGCGTTCTCGGCACGATATTCCTGCTTTGGTTCATCGTTTTCTTGAATAAAGAGCCGGCCACTTACGTATTGCCCGAATTTCCCCGCCTAATTATCGTATTTACATACCCCCAAGGTATCAGGTAGTGAATATGCCCACATTCCCCTGGGAAATGTATGAGCCGCAGGTACGCTTCAACATTCGTGCAGAACGAGAAGAGTACGAATACCTGTTCAGGCATGCGGCGAGAGTTCTGCAAGACCGGATGTCAAGGCGTAGCCGAACTGATCGAACCAGCAAGCCTGGTGTCGCCGAGTGGGAAAAGGTCTACCAAAATGAGGCAAAGGAGCGTCGGTTGCTCTACCAGTCCCGGGTCCTCGGGTGGGGCAAAGAAAAACGCTATTACTTCGCCCACAAACAGTCCTAGCGAAACCCTCTCGATCCATGCACTATGAAGGAACGGCCCTGGCGCACACCCGGGGCACAGCGTTCGTGGGCATTTTAAGGAAGGTTCATGCTAAATCCACTGTGGAGCGGCAAATTCAAGATTCCATTACTTATTTTCCTATCCGCGGTTTTCACCGTCGCTGCCCAAGCACCACGCATTCCGGACCCCATTCCTGTGTCAGGCGATACCGAATTTGTGCACGATCCCTCGCTCATAAAAGCGGGAGACACCTGGTATGTGTTCTCGACCGGTGCCGGGCCGAACCACGACGGTGAAATTCCTCTGCGCTGCTCGAAAGACCTGCGTGTGTGGACAAGATGCGGGAACGTTCTCGAACGCATCCCCGAGTGGATCCTTAAAGAAAGCCCCTCGACCAAGAATCTCTGGGCGCCCGACATCTCCTTTTTTAATGGCGAGTATTACCTTTACTACGCGTTTTCCGTCTTTGGAAAGAACACATCGGGAATCGCCCTGCTTACAAACAAAACCCTGGACCCAAAGAACCGAGACTTCCAATGGAAAGATTGCGGTCTGGTGCTCAAATCAGGAGAACAGGACAATTTCAATGCCATTGATCCCAACCTCGTGGTGGATGAGAAGGGACATGCATGGCTGGCATTTGGCAGCTTCTGGGACGGGATTAAATTGCGAAGCATTGACGATCAGAGCGGCAAGCTCTCCAGTTCTGACACCCAAATCTATTCAGTGGCGCGCCGCAAACCCCCGGACAGTCCTCCCCCGAATCCTCCGGGCTTGCCGGCAAACTGGCAGGCGATAGAGGCCCCCTTTATTGTGCGTCACGGTCCCTACTTCTACCTGTTTGTCTCGTTTGACCTGTGCTGCCGGGGGACGAAAAGCACCTACAAGACCATGGTCGGACGCTCCCGCAAAGTGACCGGGCCCTATCTAGATGCAAACGGAACGCCCATGCTCGAAGGCGGAGGCACTCCGGTTCTACTCGGCAACGATCGCTGGCTCGGCCCCGGCGGACTATCCATAAGGATGGGCAACGAACATGGACTCGGAGACGATCATGACATCGTCGTGTTCCATGCCTATGACAGCAAGACAGGACATCCGTACCTGCAGATCTCGCATATCGACTGGACAGGCGGTTGGCCACATCTGGCCCTTGAGGGAGGAAATTCGGCGCCGCAATAGAACCTATTTTCGAACAGTCATTTTCGGGGCAGCCTAAAGGACCTGCAACAGGGACATCCGTGGTTGAGAAATACTGCACGGAACGACGAAGGGTTTTGCGAGACGTGGTCCCGATTCCAGAGTGAGTGTAGACGACCGGGAATTCGGAAGGTATAGGATTTCGTCGCCAATTAGCGCTGGGGCACTCTGCGAAGCCGGTATTCATGAGGAGTGCTCCCATGCCAGCGCTTGAACGCCCTGTGGAAGGCGGCGGGCTCGGAATAGCCCAGCAAATACGCCACCTCACTCGTAGAAAGAGCGACGTCAGAGAGATATTGATCGGCCGCCTCCCGTCGGGTTCCATCCAGAACTTCTTGATAACTTGTGCCGGCAGCTGCCAATCGCCGTTGCAGCGATCGAACCGAGCTAGCCATGGATCGCGCAACCGTTGCGATATCGGAATCTCCCTGTCGCAGGCGATTTGTCAGCATCCTCCGTAGATCGTGAACGACTGCGTCCTCGTCAGCCAGCCGCGACGCCAACTCATCCGCGTTGCGTCGCAAGACCGAGTGCAATACCGGATCACGTCTGCGCAAGGGCAGTTGCCAGGTCGCGGGCGAAACGACCAATCCCAACCACGCTGCTTTCGTCCGTACCGGGCAGCCCAGACTTGGCTCGATTTCTGCCACATCGCCCGGATCATGAGTGAAGCTCACATATTCCGCGTGGAAACTGGATTCCGTCTCGCCGCGGAGGTGAAAGATTGTCAAAGCAACTTCGAACTCTGCGAGAAAGCTGTCTTTTATCCCCAAGTAAACGATCCGGATGGGATCTTCCTCATCTCGGATTTCAACCGAAAATGGCGCCTCACTGAGGCGCAAATATCGGGCAAGCTGGTGCATGCCTTCACCCACCGTCTCACAGGTCACGATGAGATAGTCGAGAAGTCTGAAAGCTCCTATCGGGGTCTGTGCGGCGACCTTGACCCCGAGGTGCTTGCTTGGGTCCCTTCGCATGGCTTCGCAAATGACCGCCGGGATATTGCAGGGGACCCTTCCTTCTGGGTTTTCAAGCTGGTCCTCCGTCACGCCGGCCGCGTTCCTCAAGGCCTGAAGGTCGTATCCCAACCGGCCTAGTGCGGTTAGAAATACGCGGAGTGTCGCGACAGGCTGACTGGGGAACACATCTCCGGCGGGTCCTTGAAGGTTGGCACTATTTATCAATTTTTTGGCATCGGCAGTCATTGTGAGCCGCAGGGGTTTTGCTGCATTCTGCCACGCAGGTCGGCCAACCCACAACACCGGATCAGCCGAGACTTTGATTCAGGAGGACACAATGTATTTGCTTGCCATGATTTTGTCGCTCGTCAGCATCTTCTCGATTGCAACCGTCTGGGCTCCAGTCCCCGCCGTGATTGCTGCTGAAACGCACGAAACCGATCCGTCCATAGTTGAAGGCGCGAATGTCTACCGAAAGGCTGTCCTAGCGTGCGACCTTCCTTCGATCTCCGCGATGTTCCAAGACGACGCCAGCTTGATGCCACCCAACCAGGCCTTGCTTCAGGGGAAGACAGACATCGAGCATTTCTATTCCGGACTATGTCACGGACCGGCGAAGCTGACAGCCTTCACGTTCAACCACATTGAAGCCAAGGTGGCTGGCGACGTGGCATACGATGTCGGTACGTACAGAATGCTATTGACGACCGGCGCCGGCCAGACCATTGAGGAAAACGGGAAGTACAACGTGATCCTGAAACGCAATGCAGGCGGTTGGAAAATGGCTTATTTGATCTTCAACGCAGACTTGCCACCACACCCGAGTCGCGACAACTCCGCAAACTGAACGACCACGAGCAGCACTACCCCGGCAGCACGTTAGGGTGGCGGCATCAATCAAGCGCCTGCCAGATGTCCCACCCCCCAACCTCCCAAAGGCGAGTTTTTCCTGGTAGGTCTCGCCCTCATGACACTGCATCAGGAGTGCCCGTTGACAGATAAGTCTTCGGATTTCTCATTGGGAAAGTTGCGCTGCGACGATTTGCCAGCCTTGAGCTCGTTTCTGACAAACCAGAGCAACGCGTATGGACTTCTTTGCTGCACTCTCCGGAGTATTGATCACGCCCATCAGAACACCGGTGTCCCCAAACACTCGAACATTCGTTTTGCTGGGAACCGCACCGGCGAAACCGCCCCGGCCTCCTCCTATCGGAATAATGTCAGTCTTACTAAGGAGTTCGCCGTCAAAACTGCTACCGACAAAGTCGTCAGCTATGATTTCACGCAAGCGAGCGGCATCTCCTTTGCCGTCCGCTACTAGCCAGTCGCGCTCAAGCTGCGCAACCTGATCTTCGAGTTTCGCGTTTGATGGGGGCGCTGGTTCCTGGGCGAGAACTAAGGTGACGGAAATTACAGACGCAAGAAGAAGGCACGAGCAACGATGTGACCGCATATATGGACCTCCGACTAGCATTGCTCCCATGGACACCGATCGCGGCCAGATGGTTCCCGAATCTTGCCATCAAGGCTGAAGTTCAATTCGGATGTCCTGATCGCGAGCTGACCAGCTTATGCCAGTTTGCCAAGCCCAACCTATGCAGTCTCGGGGTTCGAGCTTTTGGCGTCCCCTGCGATCCACTGATGGGGAATCCGTTTGTTCTCTCCGTGCAAGACCAAGGATCGAAAGTGGTGACTACATCAAGGACAAGGGCTCGTCTGGTAAGAAGCCAACTTATCCCTCATCGAGAAGCCAAAGGCCAAAGTTGAGACCATCGCCGTTATAGGCGATGCAGTTCAGTCTATGATGTGTCCGATGCACGATGCTGCTCAAGGTTATCCCCGCGATGTGGCTCGACTAAGACTGGCGACGTAACTTTTTGCGGCATGGCGCTTGCGAGCAGAAGCACGGCACCGCAAAACATCAGCGTGTCGGCCATAAAATTGAAGCCACCGATGCTGGCACGTTCCACCACCGCTATCGGCACGTAGACGACCAACTCCACGAAAAGCACGCCCAACCCCACCCACGCCGCCGCGGCACGGGTTTTCCTGCCAACTAACAAGAGACCACCCCCAACCGCGTAGATGGTGGCAGCGAGATAGGCCCAAATGGCATGCCCGTAGACGTACTGGGGAGTCAACCGCGCCAAGGGAACGCCAGGAACGTGATCACTGTGCCTGAATTGCTCAAAGCTGTAGATCACCAACGGAATGGCAATGAAGTAGCGCGCAATCGCAGCAAGCAGGGTCCTGCCCCGCTCCCGCGGATCGGTGAGGCTAGCCGCCAGAGCCAGAGCGCCCCCGCTGAAAGCTAGCTCTCGCAGCACCAGCATCAACCGAAATGGGTCTCGCGGATTTTGTCTCCAGGCGGGCACGTCCATGAGCAATACGAAAAGAAAGAACGTCAAAGCCAGCAAACTCGCCGCCAGACGCGACTGAATCCTGGTTACAATACTCAACCCGGCTGCGATAAAACACACCCCCACAAAGTAAACCCAAAACTGATGCCAAGGAATCCACAAGGGTATGAGCGACACGATGCCAGCCGTCAACGTGAAATGTTCCGTGCCGAAGGCCGCAAGTGGCGCTGCGTAGAAAGGCGGGCCGAAAAGAATCAGCTTGTCAAACCCTTGCGCCTTTTGCCAATCGCGGCGAAGAAAAATTGCAATCAGCCCGATCGCAAGGATCACGCCAAAGGCCAGGTAGGACCAAAGGACCTCGTTCGGAATCGCCAGGAAAGCCATAGTGGCCGACGAAGTCACCAAAGTGGCGCTCACGACAACTCCTTTCCCTGCGTGCTGTGAGAAGGTCTTGTTTTGCGGATTCTACTACTACTTGCAAGGCGAGGCTGGAATTGCGGTAGTGATATCTTGTTGCGGCAATAATGATACTTGGCTTGTCCGGGTCAAATGACTTATTCATTCTGACCATAAACAACGATGCGGCGATCAGGGTCCCAGGAGACGCCCGACCGCCACATCTTCCCGGGAAACTAATCCCGATGCATGTCGCCCTTTATCTGGACGGCACCATTAGCAATCCATGGGCCTTCGATTGCATTCCCCGCCAATCCGCTCACGCGCAGCACAAACGCGATGTCGGACTCGCTCGAGCATACCGCGGGCAAGCTACCGAGGCTTCCGTTGAAGGAAGCATCTCCCGTCGCACTCAATGGAACCGATGGGGTTTCCACCAGAACGGAGTTGCCGCCGCTTGCACTGCCGTTGTTGTCGCAGATCAGGGTTCCTTTGACCGCAGTCACCGGGCCTGGCGTGCCGATGGTTATGCTGGGCGAGCCACCCGCGAAAACCAAGCCGCGTACCGTAAATTTGACCTCTCCATTCTGCAAGTTCACTCGGGCAAAACCTGCGGTTGTCGTCCAAGGCAGAAAACCACCTGTAATTGTTCCGGTACCCGAACCGACGACATTGCCGGCAGGAATTATCCCTACCAGTTGGCGCCAGCTGACAGTTTGGGCCGACGCGGCACCGGATAATAGCGCCATTAGAACCACTGAAAAGGAAAACGAACGCCACACATGTTTGCTCACCACATCCTCCTGCACTTCATTTAGAAACCTGGTTTTCGGCACTTGCATTGCAGGGCAAGTGCCGAAGGCCCAGGGTAGTGTGGGAGCGATCAGGAGTTGTTGGCGAAATATCTCCGCAGCGTAAAGCTATCGCTAAATTCTTATCAACAACTTTGTCGGTGCCTTTGCCTAGCTTGTTCTCGACGACTCGGTATATCGAGATTCTCGCTGACGGCCTCTTGAAGGATTGCGAGCCCGTCTAGATCCGTTGACACGGACCCGCGAATCAAGAGCGCAAAATTTCGGAAACGTCTGGTGGCGTCAGTTATGATTTTCGGCACATGAACCACGACCAGACCTTCCGCGCCGCCCTAATTGCTATCTTGCTTTTGACCCTTCCAATAGGCGTTTACCACAGGCTCAAGTCGCAGTCGACGCGCGAAAAACTCGATCGACGACAGGAGGGTTTATTCATTTTGGTAACGTTGCGATCGGTTGGCATTGCTTTCTGGCTTGGGCTGATCGCGTGGATGGTCGATCCGGGATGGATGAGCTGGTCCTCACTGCCCCTTCCAACCTGGTTGAGGTGGACAGGAGTCGGCAATATCGTGATTGCCTGCGGGCTGACGATATGGACCCTCCGCTGCCTCGGGAAGAACTTGACGGATACCGTCGTCACACGGCAACAGCACACGTTAGTCATGCATGGCCCCTATCGCTGGGTCCGACATCCCTTCTATGACTGTGCCGCGTTGCTCGTGGTGGCGGGTTCCTTGACCGCAGCAAATTGGTTCCTTTTCGTGAACGGCATTGTTGTGTTTAGTCTGTTGGTCATCCGTACGCGGACGGAAGAAGAGAATCTGGTTGCGCGCTTTGGGGACAGCTACAGAGCGTACAGGGAACGAACCGGGCGCTTTTTGCCAGAATTTAAAACGATCCTACGTGGACGATAAGAGTCGTTTTCACTCAGACAGATTGACAGATCCCAATATCGCTTGTTGAGCGATTCAAAGGCGAAGGAAACGCGTAAATCGTCTTGCCTTCACCAATCAATCATGGCTCCGGGCGAATACGTTGAACAGCCATGAACCTGGAGACTTTGACAGTTCTCCCAATGCAGGAACCTGTAACAATTTCCTCACACCAGGAATCGCATGTTGTCCTGGTTGGGACATTCAAAAATCGGGCAGGAAAGCGGCCGCCCGTTATTCCGAATACCGGAGTATTACTTGGCACAAGTTGTGAGGTACGGGAACACACCTAGGCGAACTGCCTGTTTTCTGTGCTGTCTGGTTTGTGGATTGATGTTTTCGGAGGTGGGATGCTTGTCTGACGGTACCACCCGGAAGGCCTCCTCGGCAAAATTCGCTAAACATGTCACCTCCTCGGTCCCGGAACTCAGCTCGCGAAATCGTTCGCTGCTGGCTATCTACTCAGGTGAGGTGGAGACCGCGGCGGACGAGATCATCTTGAATTCTCCCTCGCCAGCGACTCGGCGACAGGCTCTCGAGTGGAAAGCTGAAGCGATTCCGGTCTTGCAGACTTCTTTGCTAAACACGGACCCGGTTGCCGCGGTCCTCGACACATGGACATTCCTTTTCCAAATGAGCGCGTATATGGACGAACCAGCAGTAAAATCCGCGCTCGGAGAATTCCATCCCCTTGTCGCAGAGACAATAAGGAACATGAATGCGGAGATGGAACGGGTAGTTCGCGAGGGCGCGCCAACCGCCAACATCGCAGACTTGAGCCAAAAAGTCTCGGCCTGGGCTCAGGCCCACCCCATTCGAGCCAGCATTGCGGGGCGGCGGTCGCTCGATCCGGATTTGATCAGAAAGGTCGGGCAGTCGGATTTGGGAACCATGGCCTCGGTTAAGGCCGTCGGGGAGAGCTTGGGTGACCTAAGCGCCCGTCTGGACTCGTACAACGCTTACGCTCCTAAGCAAGCTCGCTGGCAGGCAGAACTCCTGCTCAGTGATCTCAGGCGTGATCCACAAGTTAGTGGGGCAATGTCCAACCTCGTGGTGCTCTCCAACGCCGCGGCCAAGGCATCAAGCAATGTCGATCGCATGCCCGAACTGCTGCGTCAGACAAGCCAAGCGTTAAATGCAAGTTTAGACGGCCAGCGGTTGTCCACCCAGGCTTTCTTACGCGAGGAAAGGCTCGAGACCCTAGACGAATTGCAGCGACAAAGGCTTGACACCATCGCTGCGATGCGTGGCGAACGACTCGCAGCAACTGCTGACATCCGTGTGGAACGGCAGGTCGTACTAGATGCCATTCGTAACGATGAAAGTGTTGCCTTAGCTGATGTCAATGCACTGGTCGAGAAGGCAACGAAAGATCTAGATACCCATGGTCGAGGCCTGATCGATCACTTCTTCAGACGTGCCCTATTGCTGATGTTGCTCTTCTTTTCTCTGTTCTCGCTGGTCGCATGGATTCTGCTGCGTTCTGTAAGAAAAGCACAAACCCAACGGGAGAAGTTGTTCGATCGAGCCGCTTGAGGTGGGTGCGCCTCGAAATCCTTAGCCCGTGCAGGTTGGAAACCTGCTTATGCCATTACCTGGGTTACTGGCGCCCCTGACATTTTCACGGCTAAGCTGGGCTATCCCAAGTGCTCCAGGAAGGGGACGACCTCTGGGGGTAAACGATGAATTCTGCCACTTCAAATCATGCTGCGGCGACTGCTCAGGCCCGGGCCGCGGGAGTGATAAGTGTAGGCCCCGATATTGAGCTGCGGCTAAGCCCGCTGTATGCATGGCTACTGATCGGCTTCGGCGGAGTCTCCCTCTTTCTGGGCATTCTGGTCGCATCCTCAGCTGCGAAGGTCCATAACACCGGCTTAGGAATTCTCATCTGCCTTGCTTCGATGGGCGCCATCGGGGGTGGAAACTATTGGCGGAAGCATCTGCCGGTCATGGTACGCATGACGTCCCGCGAGCTAAGCCTGCCAAAAATGTGGCCGAGGCGAGTGATTGTGCCTTGGAGCGAGATCACCGTGATTGAGAAAAAGACCCTCACGGGATTCCGGCTGGGCGTGCGCCAAGTCTCCGAGCACGTTTGCATTAAGCTGAAGAATCCACTTCCATCGAACGATCGCCTCAGTGAAAGCTGGCCAGCCTACAAACGGCTTAATGACACCCTGATGAATGGAGTGAAGAATCACCTGCTCGGCGGTTATGATCTGTTCCTAAATCCACAAGATGAGTTTCTGCGCGATGCAGACTGGTTCATCGCTGAGTGCAAGAAGCGCATGGAAGCGAACAAGAGTTAGCCTCTCTCCCCTGCTCATTGAGACTCATGATGGACCTCCCCTTTGCTGCTGGCTTGCCATTTCAAACAGTAGGATTCCGGCTGCAACCGCCACATTAAGAGAGTCACAACCTCCCTGCATCGGTATACGCACTACGAAGTCCGCGCACTCAAGCAGCTGCTCTGAGAGGCCGCGCTTTTCGCTTCCAATCACAATCGTTGCGGGGAACCTAAATCGCAGAGACTTGTAGTCCATCAATCCCGTTGGTGAGGATGCCACAATCGCAATGCGGTGGGACTTAGCCCAGTCAGTGAACTCGCGGGGCGAGCACTTGATGAGCTCTTGAGAGAACAATGATCCCATACTTGCACGAATCGTCGCTGGATCGTAAGGATCGCAATCTGGCCCAAGAACAAAAAGCCCGGCCGCTCCAGCCGCCTCAGCAGTGCGAATGATGGTTCCTAGATTACCCGGCGACTCAATCGACTCAGCAGCAACCCATAGCGAATTGCGCTCGACTGAAAGTGTGTTCAGAGAAGTCCATCTCTGCCGGAGAACCGCCCCGATACCTTGCGGGTCGGCGGCCTGTGTCAGGTCGTGGTAGAGCTGATGCGAGAGCCGAATACCCGGAACTCCGTTCTTGCGAAGTCGCTTGGCGAGTTTTTGTCCGTAAGGGTTGGATAAGGTAGAGGGATCGAGAAAGATGCTTTCCAGGGTAGAGTGCTCGAGGGCCCGAGAAACGTGGCGAATGCCTTCGATTATGTAGAGTCCACCACTAGATCGGCCGTGAAGGGATTGGAGAGAACGAAGCGCTAAGAAGCGAGGGTCACGGGGGTTGGCGACGAAAGGATATTTCTTTTCATTCATTGCCTCCTACGGCAAATGGCTGCCGTTGCCTGAATGGGATTTGAAACCGCGGTATTGTCCCACGGCCATTGGTAAAGCACAAGGCATGGGGCGATTCGGGTGCTCGCTGCATTCCGCGAGTCTTGCCAAGGGCACCAGGAAGGCCAGCTCCCGACAAATCTCTGCACTCATCTGCTGGCGAAGCCAAGCGGAAGTCTAATGCGCTATAGTTCTCATAGCTTCGCGTGGTCAAAACAGCTCGTACAACTGATAAGCACAATGGCGCCCAGGATTCGTGGAATTGTCGAAACCTGTATCAACGTGTCGGACATCAGTCGTGCTCGGCGCTTCTACGAGGGAATATTCGGATTTGATGTGATAGAGCACGATGATCGCTTCTGCGCCTTTCAGGTCGGCCCCGATGTGCTGCTGCTCTTCATGCAAGGTGGATCAGCTCATCCCATTGCAGTAACTGGCGGACTTATTCCACCGCACAACACGCTTGGCGCGGGACACTTTGCGTTTGCAATCTTGGCAGATGAGCTTGAGAGTTGGCGGCAGGTACTCAGAGATCGGGGAATCCAGATTGAGTCCGAAATCAGTTGGGAGCGGGGAGGACACAGCATCTATTTCAGAGATCCTGCTGGGAATCTCCTGGAATTGGTCAGTCCCGGTACGTGGGGAAATTACTAGGTGAACTCCGACCCGAGAAGGAACCTCTTTGACGAAATCCGGAGCCAATCACCGGCCTAGCCGTTGAAAATCTCACCATCGTTCATTGGCACTGCAAAAGGCGAACGTTTGAATCAAGGATGGTAATGTTCAAGAATGACCGGTCTTTGGTTGCCCATGAACCCCAATTTCTTAAACCTGTTCATGAAAGTTTAAGCGCGATTATGTTTCTGCCTCTTGGCTGCGTTGCGTTGTGCCTTGGCCAATTTCTTGGCCGCTTTTCGCTGTTGCTTAGCCACCCTTTTTTGATATTTCTTTGCTGCCTTCTGGGCCTGCTCGGCACTATTCGGACCGCGATAGATTTGAGCGTGAGCCGGAGCCGACCACGAGAGACTTAATAAGATCAGTACAAACGCCGAAATTCGTTTCATGGTGCCTCCGAGACGGAACCATCAGCTGTGCAAGAGCGGAAACCTGCAATCTCCCCGTCTTTGTTGGTCCTTACGGTCAGCTTACGGTCCGGCGGAATGAGTGTCAATTCCCTAACGAACGACTTATATCGCTCGTTGATCCGAATTTGCGAAGTGTATCAGTATGGAAAATGGCTTCGAGAACTGGCCCCTACGAAGGAAATCAAGAGTCATATTTGATGGGTAGTGTTCGGTCTTGAAGAGCTTCTCCCCACACTTACCGAAGAAGTATGGCCTTCGGGGGCCTTTCCTCGAAAGAGCAACTCGTCGTTTTGCGGATGAAGGCAACTGCCCATGTCGCAGATTCGCAGAACAGCTCGCGGTCGGCGAAAAAACTGGAACTCGACCAAGACTACGGTGAATCGCCTCGTGTGTGGGTCAATTTGCGGAGGACGAACTCCTGAACGAGACTCGCGGCAACGCGTGAACCCGTGCCGATCGCAAAATTTGTGAACACCATCCCCGCACCACGATTTGATTCCGGATAGTAAAGATTTGAAATTGCGGAGGACGCCAGATCACCGCCCAAACTGGAATAATTCGGCTGCGATCTTCCATTGTCTCCTTTACACACAAACGGATACAGTACGGCGTGACGAATTCGCGACTTAGTGGTGCCCGTACCCTTATAAAAATAGCGCGGATCCTGGTGCAGTAGCGAAGGTAGTATGGCTCCGCCAATCATGATGTCGGTGAAAGCGTCGGCAGTATTCGCACCAAAGCGCTTGGCGAACCCCTGAGCGCCTTGACCAAAATTGGGGGTATCACCTGCCTGTTGCAGCGCAGAGATGAATCCGGTTCCGAGAAACGTGATTGGATCGGTGGCCGTCCTAAGCGCGAGCCTGAATTTCAACTTGGTGGTGAGTGGCGCGGGATTGGGCTCGTAGACAACATAGAAATTTGGGATGACGCCAAAAATACGCTGCTTCTCCTGGATTTTTACCTGCTCGGTTGCGACCTCCTCGGACCTCTGCGTCACTTCGACCGTGGTGATTGCTGTTGGCACTCGAAGTTTGATGTCCAAAATCTTAAATTGATTGGGCACCAGCGTAATAGATGACGATTTCCACTGTGCAAGCCCCTCTGCACTGGCCATGATGTTAAAGGGAATTCCTGGCTTAATATCGTGGAACTCGAAAAACCCATTGTCATTGCTTACGGCTGTACGGCGACCCTTGCCGTCGAAGTTCTCGAGCACAACCGTCGCCTTTGCAACTGTATCGCCGTTCACATTGCTTACTGTCCCGATGACGCTGCCCGGCTTTTCTAGCGACTTGCCGCCCTGCGCCTGTAGTCGATCGGATAGTCCAAACGTAAGGAGAATGAGACCGACCATGTAGAGTTGCAACAGTTGCACAACTTATCCATACGTTGATGCGAATTAGCCTGCTACGAAGCCACCATCCAGGAAGCGCCCGTTATAAACGTGGGTAGAATGCGGATTCAAATGTGACTTCTGGGGGTTCGTCCCGAGATGACGAATTCTGATGCTCAACACAGGTTTTCATCGTGCTTCCGCTGGGTGAACTGTTACTTTTGGCAGCTTGGCGATAAATCCTATATCACGCAAAAGACGCTCCCTTTGGTAGCCTCGGACAGAACCATGGTTGACCTTGAGTCGCCATTTGCTTGTCGCTCTCGCAAACTCGACGGCGCCGCTAACTGACCAGAGGACACTGATCAAAATGGGTACAAGGCAAACTTCTCCAGGGAAGGTTAATTATCGTGGGCTGGATCTCGAGAAAAGCTTTCGACTCCGGTCGAAGCAGAACTTTTTTTCTTTGACATCCCTTTTGATAGAACTCATTGACCTTAGTTCTATGTAATCGCCGGATTCCAACAGCTGCAGCAAACGAGTTCAGCAAGCGTCGAGTAGCATTTCTTTAGCTAAAAACTCACGCACCTTCTGGGCCACTTTGCTTGGCCGTGGATATGAAAGACGGCTTGCTTCAATGCAGCTGTGGCCATCGATCCAGATGCTGAATTCCGCAAACCCGCCCTTCACCAAGGCGACCTGGACATCGGGTTCTTTGCGCAGTTGAGCTGCCACACGGGCGGCTATGGTTTTCTTGCCCAGTCAAAGTGCGCAATAGCGGATTTCTATTCGCCTCACATTCCCACCTTTCCGAAGATCATGCAGATCGAACACCGCGTGATGAGAGCAGCGACGCCAATAGTTCACGTTCGTCCAATGCACAATACAACTCGTCTAATAGCAGCTTGACACTAGAAAGGGCGCAAAACGGAGTCGAAACCGATCACCAATGGGCGAAACTTTGAAAAGCGTACTTCCGGGCCTGCACCCTGCTTCGCAACGGGAGATAGAATCGCCATATCGTTCATCGACCGACAAAAAGGCGAACGAAAAGCGCATGGTTACGATATCGCCTGCCATCAGCATCCCGCATCATACATTTAAGAGACGCTCGTACAAATCGTCCGGTTGAATCAATGCGAATGCAGATATTGGATATTCTTCTCCTGATCTCGGCTCCACGCTTCTCTGCGAGTGCAGTGCGGCCCGCGACCCGACATCGGTCCGGTTCCGAACGTTGTTGGACGAGGTGTGCATAGTTCCTCCGGCTCACGCTGCAACAGGCAATGGCAACGCCGGCGTCACTCGAACAGTTTTGGACCGGCCGCGGTATTCTTTGATCAGCGCTCGCAAGAACAGCACGCCGCAAATAACAGACGGGACGGCAGTCACCGTACCTGGCGTATAGTGCCGAACCCGCATGGTCTCGATGAAATGGTGGATCTCACCAATCGTTGGGAGTCCAAGAACGAACATCGTGATGAATCGTGCGAACCCACCTTTGAGAATGAAGTACACAGCGAAAAAAGCCAGAGCGCTGCCGATGATGGCCAGTGCTGCGATTGCCGCACTGGCATTACCGACCCAGCTCTCATATATAGCAATCATGTGTTGCAACTCTTGCAGGTCCTGCATGCCGAACATCAGTTGCTCGACGATGTGAAGAACCGCCAGGACCTTGAGCCAAGCGTATGAACGTGTACTGGCTTTCATGCCTATACGGGCGCAAATTACATCGAAAAACGATCATCTAAATCAGAACCCGGAGTTTCGCAGGGGCCCCTCCCAGAACCGAACCTGAGGAGGTGGGAGGGAAAGGCGAACAAACGTGTTATCAACAGTTATGAAAGCTCTAGCCGCAGTGACGGCTCGTCGTTAAAATCTCTTCCTGGGTTCCACCCTGCGACGTTCGCGGGTTCTGGAGAGCTGCATGCACAAGAAAAGTGCAATTGTTCTCGCTTTCATATTCGGAGCGGCATTGCTCGATCCGTTTGAGTGTGCACAGGCTCAGACTGAAAAGATCCCATATTTGACTATGGCCCCTTTAAACCAGTACTTAATCTCTGACGAGAACTCTGAGATAGCCCTGGCACGCAGTGCCGCTCCGCCATCCATTTCCGACGGGGCTGAAGTGATGGTACTTGGACACGCGGGTTACATGATGGCAGTGAAGGGCACGAACGGCTTTCTGTGCTTGGTAGAACGCTCATGGGGCGCCGCAACCGACGATCCGGAGTTCTGGAATCCGAAAATCCGCTCTCCCATTTGTTTTAACCCGGCAGCCGCTAGGACCTTTGTGCCCATTTTCTTGAAGAAAACCAAACTGGTGCTGGCAGGAAGATCGAAAGCGGAGATCGTCGAAGCGACAGCATCGGCGCTGGACAAGAAGGAACTGCCTGCACTCGAGCCTGGAGCGATGTGCTACATGATGTCCAAGCGGCAGTACTTAAACGACCGAGGCAAGAGCTGGCATCCACACTTGATGTTTTTGGTTTCTGGCGACGCGGAGAAAACATGGGGAGCCGATCTGCCGGGCTCACCAGTGATGGCGGCGGATGATCCCCAAGAACGAGTGACCATCTTTATGGTCTGGACGGAAAACTGGTCGGATGGCACAGCAGGCCCGCAGAGGGCTCAGTAAATCCGTGATGCGAGACTTGAAAGAAGAAGCACCGTTGTCGTGCGAAGGTCATTCAGGCATCGTCAGCCGAGTGGGTCATGCGTTTGACGTTTTGCTGTCGCAGGCCCGATCAGTGAAGTTCAACCCTCGACAAGGCTGTGGGACTGCCGCTACGACGATCGACTTCACGCTTCAAGGCAACTAAATTGACCGAGAAATCTCTATATCGCGCTTTGAGGCTCGAAAAGGCAACCTTAAGCCGTTTCTATTGAGTTTGACTCTCCATTCATGACCAGCACGATCTTGCCGATTACGCCTCCCTGGCCAAGCAACTCATGCGCCTGTCTCGCTTCAACGAGCGGACATCGCCGTGCGATTAGAGGCTTGATTTGCTGGTTTTGAAGAAGGGTAAGCAGAGCGACCAAGTCCTGCCGAAACTGGCCCGGCTTCAGTCGCTTGAGCGTTTGAATGCTATAAGGGACCATCCGCTTCCGCCCAGACAGAAACCAGTTGCGAACGATGTACCCGCCGAGAATGGCGGCCTCACGAAAACGATGACGGCCAGGGCGGCCGGATGCTACTCGTCCGCCCCGCAGCTTTGACGTAAAGCCGTAGACGACTATGACGCCACCCGGACGAACTGCTTCACGGGATCGCCAGAGGTTATCGCCACCGATTCCATCAAAGACTGCGTCCACCCCATCGCTCGTGAGGTTGCGAATCTCTTTGACGAAATCTTGATTCTGATAGTCAATCGGCGTCCCTCCCAGGTCGGAAACGACCTGGGCGCTTCGCGCTGAACAAGTGCCATACATCCTTAATCCTGCCAACCGACCGAGCTGGAGAAGGGCCGTCCCGACACCACCTGCAGCGCCGTGGACCAAAACTGACCATCCCGGTTTGACCTTCGCCGAGCGGTACAGCATTTGGTACGCCGTAATGTAGTTAAGAATGAGACTAACGGCCTCTGCTGGATCCAAACCTATTGGGACTGGTATCAGCTCCCGCTGCGGCAGGCAGATGAATTCTGTATATGCTCCACTGATCGGCAGCGCGGCTACGATCTGGCCGGTTTCAATTTCCGACACACGGTTGCCCAATCGCTCAGCTACTCCAACCAAATCCCATCCGGGCGTGAATGGCACCTTTGGCGTTTCGGGATGAATACCCTCTCGCGCCAGCACATCGGGCAAGGCAACGCCTGCAGCCAGCACCCTCACCCGCACTTCACTACGCTTTGGTTCGGTACATTGCTCTTCGATCACCTGCAGCGTTTCAGGTCCGCCGTAATGGGTCACGACGATTCGCTTGGGCATATGGTCCTCCCACGAGAAGGAACGGAAGAAATTTCTCTAGGCCACGGAAGGAAGAACGCAGGCATCATCAGGCCGGGCGGCAGGTTTGTCAGTGATCCTGATCACATGCAAGCGTCAGCACAAAAAGCAAATTGGTGATAAATCGCACTAACACTCATTGAGGCGAATCGAGCTTCCACCAATCATCCGGTTTCAGTCCCATCTCTCGGCCCAGAGCGGACGAAGTGTTCAAAGTAGCCTTGCCTATATAACTGTTCCACAGCCATTTCCATGTACGGCAATGTGATCTCCGGGACTACAATGAGTCCGGGCTCCGCTACGTAAGGATGTCCGGACTTGGTGTCGCTTTCCAGGTCCTGAGCGAGCCGTATCGAATCGTAGAAGAACACATCCACTCTCCCCCCATCGGGTAACTCCACCGCTACGATCCCACACCAGCCCTTCTGAGACACCTCAAACGCAAGTCGCTCGTCGAATTCCTCTTTAAAAATGAGCTGGGGCGATTAAGGGCTACCAGACGGCTCCTCTCCTAATTCTCAAGATCGAGTTTGCGACGGCCAGCCACCCGAAGCATTATAGGCGAAGAAAAAGCGCATACTAGTGATCTGATTCAACGAGTACACCTGTGGGGAGGCTTCGACTCCGCCTGGGTGTAGACTTACCCCGTTCGACGATCGTGAACCCCCGACACCGCATGACGGATCCGATCGAAGCGCTCGCCCAAGACCTTCGTTACGCCGCCCGTGGACTGCGCAAGAGCGCCGGCTTTACTCTCGTCGCGGTTCTTACGCTAAGCGTCGGAATCGGTGCCACCACAGCTGTCTTTAGCGTTATCAACGGAGTTCTGCTGCGCCCGCTTCCTTATCCGGACCCCGACCGTCTGGTAGCCGTGTCAAACGTCTTCCCGGACTCCGGAAGCCATTTCGGGTTAGTTTCGGGTAGCGACGTAGTCAACTGGCGAGCCGACAACCATGTCTTCGATCAGTTGGAATTTGTCTCTCAACCCGACATCGTAGCGATGTCAGGCGCAGGATACGGCGAGCGGGCTGCTGTGCAGCACATGACCTGGCGAGTTCTGACTATGCTCGGAATCAAATCGTTCCTGGGAGCAATTCCCAATGACGACTTGAGCGAAAAACGTGGACAGGGTGTTCTGATCAGTTACGAATTCTGGAAGCGCCATTTTGGCGGCGATCCCAAGGTGCTTGGCCAGACCGTTTTCGTAGACACTGGGGCGGGACCTATAGTGGCCGTTCTGGAACCCGGATTTGACCTATTCGGCACCGGAGTTCCCGACGTTTACGTAATCCATGGGATGTCGGATGTCGTCGATTCGGGTATTGGCGATGTTCGGTGGGAGGTTGCCGTCGGGAAGTTGAAGCGGGGGATTTCGATTGAGCAGGCGCAGGCCGCGATGAACGTGACACAGCGGCATCTGGCGCAGGTCTTCCCCGAGACATACAAGAATGTCGGAGTCCGGGTCGATCCCTTGCAGAAACGCCTGTTTAGCCACTGGGCCGGCGTGTACTACCCCCTCTTTGGAATTGTGGGATTGGTTTTACTGATTGCCTGTGTCAATGTCGCCAACCTTCTGATGGTTCGCGGAGATGCACGCCGAAAAGAAATCGGTGTGCGCGTCGCGATGGGCGCAAACAAAGGAACGTTAATCCGACAAGTGCTCACCGAGAGTGTCCTGCTTTCACTGATCGGGGGACTGGTGGGTCTGCTCCTTTCTTTTCTCAGTGTCAGAATCTTCAACATGTGGGCCCCATTCTGGTTTCCGCGCGAAACCAGCGTGTTGGTGGATGGCAGGGTTCTGCTGTTCACATTCGCCACCTGCGTTCTGACCGGGATCGGCTTCGGCCTAATCCCCGCCTATCGAGCTGTGAGAACGAACCTGAATGAGTGCCTGAAAGAAGGCACCCGCAGCACGGCGACGATTTCGCGTCATCGCACGAGAAATACGCTGGTCGTAACCGAGATTGCGCTGTCGCTGGTCTTACTAATCTTCGCCGGACTGATGATCAACACCCTGACCCGCATATTGCGGACTCCTCCGGGCTTCGCTCCCGAGCATCTGCTGACCGCACAAGTTCGGTTGACTGGAGACAAATACATCAACGCATCTCCGCCGACGGATCCCAATTTCAATTTGATCCTGCCGCCTGTGGGACGGTTTTGCGATCGGGTGCTCGAGCGGTTCCGCAGCACACCGGGCGTCGAAGACGTCGCAATTATCGATTGGCTCCCGCTCCTGGATGGCACCGGGGACATTGCTCAATATGCATGGCCAGGTTTCACAATCGCCGGCCAGAGTGTTTCGACCGCCACGGAAAAGCCCAGCGTTCTTCGCGAGGGAGTCAGCTCCGACTACTTCCCCATGATGAGCATTCCCGTCATTCGAGGCCGCCGCATCACTGAGCAGGACACGCCCAGCAATGCCTGGGTAACAGTCATTAACCAAACCATGGCTAAGCGCTATTGGCCGAATCAGGATCCGATCGGACAGGCGATCAAGTTCGATGACTCGCCGGACGAGAAGCCGCGGCAGATCGTCGGCATTGTGCAAGACGTGAAGCAGTTTTCTCTCACCATTCCCGCTGAGCCCGAAGCTTATGTGCCGTATCAGCAGTTGTCATCGCGCATTTACCCCGGCTGGACCGAAGCTCGTGTTCACAAGAGCATCGTCATCCGCACCCATGCTGACCCGAAAGCCTTGATGCAGAGCATGCGTCGGATCATTTCGGAGCTTGCGCCCGAGTCCGCCATTTTCGGGATCTCGACAGTGGAGAGAACAGTGTCGCAGTCGGTCACTTTCTGGCGCTTTCTTTCTCACATATTGGAGCTGTTCGCCGCGATCGCCCTACTGCTCGCTGTAATCGGAATCTATGGAGTAATTTCCTACTCGATCCGAGAACGCCGCCACGAACTCGGCCTGCGGATGGCGTTAGGAGCGCAACCTAGCCAGGTGCTGAGATTAGTCTTGCGGCAGGCAATGGTCGTCTGTGTTACCGGAGTTGCAATTGGCTTGGTCAGTTCGTTCGCCGCCACGCCTCTGATAAGCAGATTTCTCTACGGCGTGAAGCCCAACGACTTGATGACTTTCGTTCTGGTCTCATCAGTTCTTATAACTGTTACATTCTTCGCCAGCTATGTTCCCGCGCGCCGCGCGACGAAGATCGATCCCATGCAGACACTTCGACACGAATAGCAGCTAGGCATCAAGTTCTTCGGACTCGACCGTACTTGCGGTGAATAATCGGTCTGGCATAATCAGTTGACGATAAATCTCTACATCGCTCAACGACCTTAAGAAAAAAACTGAGATGCAATGCTAAATACCCAAGCAAGCGTCCCTTAACCTGCATCGTCGCGGGACTCGCGGCCCTGGCTGTGATTTCCATCGTTGATTACGTAGCCGGGGTCAAATTCAAAACGACAATTTCCGGGGTAACGCGAAACCGCACCGGAATGATGCTTGTGCCGACACCAGTAGTTACATAGAGGTCGCGACCGGACTCGCGGATGTGCCCACTCGCATATCTCTGACCGTATCGCGATGGCACGATCAATCGGCCGAGGCCCGGCAGATTCACTTGCCCACCGTGAGTATGACCCGCCAGGGTTAAGCTGACGCGCGCAGGAACCCAGGGAAATATGTCCGGGCTGTGTGTGATGGCGATGACCGGACTCTCGTCGGTGACCTGCGAGAGAGTGCCATCAATATTCGGATGGGCGCTTGCGAAGTCCTCGAGGCCAGCCAACCAGAAAGCGTCGTCGTGGAAATCAAGTCTCACCACGGAATTGCTTAACACTCGTATTCCAGCGCGCGTCAAAGCCGCGGTTACGGCGGGAGAGCCATACCAATTGTCGTGGTTGCCAAGGACTGCATACACGCCTAACCGCGCGTGGACCTGACTTAGTTGGCCCGCGATAGCCGCAGGCGCAATAAATCGGCCGCCGATAACGCCTTGGATCACAAAGTCGCCCAGGAGAACTACAACGTCGGGCTGTTCCTTATTGATTCGGCCAACCAGTTCGTCGAGATATTTCGGATTGATGTAGGGTGCTCCTGCGTGCAGGTCGCTCACGGCCACGATCTTCAGTCCGTCAAGCGAAGCGGGCCAGTGCTGAAGTTCTAAGTTGACGTGCCGCGCGATTAACCGATGGGGCTCAATATAAAAAGAGTCGATCACGACCAACAATGCAAGAATTGCCAGCCCCAGCACGATCCAGAGTTTCCGTGGTCCTCCCCGCATCATTGTCAAAAGCAGGCAGCGTTTCGTTGTGGCTGAGTCATGGCTTGAGCGCGTCATCGACGTGTATGCCACATCTGCCCGTTTAGCACCTCGGCCTGGGAAACACTGGTTGCCCGAACCAGTTTTTGAATTTTCAGATACGTCTAGCGCACCTAAGCTGCACAAACTGCGACTGCATGGTCCAACATCATAGAAGAAAAGGGGTTTCCGCGCCCAGTTGGTGATAAATCGGCATATCACGCATTGAGGACTTGCGAACCGATTCCCAAGAATTCAGCGTTGGCGGGTATCATTGGTCCAGCGATTGTTATCGTTCGAGGTCAACCATGAACTTGCTCCATCTCATCTGGTCCATTCTATTTTTGGCTTCGTTTTCCTATGCCGACAATCAGACCCAAGTGTTCCCGACTTCGTCTGGACCAGTCCGCATTACACCCCTGAACCACGCCAGTACGCTCATTGAGGCAGGTGGGAAGTTCATCTATCTGGATCCTGCCAAGCCCATTGATTTCTACGGGACGCCGAAAGCCGACCTTATTCTAATCACCGATATTCACGGCGATCACATGGATCCCGACTCAATCAAGGCGATCACTAAGAGTGCGACCGAAATTCTGGCTCCGCCCGCCGTTGTGCGGACCGTTACTACAGGCAAAGCCATTGCGAATGGTGAAACCAGAACCTGGCAGGACTGGACCGTCCAGGCCATCCCCGCCTATAACCTTAAACGTGGTCCGGCGCCCGGTAAGCTTTTTCATGACAAGGGACGCGGCAATGGTTATGTACTCACCTACGGGGGCAAACGCTTCTATTTTTCAGGTGACACCGAAGGCGTGCCGGAGATGCGTGCGCTACAAAATATCGATGTCGCTTTCGTGTGCATGAACTTGCCCTATACTACGCCGCCTGATGAG
>DATNEX010000022.1:0-4934 GCA_035606605.1 Terriglobales bacterium
CGCTTCCATTCGCGATACCAACTCTCCTTGTCGCCCGGAATCATACGGCTGGCGGCGAGAAAACATTCCGAAACGGCGCCGCCGCCTTCCTGCGTCTCACCGAGCGCGCGGCGAAATTGATAGCTCATCCACGGATATTGAGGCCAATGATGCCAGCCGAACGGTTCGAAATGAGCATCCGTACGATTGGAAACTTTATTGATCAGCAATTCTTCGGCCACAGCACCCTCCGCACTTGATGTCTTTAACATTTCTCTTTTCTCTGGCGTAAACGTACATTACGTCAAGAGCCTCTTGTACCTTGAGTGCAACTGGCGCGCGCCTATTTGCTGCACACACTTATGTTTCGCGTTCGCTTTAAGCTCAATCGTTACCAAGATGAAGGGTTTCGCGCATGTAGCGCATTCCCAAGAGGGAACGCTTGTCAAGGCGAAAGCTGGTGATGTCTATTCCGAACCGATCGCCAAATTCCACCGCGGGCACAACCCGCATCCGGAAATGGTCTATTCTTGCATCGGTCATTGGCTGACGGCGCGCGACCGCGCCCACATCACGAGCGTCGCGGAACGGCCCTGGTAACGTTCCCGCCATAAATCCTCGCTGAGTGAGACTGCATAGCGAACAAGCATCCCCGCAACACTGAGATTGAGGAGCTGCTGCAGGCAGGGCGATCGGTGGATCCGCCTGAGAAGCCGCCGTCGTCATATCGAGCACGAACTTCGCCACTCGGTGCCAGCGATCTTCCAAAACCACGACTATCCCGCAGCCAGCGGCCTCGTGAGCTATGGAGGCAGTGCTACGGACTCTTCCCGCCAAGCCGGATCTACGCCGGTCGGATTCTTAGAGGTGAAACTTCCCTGTTTCTGATTTAGCTTTCCCTGTTGAGTAACAAAAAATCCCTGCTTCGTTTCTCAGGGAAATTTCCGCAACCCTCTGAATTTGCCCCTGTGTTGCCCGCTGAATCTCGAGTCAATCAGCGAAAACATGGAAATTCCCTGTTCTTTTCCCTGTTAGCAGGGAACTCACGAACAGGAGACGGGTTCGAGATCGACTGCGTGCGCCACCATCTAATCAATGACATAGCCACGTTAAGCTTTATCGCACGGTCGCCGGGTAAGCAGCGGGTAAGCAGCGCGAGTGATTTTATTTGCGGCGCCGCTGGAGAGACGACAAGCACGCAGCGGTTTCGGCGTTTTGTCCGCTCCAGAGGGCCGACAAAATCTGTCCCATGCTTTGAGAGCGCTGTGATCAGGATCCGCCCCACGCTCCTCGCTGCGGCCTCCCCATTGCGCGCCCGTGATCGCTTTATCGAATTCGTACCAAACAAATTTCGTCTTACTCAAAGGTGACATGGCCATACACCCCCCACAGGGAGTGGCATCGCGGACTTCAAAAAGCCACGCACCGGCGCTCGCAGAGTTTTGGTGGAAGATCGCCCTCTTTTCGATCACTCTGCAACGCACGATCGACGAGGGAAATGCACGAGATTTGCTCGGAAGTTTTTAACGTATGGTCGATCGACGGGACGGATCGCGATGTCCGCTTTACCCCCGAAAGGGGGCATTCGTCTGTGTGAGTGGCATGTCCGCTTTGTGTCAATAGCGGACATGATGCACGTCAGAGACAAGCTGATGAAACGATACGAATTATGCGAAGTGGTTGTTGCTTGCGGCAGGCCGCCGTGGAGCGCACACCTTTGGGCTGAGTGCTAAGAGCGTAGGTGGCTTAATAGCTTTCCATCCGCGTCGACTGTCATGTCAAAAATTTTGATTTGAGGATTCACGGCCTGTGCCAATCCCACGATCTCGGCTTTGAAGTCATCCGAAGCTTTTGCTCCAAGGTAAACCTCGGCGATTTCATCCGGATGGTACGGCAGGAGATTCCAATCTTGCTCGCCCGTGCCGAGCGGGATCGCAAGGCGATATTCATTTTCCTCCTTCCACTTGAGCGTTTTTGAATAGACGATCGTATGCAGTGATTTTTCCATCCGATCATTCTGATTACCGAAGAGACTGTCTTCCATGTATTGCGCGGTACTTTCGAAAAGAGCCGGGTCGTTGATCGCCATCCAAAGATCGCGCTTGCGACTACGAGGCCTCACTTTGGCGGAACGCGGTGGTGGTTTGTTTGTCCCGTGACCGGAGAGCGGGTCGGGCGGCTGCATCTTCCGCCCGGCGCAGGCCACTTCGCATCGCGTAAGGCCCACGGTCTCAAATACGCTTGCCAGAGCGAAGACGTCTACGACCGCGCAGCCCGGCGCTCTCGAAAGCTATGGGCAAGGCTAGGCGGCGACAACGCTCCTTTTCGGATACCTTTGAAACCGAAAGGAATGCGCTGGACGAGCTACGCTCGGTTGTTCGATCGGATGAAAAAATTTGACAGCATGGCCGACCAAAAGTTGCTCAAACAACTTACGCAATTGAAGGCCCGTGGATTGATCTAAAATACCAGCGCAAGCCGGTGTGGGGGAGGGCGCAACGGCTCAGATCGCGGCCCGAGATTTAAGTTCGTGCCAATATGTTGGCTGCGTCCCTCCAACCTTCCTTGCCTCCACTGCCTCCATTACCTTCGCTGGTTCCAGTAACTTCTCGGCTTCCATGACCCTTCGCTGCTTTCAAATCCCCTTCACTGTTCCTGGAGGGACGACAGCATGGAGGGATGGAGGATTGGGGGCAAAGTCTGACTTGAGATAGTAATTGGCGTCGCTCCGCCTGTGCTGGCCAATGCCACAAAGCCCCAGGCACTTCTTTAATTGTTTAGCGGTGAAGCTCAGGTTCTCGTGCTTCCTGAGCAGGTCAATTAGGATTGAAGCGCGAAGCTCTGTGACGTTTTCAGCATCGAATACCCTGAGGCATGCCTCAACTACGTGAATCGCGTCGTCGACCTCATCTTGGGTCGACAGCGAGAGTGCTTCGCTGGCCGTCATTGTCACCGGCTTGGCCTCCCAGACCACCCGCGACGTTTCGATGCTGGAGCCGAGAACGTGAGATTCAAGGTGAAAAGCAAGGCCATTGCAGGCGCGCGAAATATTGCTCTTGAGCGGAAGAAATAGCCGCCTCTCAGGCTTAATCTTGTCCGGCGTAATAAGGAATGCCGTGCGAACGGCGGCGCCGAATGCTGTGCTGCCTATCACTCTTGTCAGCGGATCAGCGGAAGGGCTTTTGTTTAAATGCGTGACACAGACCACGGCCACCCCGAGATCGGCGGCGAGTTTAGCAAGCGGGGCCAAAACACCCCGAACATCCGCATTATTGTGGCTATCAATGCCGCCGAGGTAGGCGCTGATCGGGTCAATAATGACCAATTTGGCATTAGGGCCCACCTTCGCAGCTAGCGCAGCCAGATCAAGTTTGAGGTTGAAAGGCAGGTCACACCCCTTATGCCTCACTGCCTCAATAATGTGGACCCGACCTAGGTTAGCGCCGCACGCCTCAAGGCGAGGGCGTATCGTGTCAGCGGAATCATCCTCGGCAGAGAGGATGAAAACATCACCTGCGCCGCACACCTCGCCGGTTGGCCAAGTACCACCGCTGGAGGTGATTGCGGCCAGAAATGTTGTGACCTGCGACTTTCCTAATCCTGGCTGACCCGCGATCAGAGAGTTCTTCCCCAGCGCGATGCGCTGAGGCCAAAGCCAGCGAATTGGCTCGGGTTGAATTTCTGAGGCTTTTCGGGAGATCAGAACGCGACCGCTGCCCGACGAGGTCTTTGAAGTGTTGTCTCGATCAGGCTTTGTGCGAGCCTTTTCTGCTTTGAAAATGACCAGATCAAATTTGCAAAAAATACGACTGCAAGAAAGGACAGCAAAACGAGCGCATTGATAAGATGTTTGTTGAGATCCAGCACATCGGCAACCTGGTCGATGTAGCTACGAACGAGGAAATAATAAATAACCTTATCGACAAACCAAAACAGAAAAAGTGCGGCAAGAACACCGGCCGTAATCGAGACAAGTAAGCGACGCCTGCTTAAACTCAAAAACTGGTCGTGCGCAACCGTACAAATTTTTCGAAAATAATCGAATAGCAGCGCAACAACACCGAGAAGCCTGGCTTTCATGGTCGGGCCTTCCATTTCCTCATCTTGCTTGTTCAATTTGGTTTGATTTGATCACGCAGAGATTTTCTTGCCTTCAGTATCGAGCACGGCATCGTAGAGGTCGTCCTGCGCGATCATCTCAAGCAGGGTCGTGGCCAGCGCGGCCTCGGTCACGCCCATGGCATTCGCCCGCTGGCGCAGCCGGGACATCGCAACTCGGCTGAGTTGCAGTGTGGTCGGCACTGCAAAGGCAAAGCACCGCTTTGATTGTGTCGGCTTGGGCGCTGGTGCCGCTGGCGCCAGCGGCACCAACGGCACTACCTTGACCTCTTTGGGTAATCGCAGGCTGATCTGAGCCTGTGAGCAGCGCACCTTCAGTGTACCGACTGTGCAGCCAAGTCGGGCTGCGATGGCTTCGGCATTCAAGCCTTGCTGGACCAGCACCGGAATGCCAGCCATTACGTCTTTGGTCAGAATAGAAGGCCGTCCCCCCGGTTTTCTTTCAGTGACTGAATTCACTGCTTCTGCGTTGATCATGCCGCTGTCTCCTCAGACATCTCGCCAAACTCATCTGTTCTTCCGCACGGACGCGGTTAAAAAGCTGCAGAGCCGCCGTTGTGGCTTGCCGGCGGCTCCGCCAGTGGCAAAGCACTCACAAATTGTTTTTGTTATTGTGATTGCTGTTTAAAACGACAGGACCGACTACGTCTTGTGATTTCCCGCCAAAGTCTTGGGATTTGTTCCACAGCACGCTGGAAACACGACTGATTTCCGCTAATCCAAAAGGCGCACTTCAACATGAGCAGTTATGATTTCTGCCGGCGCGTATGGACCGGCGGGACCTAGCGCACTATGAAAGTGGTCCAATGTCACAGTCTGCTTTGAAAAAGATTGCC
>DATNEX010000046.1:0-10378 GCA_035606605.1 Terriglobales bacterium
GAAAAACCCAATACTCCATCGCGGAATGAAGAAAATCCGGCAAAAGCCAGCAATGCCACAAATGGTGAGTCGCAACGCTGGGGCATCCAGGAGGCTTGTCGTCGTATTTCGAGTATCCGCTCTGCGTGCGATGCTCGAACGAGGGCTATTCGCAACAGGCCTGAACCTCAGCGGGACTCGGAAACACGTCCCGACCTGAGTCTTGACGCCACGATTGAATCCATCAATCGGGAGGAACTGCAATGAAGAACCTTTACGTTGGAAATCTGCCTCACAGTACCACCGAATCAGAGTTGCGAAACGCGTTCGCGGTCTATGGACAGGTGGAGAATGTCAACATCATCACAGACCGCGATACTGGCCGAGCCAGAGGCTTTGCTTTCGTAGAAATGTCAGATTCTGGCGCTGCCGAGAAGGCCATTGCTGGACTGAACGGTTCCGATCTGGCCGGGCGCACGTTGCAAGTTAACGAGGCCAGGCCCAAGACAGACCGTTCGCGCGGCAACTTCGGACAGAGCTTTGGAAGGCCGGGCGGGGGAGGTCGCCGCAACGACCGTCGTGGACCCCGACAACAACGCGAACCGCGCTGGTAAGAAAAGTTCTGTACTCAGACAGGCTTCGTATTGACTTGATTCAGGAGAAAATTTCACTTGATGACAAACACAAAGTTCATGGTGCGGGTAAGTCGTTCCGGTGCGCTGGCCTCTCGGTACGTTCGACGGCTGGACTGCATTCCGATTTTGATGACCACCGATCCCAAGCTTGCGCTGCGGATGGGAAAGCTGACGGCGGAGGATGCTGTCCGCGCCGTCCAGAGTTCCAGATGTACGGCTGAACTCGTTCCCATAGCGATCAGGTCGCGGATTTCAGCGACCTAGAGAACTGGGATTGAGGTACGTGGACGAAGATCATACATTGGGGGGTAACGCGTAATGCCAAGAGGTCGCTCAACATTTAATAAGCGCCAGAAGGAGCAAGCCAGGAAGCAAAAACAGCGAGACAAGGCTGAACGAAAGAGTCTACGCAAGCAAGAGAAACAAAATACACCCATCGACGAGACGAGCGAATTGATGGAAAATGCCAAGGCTCAGGCGGCCCTCTTCAACTTTGGGACCGAGGAAACAGTGGCTCCCGCACCGCTTGACTGGATCAATCGAAAGGAAGTTGGGAACTAATCTTCGAGGGTGTCTCCTGTAGGCGGTTCACGATTCTCGACTCCGCGTGTGTGATTCGAGCCTATGGAAACGGAATCGATCGAAAGTCGAACCCAGGTGGTAACGACGGAACCTGGGTTTGAGAGCCTGTCATGTAGCGCGAGTCTCGTGCCTTATGCGATCTGCGCCAGCCTTGAGACCGCTTCCGATGGCGGTTGATATCCAAAAAATCCCTCCTGCTGTAACCGGTCCGAGAATCTTTCTATGGCCGACAGCCGCCAGCGCCATCGACGCCATACAACCGCAGCGTGAGCAGTCGGGATTGCCGCCAAACTGGCAAGGCACCACCTTTGTCCGCAAATCGGCTGACAACGAAAGCGTGGTTTTCGCGAAAATACACTGATCGGGAGATGCCGGAGGAGCAAGGAATTCTCTGATAACTCCTTCTCGCATGTCGAGTTTGTTCTCTTCTCGACAAATCCGCAGCAGGATTTCCACGATCAGCTTGCGCTCGTCAGAGTCCAGGCATTCAATATTCGTCGCCCCGCGTTGCGGAGTGAAAATACTCATCCAAATTCGTTCTACGTTCTGGTTAGCCGACCAAAAATCAACAAATTCTGGAAGGTAGCCGGTTCGCCGCGCCATCGTACTGGTGATTGTGCAATGTACCGCAATGTGGTGACCTTCGATATTGCGAAGAATTCGCTCATAGGTTGCAGGTGTACGACGAAGATCGTGCTCAGGTTGCAGACCATCGATGGAAACTACCACTTGCAGGTTTCGTAGCTTGGCCCATGATAGCGGGATTTGACGGAAGGCGCTGGTGACGACCTGCACGTGAGTATGCCTGACCAGTTCGGGCAACAAAATGTCCAGTTCCCGATAGCGAACCAGCGGATCGCCGCCAACGATCGAAAGATGAAGCGGCTTGTGCTCCTTCACAAGTTCAAGGACTCGCCGGACCAGTTCTTCACCTCGGAAGTCGGACACGCTGCGCAGGTTTGTAGCTCCTAGGTGCGCATCTTCGTATGCGTAGCAGCCCGGACAGCGCAATGGACATTCACGTGTGATTTCGATCGAAAGAGAAGGTAAACGACCACGCAGCGTGCGCTGCCACGTGTTCAGGATTGCTTTGACTGCGATTCGTCCCATGCCACGATTGGATGCTGAACGTAGAAGGGCGAGAGCTGCCGGCACCGGCAAACATCCATATCGATGGCATTTTCGGCTTCCACACCAGACATAAATACACAAGTATTACGAAACCCGGAACGTTCTTGCACTCCGGGGTGCTTCTTGGGGAAACCAGCATCAAACTTAGTTAAGGCAAATCAAGCAGAAAAGGATCCAGAGATTTGCACAAGAAAACCTGGTCAGTGGAAATGGTGCCCATCAACGGCCCGGAGGATCTGCGTGAGACCACTCGTGGCTCCGATGTCGAAGCTGTGCAACTCAAGCCTGGGAAGCTGATGGGTTCTATCAAGCATTTTGGTGTCGGGAATCTTGGAATCAGCGTGGGACGGTTCGACTCTGCAATTCGCATGAGGGGGGGCCTGCATCAAGAGAGAGTTGTCCTCGGAACAATACTAGATAGCGGGAGCCTCAGCACGCAATGGTGGAAGGATGTTCAAGTCGGCGACGTTGGCGTATTTCCTGCGGGTGTGGAATTCGATGCAATTCATGCCGGACGCACAGATTATTTGGCGGTTTCCATCGCATTGCCAGATCTTTTGTCAGTGCTCGGTGATGAGGAGCATCTGGCCGATCCTGGTTTCTGGAATACGAAGCGCCTGTGCAACCCCGATCCCGTATCGGCACCGAGATGCTGCGACGGCTCACGGGGATCATTGCGGGCATCGAGCACAAATTGACCGCCCCCTCTGACTGGGCTGTAGATTTTTTCCAGCGTTCGATCATCGAGCCTTTCATAGTGGGCTTGACGAGCGCCTTACCTCCAGCCAGCCCCCGATCCTATACCGGTGCCCGCCTGGTTACCGAAACAGAGGATTACATAGATACAGCGGGGGGACGGCCCGTCCACCGCTGCCGAAACCCGCACGAGCATGGCGCCCAAGGCAATACTCAACATGATCAGCCCCTCTCTTGCTTGGCCTTGCGAATCATTTCCGAGAGCCGCTCAAGTTCTAATTCCGACAGCTTCCCAGCCGAACTATCCAACAGCGCCGTGGCGGCCTCTGCAGGCGAGCCCCCAAAGAATGTCTCGACCAGATACCGAAGGGCTGAGTGGCGCACGCGGTCGCGCGAAACAACCGGCATGTACATATAGCGAAGGCCCTCTTCTATGTGTCGGACGTGACCCTTGTCTTCGAGAATGCGGAGCATGGCGCGAACGGCGGAATAGCTCGGCGGATCGGGAAGTTCGCGGCGAATATCGGCAGCGTTCGCCCGTCCAAGCCGATACAGCACATCCAGAATCTGGCGCTCTCGCCGGCTGAGGTGTACTGGTAGCATTCGCTTCATATGCTAAACATTTAGCATAGTGCTAAAAAATTAGCAAGTGCTAGCTGCCCACTAGCCTGGCGCTCCCCTTGAGAGGGGGATCAGCAGCGGTTATGGTTTGGCATTTGCGGCGCCTCAATAGAGTCGAAAGCAGTCATCCAGGCGGAAGTTCAATTCGGCTATCTTCGTCTTATTGGCATGTTTATTCGTGTTTGCCACGCTCAATCCAAACCGCCATAGAGTAGCCACCTTTGGTCCCGTTGGATTGAATTTTTGAACTGCGCTACTGCCGCGACCACATTCGCTCCCGATTTGGACCCGTAGTACAGCCCGTGTAGATATTTCGAATGGGCCGGGGTAGCGGCTTTGTCCCGGCGGTAGGGTGCCTTGTTGTGGCCGCACGTTATCATTAGGGGCTGAAAGAATCGCGCATACTTGAGGTTTTCTCAGCTTGGACACGCCGTCGAGCTGCTTCATTTTGCCGGTATTTGAGTTCATCCTTCACTCCTTGGCCCCAGTGCATGAGCCGTAATCCCGCGAAGGCCAGATTTGTGCCCACCAATATTGGCCACCACACGACTTGTGCGCCAGCGAGCAAGGCATAAATAAAAAGTGGCAGCGCAGAACCGGCCACGACTACGCCCCAGCGGATCAATCGTCGGGCACGGTGTTCACTGTCAACCTTGTGCAAGTACCGATCGTTGACAACGATCGCTACGGGCGCATTTGCTCGCCCTTGACTGTCAAAAATTTGGCACTTCACACGTGGAATCTTTGTCACTTCCTCACGACAGTACGTTTCCGCTTGGGCGAGCGAATCGAACAACCAACAGAAGTGCTCTGCGGCTCTTTGGACCGGAGTGCCATCCGCATAAACGGGAGCACAGCTCTCAATATCCGTCAGGAAAGCGGCGTGTTGTCCACCGGAAACCAGCCCCGTCCAATTCGCAGGCACCCGCTTTGCATCGTGGAGCAATACCTCTCTCATGACATACCAGATTAAAGCACTCCGCATTTCGCGGTGAGTCGACACTAGTAGTACGAGCAAAGGAAACTGCGGGTGCATCCGATCAGGAGCGTGGTTTCAAATCCGCTATCTCCTATTCCGTCGAAGGTTTATCCCTGATCGCTGCTCTCGAAACTTGCAGACTTCAAAACAAAGTTACTTTTTTCACTTGAGCAGGGCTGGAGGGGCTTCCTTCCCGCTTCCCGCTTCTGGTTTGACGGGATTTAAGGGATAGAGGGGAAAATGCTACACCTGGATCCGTGGTCGGGCGAGCGGTTCCCGGAAGGCTTCGAGAGCAGCCTGCTCCTCGGTGTGGATATCGAATAGGTTGTTTATCCTGGTCATCTCAAGAAGGGCTTGCACCCTAGCGTTGACATGTACAAGTTTCATGTCGCCGCCCGCTTGCCTGGCGCTGCAAAAGCATCGAGTCAATTCGCCCAAGCCATTGCTGTCAACGAAATCCACCCCCTCGAGATTGATCAGGAATTTCTTGTGGCCGTTGCTAGTGAAGACGTGAACCAGGTCGCGCAGTTGAGTACGGCTGTCAGTCAACGTGAGTCTCCCCACAACATCGACCACAATGATGCGATCGCACTCTCTCGCTGCGACTTGAAAACCCATATTTGTTTGGCAGGCTGGCTTTTCTTGCCGGAATCATATGCTTGGTTGCGCTTCCCTTCAAGGCTGCGGGTGCATATTCTGTCGAGTCATTTTCTCCCTCGCAAACGGGAAGGCGAACAGAAAGCGCAAAGGAGCGACAACGCTGTTATCAGCAGGAATCTTGGTCCACACCTGACCTTGCCGTAAACTGCTCCATGACAGCTTCGCACATCGAAGAATAGTTGGAAACGCGCGTGCAGTGGACGCAGCGCCACTTCCTCTTGCTCTGTGGGTAGAATCTGCTGAGAGATCACGGTTCTCCGCTTAGGGTTTCGACTGCTCGAGGCGCAGCGATATTTACTGGAAGAACATCGGGAACGAGGTCTTGTTCTGAGGAACGATGGCGTCCAATTGGATGTCGGGTACCGGGCCCCCACCCCTTTCGCAAGGGTGGACGCCCGGCCAGGTTCCATCTTTCTGTCTTTATTTCCGGTTGCCGAAGATCTGCGTAGTAACTGTCGCAGAGTTGTTGGCCGGGTTGGGGTCGAAGTTAGGCGAACTCGCCACTGCGGTGTTCGTGATCGACGTCTTGTTGCTTGATCCCGAAACTTTCACCGTAACGGTCACAGTCGCCGAGGCTCCGACAGCCATGTTTCCAAGGTTGCAGGTTATAGTCCCCACTTGTCCGACAGCCGGAGCCGTACAGGACGTTCCGCCGGAGTTCATCGACACAAACGTCGACGGTGCAGGAACCGGATCGTTCAATGTCACCGCCGCTGCCCGGGATGGGCCCAAGTTCTTCACGGTGACCGTGTAGACCAGGTTTTGCGTAGCCTTTACCGCGGCGAGGTTGGCTTTTTTAGTCACGAAGAGATCGGCTTTATTCAGCGCGACGAAGCTCGCCGATCCGGAGTTGTTGCCGGCATTCGGGTCCAGCGTGCTCGACGTTGCCGACGCAGTGTTTGTCACATTCGTCCCATCCGCAACGCTGAAGTCCAGCGTGGCTTGGATCGTGATCGTCACACTAGCGCCATTGAGAAGAGATGCCAGGTTAAGGCTCGCTCCTGCGCTGGACACCGTGCAGTTTCCTGCCGTTGAGCTGCAGGAAGTGAACGTTACCCCATTCGGCGCAGGATCATTAAAGACCACGTTCTTGGCATCGAATGGTCCTGCGTTGGTCAGTTGGGCGGTGTAAGTAAAAGAATCTCCAGCCACTACCTGCGCTGCCGAGGCTTGCTTGGTGACCACCAGGTCCGCAGACGGCGGAGCCGCTTCGAAAGCTCCGATGTCAGTGTGTGCGCCCTGCGGACGCGCGATCCCTCGTTGATCCGTTGCAAGAATGTGGGCATCATCGCCCGCATCCACTGCAGGGCTGTCAGATGGCAGCGCCAGGGTCGGCGTGCCCGTCGTGGTCTGCGGATCGAGTGCCAACGCCGCCAGATGCGGGTCGGCGGTCACGGCCACTCCGGGACATCCATTGTTGTTGAGGATTAAGTTGCCGCCGCTTTTCACGCCAACTGAGCCCTTGAGCAGGCAGTCATTGGAGCCGTTGCGGGAGAGAATGGTGTTGAAGAGATTCACCGTTGCTCCCGGTCCGGAATTCATCACTACGACGCCGCCTCCGGCCTGTGTGTCAGAACCGGTGACCAGGTTCCCGCTTACGGTCGCGTTCTGAAGGGTAAGGGAGCCATTGAGCGAGAAGATTGCCGCGCCGGCATCCGCACCTCTATCCGTATTGGCGTCACCGCCCTCGCCCCGGTCTGCTGAATTATTGGTGAACGTGCTGTTGCGGATCACAACCGTGCCGCTGTCATTGAAGATAGCGCCGCCGAGAGCACCGCCGCCTCCGCCGCAGCATTTGCCGTTGCCGTTTCCTCCGAAAGCGCCGCCCTTCCCCGGAGCGCCGCTGCTGTCGACGTCGGTGCCGATGCCGAAGCCACCGCCGCCGCCAAATCCACCATTTCCCCCGCTGCTGCCACTGACGATGGATCTGTGCGTTCCTGAAGCACCACCGCCGCCGCCAAAACCGCCACCGCCGCCGCTGCCGCTCCCGCTCGAACCGTCGTCGTCGCTGCCGCCTCCGCCGCCTCCGCCCCCATAGGCGCCAGATCCTCCGTCGGATCCAAAGCCGCCAAGAGAGTTCGAAAAGCCACCACCGCCACCGCCACCGCCCGGGCAAACTCCACCGTGACCATCACTGTCGAGATTGCCGCCTGCGCCACCGCAGAGGAACGCGCCGACACCGCCCGAGAAGTCCTGGTCGCTTCCACCGCCGAAGACGGTTCCGCCGCCGCCACCGCCGCCTTTGTTTCCTTCGCCGCCATTTCCGCGCGAGCCGCCGCCACCGCCTCCCCCGCCGTTAACGCCGGGGTCTCCCCCATTTCCGAAGAGTCCGCCACCGCCGCCGCCTCCAGGAGTGCACCCATCGTTGGTTGAACCACCCTTTCCGCCCTCAACACGGTTGGAATCGAAGGTGCTGTTGTCGATTGCGAGAGTTGGCACGCCGGCGCCGACCTTGCCTACATACACCGCTCCACCTGCTCCCAGACCTCCGCCACCACCGCAAGTTCCGTCTCCGCCTTTAACCTGGAATCCTTTGATGTAGACGTTCTGAAGCGTCAAGGCCCCAGTTCCCGAAACAGTCTTGTTGTCCAGGCTGTCGAAAACGGAAGCAAATCCCACCGCAAACAACCGGGAGGTCCCTTTTCCCGTCCATGCCAGAGTTGCACCGTTTCCCTGAATTGTGATGTCCGAGAAAATGATCGGCGTCGCGGTCGGCCCGAATGGGTTGTGGGCGTCACCATCCCAGAAATTGCTGAAATCGTATTCCGAATTTTGCAGGACAATCGTGAATGGGCTGCCACTGCCCTGAAGTAGGCAACCGGTCGCGTAAAAACTGTCCGGGTCAGTCGCATTCACCGCTGTGCTGGCGTCAAATTCCGCGCCATAGATGGCTTCTTGCAGAGAGCAATTGTTCGCGTCTGTGACACCTTGCTGTGTGGTTGTGACCTGAATCGTGGTTTGCGCCGCAGCTCGTTGCCCGGTGACCAGGGTAAGCAGAAGAATTGCCGCAAATGCGGTCCAGTAAGTAAACGGAGCAAAAAAAAGAGCCATTCGGCTCCTGTGAGAGATAATCAATAAGCTTCCACAACAAACGCTCGGCAATGGTCGAGTACTCTTCACTGCATCCCTCCTTAGGGTCAAATTGGTTGGTTTGCGTGAAATTTCAATCGGGCTGGGACATCGCACAAGTGGTAGAAAACCAATCGTTTGTTCCCGGCCCGGGAACTCAAGCTACTTCGTATGCTGGCGTAGCAAAACGGTTGAGGCTGTCAGGACAAGCAACTTCCCCGGGCAGACAGCCGTGGGGGAGGGCCTTACCTCGAAGGGTTGTTTGTCTTTGTACGGTCGGCTGATCAAAAGCAAATGGTGAAATCTGCCTTAACAGATAAGACGAAATCGGGAAGAAGTTTGCTTTTATTGTCGATGCAACCCTCAAGTTGTGACGCTTTCCAAAAATTAGACCGAAACGTCACCGAAACTCCACGGCGGGTTATCGACGCTTCCTTATCCTGCAATCAATGCTGCCAAGCGTCGTCTGGCGGCACGAGCTCATGCAAGTGATCGAACATTTTGACGGGGCGAAGGGGAGCATTGTGTCCATGCCTCGTATCACGGTGGGTCAACTCGCCGATGTCGCCGCGCGGTAAATTGCTCCAGGAAAAGCAAAGCACGCCGGGATTTCGTTATGTCTACTGAGGCCAATTAGGCCTTTTACGCAAAAGCCATTTCAGAACAGACACCCACGGGTTTCCGTCATATGTAAGGCTTTTGAGTTCCAGCTGTATAGCCCTCGAGTTAGTCGTGGGTTCTTAGCAAAGTTCACGGTCCGCAACAACTTAACTAGCACATAGAAAATGGAGAACAATTAAGTGAGCATCCCCCTTAGCCAACAGTCAACAAAGACGCGAAGTCACGACCTGGTCGTGGCTGCTCTCATGCTCGGATTTGCCCTAAGCACAACCACACAGGCAACAGGGCAAGCGATCACGTCCCCCACCACTCCGGCCATTACGCAACGCGCGTCCACTCGCGGTAAAGTGATCTCTCCCCAATCGAATATTGAGCGTCCGGGAGACATTGGTTTGCGGGCCCATACTAATGTCGAGCTAATGATTCCTAGTGGCAGAAGCACATCTGCGGCGCCGGGTTTCGGAGCCGTGACACCCGCAAGCACAACTCCTGCCCCAGGTTTCGTGGCTGAGACGCCGGCTTCGTTGGGCTGCGTTTACTTCCTGGTCTCGACGCGGGTTGCTGGCTGCAATCCGTTGACCGCGACCCTTAATCCGTCAGGCGGTAGCAAGGTAATAGCCATTGTGGACGCCTTTGACGATCCTAACGCTGCTACCGACCTGGCAACGTTTTCAATCCAATTCGGCTTGCCGGCGGCGAACTTCAGCAAGGTTTTCGCCAGCGGAGTTAAGCCGCCGCAGGATCCAACTGGGGGGTGGGAACTTGAGGCGTCTCTCGACATAGAATGGGCACACGCCATGGCCCCCAGTGCCAAGATCATCCTGGTCGAGGCAGCGTCGAACAGCCTTTCCAATCTGCTGGCAGCCGAAACGGTAGCCGCCAATCTTGTAGCGGGTGCGGGTGGCGGTGAAGTTTCTAACAGTTGGGGCGGCGGAGAATTTTCCGGCGAAAATAGCTTTGACTCAAAGTTTATCAAGTCCGGCGTAGTATTCTTCGCTTCCACGGGCGACTCCCCAGGAACAGAGTGGCCTAGTGTTTCTCCCAATGTGGTTGCAGCTGGCGGCACGACAATCAGCCGGAATCCTTCCACCTTGGCGTTCATCACCGAGCGTCCCTGGGCTGAAACTGGCGGTGGTCGGAGCGTTTTCGAATCCATCCCGACTTATCAAACTTTCCTTACCAGCATTGTCGGAAGCTCACGCGGTGTGCCCGACGTGTCCTTCGATGCTGATCCCAATACTGGCGCATGGGTATTCGACAGCACACCCGTCGGAGGCTCGAATAGCGGCTGTTGCGGTGTCAGGGGCTGGTGGATCGTGGGTGGAACTAGCCTTTCGTCGCCAGCATTGGCGGGCGTGGTCAACTCGGCTGGCCATTTCGCCACTTCCAGCGACGGCGAGCTCAC
>DATNEX010000053.1:0-4121 GCA_035606605.1 Terriglobales bacterium
AAACAAGGGAAACGCTGAAAAATAAATGAGACATAACTGACTGTAGACGATTTCGTAACGGTGAAAGCCTCCGGCTTCAATAAACCGCAACAGCTTTCAACAAGCGGCTCGCAACAGGTTCAATATCAATCAGTTAAAAACAGCAAATTTCAACAGCTTTCAATAAGGGTTGGCACCTGGTTCGGGACCAGGGGGTCGGAGGTTCAAATCCTCTCTCCCCGACCATTTCTTTTCAGCGACTTACAGCCATCTGCAGAAAATCAAAACCGACCCACTTGGTATTGGCCCAGGTGCTCTAGCTGCCGGATACGCATAAACGCTGCACTTCGTGCCTATCGCAGGGTGCACGACCCTCTCAAAATCGACTACAAGGCCCGCTGGCGGACTTTGTGTCAGTCCACGCATGAAACTCCCGCCTGGGTTGACATCCGACCCAAGCGATGCAATGCTTAGGTCGGATGCCAACCCAAAAGAATACCGAGGACCGAATTGCCTTGTTGCAGGGGACGTTGGACCTGCTGATTCTGAAGATCCTTGTCCTGGGGCCTTGTCATGGCCAGGGCGTGGCGCGGCTGATACAACGCCAATCAGAAGAGGTCCTTTTTGTGGATCATGGTTCGCTGTACCTGGCCCTGCAGAGGCTCGAAGACAAGAAGTGGATCACTGCAAAGTGGGGCGTGAGCGAGAACAACCGCAAGGCGCGGTTCTATTCGCTAACGGCCAAAGGCCGTGAGCAGTTGGTGGAGAAATCGAGCGAATGGCAACGGCTGACGAGAGCGATGGAATTGATTCTCAGGAACGTGCGACCTCGTAGCGAGGAGGTATAGAGATGTTCGGGCGCAAGCGAAGCAGGGACGATTTTGCAGAAGAGATCACGGCGCATCTTGAGCTCGAAGCGGATGAATTAAAACGTGAAGGCTTGACCGACGAGGATGCGCGCCGCCAATCGAGGATCGAATTCGGCAATGTGCGCGTGGCGCAAGAACGCTTTTATTTAAAGGACCGGGTGGAGTGGCTCGACCATTGGCTCCGCGATGTGAGCTTCGCGATTCGCCAGCTGGTCAAAAATCCTGGCTTCGGCGCCACGGCAATTTTAGTGCTGGCTCTGGGAATCGGCGCGAGCGTGGCGATCTTCGCGTTTGTCGACGCGGCTCTCATCAAGCCACTTCCTTACGCAGATCCCCAACGACTGGTCCGAGTGACGGAAAGCGAACGGGTCGCCTCTCTTGTGAACATATCGTACCTCGACTATGAAGACTGGAAGAGACAGAACACGGTCTTCAGCTCCCTTGATGCCTTCACGGGAGGGAACTTTTTGTTGAGTGCGCCCACGGGAGCCGAGCCGCTGCGGGGGGAACGGGTCAGTGCCGGGTTCTTTCGCACGCTGGGTGTGGCGCCTGTGCTGGGCCGCGATTTTGATCCCAGCGAGGAGGTTCCGGGCGCGCCGAATTCGATCATGCTGAGCTACGGAACCTGGCAGCGGAGGTTTGGCGGCGTAAAGGATGTGATCGGACAATCGGTGAAGCTGAGTGGTATTTCCTACACCATCATCGGCGTGCTGCCCCAGGATTTCGAATTTGCACTCGGTGATGATCCGGAGTTCTGGGCAGCCCTCCAGCCGGTCAACAGCTGCGAGAAGCTGCGAGATTGTCACAATCTCTTTGCAGTCGGGCGTCTGAAAGACGGGGTCTCAGTTCAGACGGCTTTGGCCAACGCCCAGGCGATTGCTCGACAGCTGGAATTACAGTATCCGGACTCCAACCGCGACCGTGGGGCAAGCGTTATGCCATTGTCGGATGCAATTGTTGGGGAGATTCGCCCCATCCTGTTGTTATTGCTTGGTGGTGCCGGACTTCTGCTGCTGATCGCCTGCGTGAACATATCGAGCCTGCTGGTAGTGCGCTCTGAAAGCCGCAAGCGTGAAATCGCGGTGCGCGGTGCGCTGGGCGCTTCTCTTGCCCGGCTCGCCTGCCAGTTCGTGGCGGAGGGCGCGGTGCTTGTTGCCGGCGGTTTGCTGGCTGGCCTGGCGCTGGCGGATGTACTCATGCAGATTCTGCGTCGGCTCATCTCAGCGCAGATGATGGCCGCCATGCCCTATCTTCGGGGACTGGGCGTAAACACCCACGTGTTGCTGTTCGCGTCGATTCTGGGTCTGCTCGCCTTGATATTGTTCTCGGTCACGTTGATTTTCCATCTATTGTCTTCTGACATGCGCGACGGCCTGGCCGAGGGAGGCCGCAGTTCGACGGGGACCCTCTGGCGACGGGTAGGAGGGCGCCTCGTGGTGATTGAACTCGCAACCACAATGGTGCTGCTGACGGGAGCCGGTTTGCTGGGTAAGAGCCTTTATCGGCTCTTGCATGTGGACGTAGGATTTCCGGCTGATCACCTGGCCACCCTCTCCGTTCGATTGCCGGATGCGGCATTTCCTAAAGAGGTGCAAAAGGTCGACTTTACCCGGCGGCTGATAGATCGCGTCGAGGGTTTGCCGGCAGTACGCGCCGCGGCCGTCACCAGCCGGTTGCCGGTAACGTGCGGGTGCAATTCAGACTGGGTAAGAATTGTAGGCAGACCGTATAACGGCATTCACATTACGGTCAATGAGCGCGAGGTGAGCGCTGGATTCTTCCGCACGCTTCATGCGAAGCTACTGGCAGGCCGCTACTTTACAGATGCCGAGGACGCGTCGAAGCCCAACGTGGTGGTCATTAACCACACCCTTGCCCGAAAGTATTTTCCGCAGGAGGACCCTGTCGGAAAACAAATTGGCGACCCTACACTGAGTCCATCGTCAATTAAACAAATCGTCGGAGTGGTGGAGGATTTCAGGGATGGGGCGCTTGATGACGAGCAAGGGCCAACAGTTTATTATCCTTTCAACCAGAACCCAAGTCCAAATTTTTCCCTAATGGTCCGCACGTCTCAGGACGAGCGGACGATCCTGCCGGCGGTTGCAACCACGATCCGTGAGTTGAACCGTGACGTGGGAATCGAGCAGGGGTCGACCATGAATGAGCAAATCAATAGCTCACAGGTAGCATACTTTCACCGCTCCACGGCGTACCTGGTTGGAGGTTTCGCGGCGTTGGCTTTGGTTCTGAGCACTGTTGGTCTCTACGGCGTCATTGCATACTCCATGAGCCGACGGACGCGGGAGATCGGTGTCCGCATGGCATTGGGGGCGCAGCGATGGTCGATTCACCGGATGGTTTTTCGAGAGGCCGGTTGGCTGGCTGCAATTGGAATCGCAATTGGATCGGTTGGCTCAGTGGCCGCAAGTGCCCTCATGCGGAAATTTTTGTTTGGTGTGGAAGCCTGGGATCTTCCAACGTTGGCGGTTGTTGCGACCGTGCTTGTCGTTTCGGCCCTGGTTGCCAGCTATGTTCCCGCACATCGCGCAGCATCTGTGAATCCTGTACAGGCCCTGCACGCCGAGTAATCTGCTATTAAGGACAGCCGATCCAGCTTGTGCCGGTTGCCGAGATCGGACCAGACTGTAGACGATTTTGTAGCAGCGAAAGCCTCCGACTTCAACAAAGCGCAATAGCTTTCAACGAGCGGCGTGCAACCGGTTCAATATCAATCAATTACGAGCAATAAAATTCCACAGCGTTCAATAGGGGATAGAATCTGGTTCGGGACCAGGGTGCCGGGTGGCCTGCCCTTTCGCCCGGTTTTGGCGAACGATGGGGCCATTCATTTCCAAGTTGCGGTCGTACCAGCAAGCACCCTGCTCACACATCTTGATTGCTCTTCAGATGACACTCATGAACGCAGAAGATTTGCCGGTCACCATACTCTGGCAGGCGGAAGATGCCGGGACACTTCTCGCATTGGCCCTTCTGGCATTCCTCGGAAATTGAAGTGAGAACACGCGGCTCCTGGCCGGGTGCAAATACGTGGCGGACCATAAACCAGTTTAATTCATCAAAATCAGAGTGGATGGCAATAACAACAAGGCACGGAAACATTGGACCGGAACAGTTGATAAGAAGCCTGCAACATGCTTGGATGAACATTGCACCGGTGCGCCCTCAGGTTTTTCGCGGGTTGCAGCCGTGGCGGCTTTATTTTTACAATCTTTCATGTATGCGAAAGCCCCGGATCGCCGGGTTACTGTT
>DATNEX010000055.1:0-16107 GCA_035606605.1 Terriglobales bacterium
GCGCCTTCAATGATCTGGCCACGGTCGAAGCCATGCAGGAGCAGTATGCCGTAGCTCTCGGACACTACCAGGAAGCGGAGGGATGGGATCCCAAAGTACCTAACCTGATGCGCAATCTCGGGTTCACGGCCTATCGCGCCGGGAACCAGCCGGAAGCAATCCGGGCATTGCGAAAGGCGCTGGCACTTGCCCCGGCCGATGATGCGGCTCGCGCGGTTCTGCGAGAACTGGGAACTACTGTCCCCGGGCAGGTTCCGCAAAAGAAGGAAGACAAGAAGCCATGAACTTGAGCTCGACGGACAGCAATTGAATCCGCAACCATTACTTTGCATTCGCGTACTGCTCGTCGGCGCAGCGATGCTTGCACCGATGGCTTTGAGTCAGGAGCAGCATCCGGCCGCGCCTCCTCCTCCGCCGAACGCCAAGAAGGTTCAGTGCAAAGGACGTCCGGTACCGCAGCTGGAGGACGTCACGAAGAAGGCAGGTATCCGTTTCCGCCATATCGCCAATCCGCTGGGCACATACATTGTCGAGTCGATGAGCGGCGGCGTCATTCTGTGGGATTACGATCGCGATGGCTGGCTGGACATCTATTTCACGAACGCGCCTACCATCGAGATGGCCCTGCGCAAGGAATCGGCTCGCGGAGCACTCTACCATAACAACCACAACGGCACATTTAGCGATGCGACGGACAAGTCGGGCCTGGCGGCGCCTTGCTTCGCCATGGGCGGCGCCGTAGCCGACTACAACAACGACGGCTGGCCAGATCTGTACCTGACGTGTCTCGGCGGAAATGTTCTGTTTCGCAACAATGGGGATGGCACGTTCACGGATGTCACCGCGAAAGCCGGCGTTGCCGACGGTCGCATGTCTGTTGGTGCGGCTTTTGGAGATTACGACCGCGACGGATTCGTGGACCTAATGGTGGCCAACTATGTCGACTTCCAACTCGACCATCTACCCCCGTTTGGCGGCAAGTCACTCTGCAAATATCGCGGTATCGATGTCTATTGCGGACCGCGCGGATTGAAGGGTGCAGGCGATTCGCTGTTCCACAACAACGGCGATGGCACGTTCACCGACGTTTCCAAGGCCGCCGGCGTGGATGACCCGCACGGTTACTACGGTCTCGGTGTCGTTTGGGCCGACTTCAACAACACCGGATGGCCTGACATCTACGTGGCCAACGACACGCTGCCTAACTTTCTTTACCGCAACGACGGCAAAGGCAGGTTCACCGAGATTGGCCTCGAATCCGGCACCGCGTTGAGCGAGACGGGCTCTGAGCAAGCCTCCATGGGAGTTGCCCTCGGCGACTACCTGCACGATGGACGTCCTTCCATCTACGTGACAAATTTCGGCGACGACTATAGCGACCTGTATCGCAACGACGGGAATTGGGTGTTTACGGATGTCTCTTATGCGTCAGGAGTAGCCTTGCCCTCCTTTCCTCTTGTGAAGTGGGGCGATGCATTCGTGGATCTCGACAACGATGGCTGGTTGGATCTGGTGGCGGTGAGCGGTCATGTCTATCCGCAAATGGAAAAGGTGCCTGCCAGCGGTGGCTACGCGCAGGCCAAGCTGCTCCACATGAACCAGAAAGATGGCACCTTCTGTGATGCCGGCTCTCTGGCCGGACCGGCTCTGGAAGAAAGACGCGTGTCACGGGGCCTGGCGGTCGGGGATCTGTTCAACGACGGCAATGTGGACGTGGTGGTCGAGGATCTCGATAGCGCGCCGATGATCCTACAGAACCACGGTGTTTCCGGTCGCCACGGGGTGAGTCTGGAATTGGCGGGCACCAGGAGCAATCGCATGGCAATCGGGGCGCGCGTTAAGATCGTGGCCGGAGGGATGACGCAAACCGACGAGGTGCGCAGTGGCGGCAGTTACGTCTCCCAGAGCGATTTCCGTTTGCACTTTGGGCTAGGGTCGGCAGAGAAGATTGAGTCGCTGGAGGTCCGCTGGCCTTCTGGGAAAGTTGAGACGTTCAAGAACCTCGCAGCCGATCGCTTCTATGCCGTGCTGGAAGGGGAAGGGGTCGTTCCAGCGGAGCGGATTCGGCCGGTTTCCCACATACCGTGCTGCAAGTAAACCTAAATGCCGCGGGGAACTCCGATGTTGCGCGCATAAAAGAATCTCATCGTGCCACTCTTCCATGCAAGATAAGACCCACTACTCCGGCTGTAAGAATCAGGACTGGTTCCGGGATCTTCTTTGTAAGCATCAACACGGCCAGTGCGACCCCCCCAATGAACCATGTCGTGATGTCGATCAGAGACCGGCGCGCCAGGATGTAAGCGGCCCCTGCGATTGCGCCCACCGCTGCTGCGGTTACACCCTGCACGAAGGCCTTGACTTGCTGATTTTGCGCAAAGCGCCGGTAGTATGGTGCACCAACCAAGATGACGAAATAGGGCGGCGCAAAAACGGCGAACGCTGCCAGGATTGCACCTAACGTCCCTGCAACGAGGTAACCGATGAATGCGGCGGTTATGACCACGGGACCGGGAGTGATCATGGCTACCGCAACGGCGTCAACGAACTGCCGTTCAGTGAGCCAGTGAAACTTGGCAACGACTCCCCCATAGAGAAAGGGAACAATAGCCAAGCCACTGCCAAACACGAATGCCCCAGCCTTGAGAAAGAAGAGAAATAGTCCGGTTAGGGTGGCCATGCTCGCCAAACCATGAACCCCCGACAACCAAGGGCTCACACTTGCCAGAAACGTCATCGATAGATTGTGACTGTGCCAAGGTGGTGCCTTGATCAACATCGCAACCACGCCGGACAAAACAAAGAGCCAAATAATTTCCGACTGCGTCCATGCGGTCGTAATCGCTAGAACTACGAAGATCATCCACAGAAGGGAGTCCTTTCCGACCGTCGTGAGGATGAGCTTGATTGCACTTCTCACGATGATTGCGATTACGGCAGCTCCAATCCCATAGAACATGCCTTGAATCCAAGGGAGGCTCCCGAAGTGAACGTACAGGGCCGCGACAACGACAGCCATCATGAATGAGGGCAAAACAAAAGCCATGCCTACGAAGGTCGTTCCGATGAACCCAGCCCGCAGCCAACCGATATACATTGCGAGCTGAGCGGCGAGGGGGCCAGGCGAGAGCTGTGAAAAAGCAAGGCCCTCCAGGTAATCCGAGCGCGAGACCCAGCGGCGTCTCTCCACCAGGTCTCTTTGCATGTACCCGGCGAGCGCGATCGGCCCCCCGAAGCCGAATGTGCCGAGGCGCAGAAAATAAAAAAGCAAATCACGCAGGGTAAATGAAACCGTTTCAGCCTGGGCCGTTACTGGCTGCGGCTTCGCTTGATGGCTCATACTCGGTTTCGGGATCGGCTACTTTGTGGACACCTTGGCAAGCGCTGCTCTGATTCCTCCGCCCACCCCATCAGCACTGCCCACCCCCCAAAAGTGCATGAAAAAGAGCCGAGGCTCTTCTTTCAGCATATGGCTATGAAGAGCAGTAACCGCAATGTCGTGATCCTGCAGTGCAGAGATCACCGGGTTCACCTCGTTGGCTGTGAGTACGAAGTCACCCGTAGTCGCGACCTTTCCGGCGTCCGCTTCCTGAAAATTGATCGACTCGGCAACGCCTTGCGCCGGGGTAATCGTCATGCCGGTCGATGTAATTGCGTTCGAACGCGGGACCGCGAACGACAGCACTCCACCTTTGAATCCTCCTTGCCGGCCAACTGCATCCTGTACAGCCTTGACCCAAGCGGGGTTTTCCGAATCCGGCGGAGCATTCGCAGGCTTCCCCAGCGGAGTCTTTGATACGGCAAGCGCATCGTGAACTGACGTTGCGAGCTGTTTTGAGTTCCCCTCACCCATGTAGTGCATATACATCAGGCGGGGGTCTTCATCGAGGAGGTGATTATGAACGGCCGTGATTTCAAAGCCAGCATCCCGAAGCTTCTTCATGACCGGATTGACTTCGCCTTGCAGCAGCACCAGGTCACCCATGACCATGGCTTTTTCATCGGTACCAGAAAATGCCGCCCATGAACCGAGGGCCAGCCCGGGCTTGATCACGACGCCGTTTACAACAACATGCAAATCAGTTCGCGGAAAACTGAGCTTGTAGACCTCGCCTGATTTCTGTCCGGAGCGTCCAAGCGCCTGATCAATGGCGGCAGTATTAAGTTCTTGCCCTAGCGCGCCGATTGAAAGAGCAAGAATTGAGAAGGCAACAAGGCATCGCTTTAGCAAACGCATCTGATCTTCTCCTTGCCCCATTGCGCCTTGTGTTATATCTGTAACATCACTGATGACGACTATAGCACAGATCAGAGCGGAACCGCCCTGGTTGCTGTTCATCTTTACTTTGCCGACTAGGGGTGCAAGCCAGAGGGTAGATACCTGGAGAAAATTGCGCCGATACGGTGCGTTAGCTCTCAAGAGTGGTGGCCATATCTTGCCCAATTCGGCATTGAATCGAGAACGCTTTGAATGGCTCGGTGCCGTGATTCGCAAATCTGCAGGTCACGCATCCGTGATGCAGGTCCACTCTCTAGACGATCATTCGGATGCACGTCTGCGGAAGCTTTTTATTGAGATGAGCACTCGCGAGTATGAAGCGACAATCGCTGAACTACGGAAGATCACTCGCACGAAACAGCAAAACCTCAATGCCTTGGCGCGAATTCGCCGCCGACTCGGCGAACTGGATGCAATCGATTTTTTTAATAACCCTTTGCGCAGCCGCTTGGAAACCCTGTTGGTACAAGCAGAGGAGCGGAGCGCGGCAGAGCCGAAGAAAATCAGCGATATTAGGAACAAGTCTTACCAAGAAAAGCTTTGGATCACTCGGCCTCGCCCTGGCATCGATCGGGTCTCATCCGCATGGCTGATTCGTGAGTTCATTGATAAGAAGGCGAAATTCATATTTGACAATGACGCTAGCCGCCACCCGTCGGCAGTGCCTTTTGATATGTTCCAAACTGCGAAGGGTTTTGGTCATCGAGGAGAGGATTGTACATTCGAGACACTTTGCAAAGAATTTGCCATCCGTGATCGACGCGTTCGCGTGATTGCCCAAGTGATTCATGATGCAGATCTCGAAGACGGCAAATTTGGTCGAGCCGAAGGCATTGGTTTGGATCGAACCTTGATCGGATGGGCGAAGCAGGGCCTTAGCGATGAGGAACTTCTTCGCCGTGGGATGGAAATGATAGAAGGCCTGTATGATTCCATGGCGTAGCCTTCGACTCCAGTCTGTGCTAGTCGCCTGAGCACCTATCGGGCGTGGACCCAACCGCGCCAAGTCACTTGAGCACGGTCCATGGTTCCATTTGCATGCACCAATTCGTGATCCGCCGATTCGCTTTGCTATGAGTGGCGTACCCAGCCCGGAAAAAGGTTGGTGTGGATTTCAACGCCGAGACATGCCTCACCCCAGGTTCACCTTCCGTATTCGGTAACAGCAAAATCCCTGGGAAACCCTGGCTCTGGCGTTTCATAGCATTTGGAGACGAGGGCGGTTTCATTCACACTCAATCCCATGAAGGGCGATCTAAGCGAGAATGTGCGCCAAACAGTAGAGCAGTCGCGCAAAGCGCAACACCGATCTCAGCAGTGCAGAGAACGTTCAGAAGAGCTGATTTCTATGGCAAAACGACTTTCCACGAAGCTGGAGACAGCAAGGCCGCGCCCGGCAGCCCCCGTGCCAGACCCTGCTAAACAGCCGGAGTCACGCAGCGGCCATCGGCGATAAAGGGGGCCGTTGAAAAGGCGCTGGACTGCAGCAGGGAATGCTTTTCGCTCAGGGACAATAGAGCGAGTCACAACACCTTCCTGCTTGACGCGACGGCTAAAAGACTTCTAGCCTAATCCTAGATGTCGCTAAGACCAATCTCTTCGGTGGTGCTTTCGATTGCGCTCATGGTATACGCATTCGACTGCGCCCCGGCAGCTAGTGCGCAGCAGGCGATGAAGTGCTGCCAGACGATGCGGTGTTTGTCCCATCACCAGCAGCACGGCATCAATTGCTGTCAAACCATGCCATCTATGCGTGCGGCGCTAGGGCAACCGTCAGTATTTCAGGGCGGATTGGCTGCACCGCCAGGTCTCGGATATATCGAGCAGCAGGGTAGCAGTGGTTTTCTGGCATTCTCGTTCGCGCTCACCGCGCCAAACTCCCACGGTCCCCCCGGCTTGTCATCCCCCCCGATTCTCACCCTGCGAATCTAGCTGAATCTTGAAGCGCTACGGTCGACGTGTGCACACGTGTGCCGCATAAGAGTCAGCATTTTCAGGGGGAAATTTGCGATCTGAGAAATCCTTCTTTGGTTATTGCCGGAGTTTTGTGTCTCCTTGGGTGATGGTTTTCGGCACGTTTGGGTTCACCAGCGCCCAGGGTCCAGCGCCAGAGACCGCGCCTCCGATGTTCCCCGGGGGAGCGTTTGTCTCCTACAATTCCACCTTTGTAACGCGTCAGGTTCCTTTTGGGATTTCGCCAACCGCAAGGCCAACGCTCTCCCACGAGGGAGCTTTCAATTTCACTTGGGGTTTTCGCCGGGATATTGATGTGACCGTGCTGGTTCCAGTGGTGACGAATGAACTTGAAACGAAAAGTGCAGCGAGCGTCCGAGGAACTGCCATCGGCGACGCAACCGTGCTTTTGAAATACCGCTTTTACCGGCGTGATTCGGGGCGAGGAACCACCCAAGCATCAATTACCGTGGGGCCGAAGCTGCCGACCGGTGGGACTGGTCTGAAGGATGGGAGAGGCAATCTACTCCCCGCAACCTTCCAGCCTGGCTCCGGGTCGATGGACTTGTTGGCTGCGGTGAATTGGACCTACACCGGTCTTTTCAACATCCGGAGACTGGTGGCGGATGAAGACCTTCATGCCGTCATACGTTCGCAGGGAGTCCAGCAAACGAAGATTGGGGATGATATTGAATCACGCTTCTGGTTGTCCTACCGCCCTTATGAGTCGAAAACCGTGGGTCGAGAGTGGTTCATTGGCCCGGCTCTGACATGGACGCATTCGCAAGATGACCGTATAGCTGACGTAGTTCAGAGTGGCAGTGGGGGGCGTGCGTTGGTTGCGGGAATTGCGAGCTATGTTGGAATCCGACCCGGTACGCATGTATGGATCGGTGTGGACTGGGATGTCGCCCATTCGTCAAGCGCACAGTTCCAGCCAGCGCGCAGGCACATCAGTTTTGGAATAACTCAGCAATTTCGACTTCATTTGTGAAAGGAGGAGCAATGAACATCCGCAAACTTGCAATGGTATTGTTGTTCGTTTCGCCACTGATGCCACATTCGCAGGCGGAGATCAAACACATCGAAATGCGCGTGGAAGGCATGACATGAAACTTTTGAGCTTACGGGGTGAAACAGCACCTCGGGCGCCAGGTTGGCGTTCAAAACGTCGAAGTCAGTTTGCGCGATGGAAAGGTTGACATCACGCCGAAAGAGGATGGGAGGATCGATCCCGCTCAGCTGCTTAAGGCCACCTACGACAGCGGGGTGAGTGTCGCGGAGATGGACATGACCGTGCGGGGGAAAATCGTAAAAGATGAAACAGGCACCCTGAGTCTGCAGAGCTCGCCGAATCAGTCGTTTGCCCTCGCCGATAACGACCTATCGCGGTCTCTAACCACCCTTGCGGGTTCGACCACTCAGGTTACCGTTCGCGGGCAGTTGTACAAGAAGGCCGCGGGAAAGAAAAAGGCGAGCGCGCTGTATCCGTTGAAGTTCGTAGTACTGCAAGTCGAGAAACAGGAATGATCCTTAAGCCGCGATTGTTTTGCGCCATAATGCTTCTCGGACTCGTCGGATGTAATCGGCATCCGATGAGTTCCGATCAGCATTCCGAAGGTCCAACTTCTTCGTCGTCGGTCGCAGTCGGCGAACTCGGCTCTCAACTCCCCCCTTTCCAGGCGACGGATTTCGAAGGAAAAGAGATTTCCTCCAGCTCGCTTCTCGGCAAAGTTGTCTTGGTTGATATCTGGGCAACATGGTGCCAGCCCTGCAGAAAAGAAATGCCTGGATATCAGAAGCTGCTAGACCGCTACGGCTCGCGTGGGTTTGTCGTCATCGGCCTAAAGTCGAACATGATGAGGGATACGGAAGAGCCGATGCAGTTTGCGAGAGAGGTCGGAATCCACTATCCCCTGGTGAACGCGTCCGGCGAACTAATCGGGAAATTCTGCAAGCTCGAAGGATTGCCGACGACAATGGTCTACGACCGACAGGGATCGCTGCGCAAGAAGGTCATTGGCTTTGATTATGTTGAGAATTTCGAATCGGCAATAAAACCGCTGTTGTGAGCATTCGCGGCTTCCAATCACAGCACGCTGTCTCTTCCCCGGAGAATGAGCTAATCGGTAAAGCCAAAAAGATAGGAAGCATGGGCGGTTCGTCTAGCCGAAACGTTTCTTCTTTGGGAGGGTAGCAACAAGCAGCTCTTTGCTCTGTTCGACGTAACGCTTGGCTTGCTGGATCAATTGTTCCGCGTGCGCCACAGTTTCCGAGCACTTCTTCAACCGCGCAAGATACGCCTGTTCGAATCCACGCGATTCCTGGGAGGACTTTGGAGGATACCCGGCCACAACAAGCACAATTTACCGCTGGTACAAAGCCGAGACAACGGAAAACTTATGCCCCTCGATCGAAACCAAGCTACGCGTGCGTGGATGAAGGCCGGCTAATGCACTCAATTTAAACGCCTTTGAAAGATCGAATTTTTGCGGAACTGCCTGTCTCGCGAGCGCCAATCTTGCATCTTTATAGAGTCATGGCACCGTTGTTCGAGGCGGTTCAGGCAAGTCACGAAAAGGCGCGAGAACTACGGCGTTCCGCCCAGGAGGCTAGGGCCGCGGCGAAGTTGCTAATAAGCCCGCGCGCGCAGCTTACGCCAACACGTTCGCCGACTTGATGACAGTCTGGCACTAGCGAACAGCGCGGCCCAATTTAATCGCACACGAAGCTCGCGGGATGAGGCGCTGGATGCGCTCAAGCAAAGCCTTCGTGATTTGGAATCGCTACGCATGGCGACCAGTTCGGAAGATCTTTCGGTTTCGAAGCTTAAAGCTGACATTCGGGAAACGCTGAATCGAGCTCGTTAGAAATCGACAAATTTGCGGAGACCATCTTTTACCGTCTGAAACTATCTGAATATGCCGAAACCACAGATTGGCCAAGGACAGAAGGCGCTAACCGGTGCAGGTCAGAAATCGGAAGAAATCGAAAGAACGGGGGCCACGTTTCTCATCACGGACTTGGACCTAGCGATGACGTTGACTCGCATTGCAGGTCACGCTGAAAAGGACTCAGGAAAGAGAAATCTTTAGGCGGGCATCAGATGTACGCCTAGCCGTCGATCCAACTACCCCCCAGAAAATACTTGGGGGGGAGAATTCCAGGATCTGACTGTTCTCTGGAAATTTCGTAAAATAATCGTCCATGAATCGGTTAGATCAAGCAGAGAGAGAACACGTGCAGCAGTTGGTTAAACAGGCAATTCGGCTAAAAGGGAAGGCGGACGAATTACACTCCAGAGTCGCAAAGTTGAATGATAAGGCGGCGAGCTTACGCAAGCACATTGCATCACGGGAGAAAAAAGGGACGGAGTAAGCTACTCTGCCCAACTGTCTGGCGTCCGCCGCCACTCCCCTAAGCCCACTCGTGTTCGGTAAGTCTGGTCGAAGATGCAGACGATTTTGGTTCTGCCCATTTAAAGCCCCGCCAAAGTCAGCGGAGAGGACCCCGCATAGAAATCCGCCGCGAAAACACCGTGACCGGACTCATTGAAAAAAATAGCTACTTAATTATCGGACTGTGATCCACTGGCAAAAGCTTGTGCCTGCTAGCTGGCCTTCGTTGAAGGCAACGAGTCGCGATGCTTGGAACGGTTCCAGGCACAAGCTTTGGCTAGGCCTGCTAACAAATCTGGTATTTATCAGGCTTGCCGGTGGACGATCCCAAGCAAAGGCTGTCTCGCAGAGTCCACGTTGCGCTTTGCGGAGCGCAATTTTGTATGGGGACGAATCGAGAGCACAGATCGCACGAGCGAACTCCTGCTACGAAATCAACCCGAACCGCTCGTGAAAGCATCATCGGTCGCGTGCAAGCTTATTCTGCCGGTTACGATAGGGATTTCCTCTTTCCCCACTTGGCGATCGCGCCCGGCGCTCAGTTCACCGTGTATACGACTCCGCAGGCACTGAAGGCACAGTATGGAGGTCACCCAGTCGGTGCGGCGGTCTTCCTTCGCGTTCGACCTATTGGTAAGCAGCGATAAACATGCGCCGGAGCGGTGCTCGCGGGTTCGGGAGCATTGATCTTGATGACTAGCGCGAATTTGGCTCCTGCACCACCCCCTGCGGTTCCAGAATGGCACTTCATGGCGCTTTGCCGGACGACCACGCTGTAGCATGCTGGATCTGCTCATCAGTAAGACAGCAGTGAGCTGGAGATGGCCTGTTCGTTGCAGCAAGATCGCGACGGACAGGCCAGACTCATGAGGCGATGATGGACTCCCTCGTCGGTCCCACTGCATAGACGGCACCGTTCGATTCGCGTGACCGTTACCTCCAAGCCGTCTTCGAGACGGAGCGCAGCCGACTTCGCACGCGGATTAACTTGGCGCAACCCGTTTTCGTTCTCTGTGAGCATGACCTGTTCGCCGACGGCCGAGCTGTGCGGGAAGCCCACATCGGCGGCTTGAGCGTCTAGTACGCCAGGAAGGTCGACATCACCATGCTTAGAAACCTTGCCTCTCGCCAGACGGGGCTATTTCTATTTGTTCGAAAATTGCGTCCAATGACGCTTCTTGGCGCTTCCATTGTTCTGGCCAGGGTTCATGATGAGAGCACCACGTACAGGGCGCTGTCCCTATCTCGACACCCTGATCGTCGCCGGGGACAGCGCCTGATTCCCAAGCGAATCCTGCTCATTCGAAGGAGCAGCTCAGTCTCGCGTCGTTCGTTTTCCGCATCCAACCTCGAACGGTGAGCCATGGGACATAGAGACATTGTTGTCATCGGCGGGTCGGCAGGCAGCCTACAGGTTCTGCAAACTATTCTTCCGGCACTCCCCTGGGATTTCCCGGCAGCGGTGTTTGTCGTGCTGCACACGAGTGAGGACAGTCCTGGACTACTTCCCGAGATCCTGAACCGGGGCAGCAAGTTGCCGGTCATGTATGCCGTGCACGGCGCTGACATTCTGCCTGCGCGCGTCTACATTGCACCTGCCGGTCAGCGCCACATGTTGCTTGATCGCGGCAGAGTCAGACTCGAACCGGGGCCCCCGGGAGAATCGCAGCCGGCCTTCGATCGATGCACTGTTCCGCTCCGCGTCGTATGCCTACGGAAACCAGGTGATTGGGGTGGTGCTCAGTGGAAATCTGGACGATGGATCGGCAAGCGTACTCGCTATCAAGAATCGCGGCGGTATGGCGATCGCTCAAGATCCCGACGAGGCGCTCGCGCCCTCAATGCCGGCAAGCGCGATCGAGGCGATTGCCCTTGATTTCGTTTTGCCTGCCGAACAAATTGGACCGAAGCTCGTCGCGCTTGCGCCCATAGAGAGCACCGAAGAAGTTCGAACCATTTCCACGGGGGAAGGGAATATGTCTGGGAATATGTCTGCAACCGGACAAACTTACGCCTGCCCGGAGTGTGGCGGAGTTCTCGAGGAGGCCAAGGAGGGCGGCATGCTGCGTTTCCGGTGCAGGGTCGGACATATGTATTCCCCCGAAAGCCTGCTTGCCGACCAGACCGAGGCGGTCGAGAAGGCACTCTGGGCTGCAATTCGCAGCATGGAAGAACAGGCCGAATTCTCGGATCGGCTGGCCGACACCTCGCAGCAGAAGAAGCGCCCGCGGCTGGCCCATCGTTTTACAGAGAAGGCCCTCGCGAGCCGAGAAAACGCTACCATTCTTCGTGATCTTCTGCAGAAGACCTCGGACGAAGTGCTAGAGATTCCGTTGGAAGATGGGAAATCGGAGTATGAGGAACGGACCGGGACCGACTGAGGTGAGAAGTGACCAAACTGGACAAAGAGCGACGAATCGTCGCCGATCGCGTTAAGAAGTTCGAAAAAACCGCGCATGAGATCCACCAGATGGCCGACGAGCTGCACAAGAAGATGGAAGAACTGCACCTAGAAACCATCGCCACCCAGGGACGTGCCCGGACGGCCAGGAAGCAAGCTGAATTGAAGGGCACCGCCGCCCGGAAACTCAGTGCGAGAAGAGAAAGGGAGGTAAGTTAGCGGGCTATCGATGCAAAAATCAAAACGCTTCGGGATGTTGGTTCCATACGATATTGAGGTAGATTTCGCATCGCTATGAGAGTTCGGCGGACCAAGCCGCGAAAGGCCTCTCCAGTTCTTGAAAAGCTCAATCTCGAGCGCCTCCGAGAGTGCGGCGAGACGAACGCGTCGGCGAGGAAAACGATTGAGACTAGTAAAAAGCTAACGGAAGAGGCCCAGGTACTCGTAGATAGCATCCACAAGCGACGACGCAGAGCTGGCTAATCGCAGGTCTTGGGGGACTTTCTCCTTTCGCTTTCTGCGGGTAGGACTAGAATTGCTGCGCGTAGGTCTAGGTGCCTGCTTCTAAGAGAAAACGCCGTTTGTCACGCGATAGATGCGAACTGATCGCTATCGGTGCGTCTGCCGGAGGACTGCCGGCGCTTATGAAGATTGTTGGCACGCTTGAACCCGGCGGGCCTGCCATTTTGATCGTCCAGCATCTCGATCCCCGACACAAAAGTCAGATTCCGGGGTTGCTGAGTCGGAAAACCGGCATTCGGGTGAAAGAAGCCGAGGACGGGGAGCCGATTGTTCGCGGAACCATCTACGTCGGACCTGCAGATGAGCATCTGCTAGTAAGCGAAGGGAAGATTCAATTGGCACATTCACGGCTCATCCGCTTCTCACGGCCTTCGATCGACGTGATGTTCGCCTCCGTGGCAGCGACCTACGGCAGGCGGGCGATCGGTGTTATCCTGAGCGGCTCTAATCGCGACGGAGCCGATGGCATTGCCGCCATCAAACGTGCCGGAGGAACGACGGTAGCCCAAAGTCCGAAAACTGCCGAGTTCCGCATCATGCCGCAGGCCGCCATTGATACCGGCTGCGTTGACCACGTCGTTCCTCTGGACACAATGGGGAGGACTCTGTCCCGCCTTTCCTAAGGACAAGATCTAGATCATGGCTAAGGAACTGACTTTAAAAGACCTTTTGCAGGAACTGGCAGAACAACGCAACTTCGATTTCCGCGGTTACAAAAAGACCACGTTAGAGCGCCGGTTCCGTCGACGAATGTTCCAACTCAACCTGGCCGACTACGCTCAATATGGCGACTACATTCGCAAACACCCCGACGAAATCAATCAACTGCTGAACACCATTCTGATCAATGTCACAGAATTTTTTCGCGATCCTCCGGCATGGGAAATTCTGCGAAACGAAATCATGCCAAGTCTCCTGAAGCGGATCAAACCCGGGCACTCCTTTCGGGCCTGGAGCGCAGGATGTGCCAGCGGCGAAGAGCCCTATTCCATAGCGATCCTGATGGCTGAGCACTTTGGCCCTCGCATTCAAGACTACGACGTCAAGATCTATGCGACCGATATCGATGATGACGCCTTAAACTCCGCCCGGCGCGGCGAGTATTCGCTCGATGCGGTCCGTCGGGTGCGCCCGGAGTGGCGGGAAAAATACTTCCATGGCAAAGGTATGCTGCGGGTAAATCGCGAAATACGCCGGCTGGTGATTTTCGGCCGCAGCAACCTGGGCCAGGACGCGCCCATCTCGCATGTAAACCTGCTGGTTTGCCGCAATGTGCTGATTTACTTTGACTCGGACCTTCAGAAGACCATCTTGACTCGCCTGCACTATGCCTTGGAACCGGGCGGCATTCTATTCCTTGGCAAGTCTGAATCACAACTGACGAATTCACCACAATTTCAGCGGATCAATGCGCGCTGGAGAATCTTCCAGCGAATCACAGCTTCTCCCCTGGCCGAAGACCGATCGGACGCTCGCCAGAATCCCATCGATGCCCCAGCAAATGGTGGCCGCAATGTTGAGTTAGATGGACTTCGGCAGCACCACCGATATTTGATGGAAACCCTGCGCATCGGCGTTTTCTCGCTTTCGATGGAGGACATCATCACCCAACACAACACAGCCGCATTGATCCTGTGTGGCCTGGCGCCCGCGAACCTGACCGGCAAACGCCTAAGTGATACGGACCTCTTCATTCGTATTCCCGAGATCGGTGGTCAATTACAAGCCACCCGGGTGAACAACGAGTCCTCGCGTTTCCCAACTCGCATGAAGACCGGCAACGAAGAGAAACTGCTGGAAATCACCATTCGTCCCCTGCTCGACGAACGCGGCCAACGCTGCGGCACGCTGATTTACCTCGACGATCAGACCGTGCAGGAGAAACTCCAGACAACGATCGAGGAACTTGAATCTACCAGCGAGGAACTGCAATCGGCGAACGAAGAGCTCGAAACCACTAACGAGGAACTGCAGTCCACCAACGAGGAGCTTGAGACCACCAACGAAGAACTGCAGTCCACCAATGAGGAACTGGAAACTACCAATGAAGAACTGCAATCGTTGAACGAAGAGCTCGAGACCACCAACCAGGAATTGGAAGAGCGCACCAAGGAACTAGATCAGGTCAACAGCGTCTATGCGCAAACCCTGGAAAAGATTCGCCTGCCGGTAATGCTGGTCAATCAGGAGCGACGCATCGAATTCTGGAATCAGATGGCGCTGAAGCTGTTCGGTTTTAAGAGCAAGCCGCCGGTAGACCTGACGGTAGACCAACTGCCCCTTTCAGAGACCATGCGCAATACCTTGGTCCGTCGTCACCGGGCGGTTCTGATGAAAGACCAGCCCATGGTGGCCCGAGGACAGGATCTGGGACCGCGATTCGCCTCCTTCGCGGACATTCACTTCAGTGTGATTTCCCGCGAGGACCGCACACGCAACGTCCTGATTATGTTTGAGCCCCAACCCGCCGATGGCAGTTCAGCCCGCAAGGCCGCCAAGCAGAAGAAATACTGAATCAGAAACCTTCATCTATTCTGCTGCTTTTTATCAGGCTCAGGGGATAATCCTTCAAGGGGGTAAGGTTCGGGAATGATTCTCAGTGGCTGGAAGGAAATTGGGTGTGTCTGTTGAAAAACCACGGATCAGAACGCGCTTTTCCTCGTAGTTTGTCCTGGTGGCTACCTGCTTCTTTTCTTTCCTCACTCCATGTTCATGCAGTTGCGATATGTGGGGCTGTCTTATTAAGGAAGCGAACCAGCCGTTTAAGATTTTGTGCCACAGCTGCTAGGTAGAACTGTTCGCGCACGAACCGCATTCGACGCAATCTCAAGCGACGCAGTCCGATCTGATTCTTTAGTTCTGCAAACAGTGCTTCCACCTTCCGCCGAGCCCGTTGTGAGATTGCGAATCCTGGGGTCTTGGCGAGAGCATATGCACGCTGCCGTGCCGGCTCACAGGTGTGGATGGCGAGACTCCGAAACTTGGCTCGTGTGCAGAGGTTCTTCTGCGGGCAGTCGCGACAGTGCTTCACCGTTGAGTAATAAAGATGAGTGCGGTTGTGCAGACTGATCCCCATGTATTTCAGGGGCTTGCCTTCCGGGCAGATGTAATAGTTCTCCTCGGGTACGTAGGTGAACTTCTCGATGCCATAGAGACCACTCGGCCCATTGGGATTTTCTTTCACCCGGATGTAAGGAGCGATGCCGCGTTCATCGAGCCACTGCAGAAGCTCCCCATTGCCGTAGGTGGTATCTGCCGCCAGTGTCTGCGGCAAGTAGCCGTGGCGTTCGCGATATCGTTCGATCATGGCACGCGCCGCTGTGCTCTCGTGACTCAGTCGTGCCGGGGTAGCTTGCACACCCACGATGATGCAACTGCCTGTTATCCACCAGATAGTTGTCCTAATATCCCAGCCGTGCTGGACCGCCTTTGGTTGCAAACGTCGAATCCGGATCCGTGGTCGAAACTTTGTCTTGCTGCGGAACCGGAGGTTCGACGGGGTTCTCTTGTTCCAGTTCGGCCAGATACTCGCGCACCGTGCGGTTCACTTTGGC
>DATNEX010000081.1:0-8508 GCA_035606605.1 Terriglobales bacterium
AAGCAGTACCCGGCGCAGATCTGCTGTGGCGGCGGCTTTGCTCAGACCGGGCTTCATCCTTCCGGCGACGTTGTAGTTGTTGCTCTGATCCTCAGGACTTTCCGTAATCGAAAGAGGGATCCAGGCGTCGGATTTCGCGTCGAGCGCGAATCTGGGGCTGGCTAAGCCAATAATGGTATAGCTCCGATTCCCCAAAGTGATGCCCTTACCGAGGATGTTCGGATCAGAATTGAACCGGTCCCGCCACACCCCATCGCTCAGCACAATGACGCCGGCAGCGTTCGGAGCCATATCATCGGCTGTGAAATCGCGGCCAATAGTTGGTTGCATTTCAAATGTACGGAAAAAACCGGACGTGACCCGAAGAACGCTAATGGGAACAACATTGTCGCCCTGCACAAGGTTGGCGTGCGAGGGGATGTAATCGTAAGCCGCCATTGAAGAGAAGGCCCGGTTCACCCTCTGGAAGAACAAAGCTTTGGTCCCTGAATATGCTGGAACGGTCGTACCATCCGAATAACTGCGCTCGATGCGGGTTAGTTGCTGCGGCTTTGGAAATGGGAGGGGCTTGAACAGCACGCCGTAGAGAACAAGAAAAACAATGAGATTGGCACCGACTCCAAGTGCGAGAGTTAATACGGCTGCAATGCTGAAGCCTGGAGACTTTCGGAGAATGCGCACAGCGTATTGCACGTCTTGGAGTACATTCTCGAGGGAGGGTAAACCCTCCTCAGCGTGATATTGCTCTCGAATCGCTTCGACCGCACCGAGCTTCAAAATCGCTTGACGGCGCGCTTCCGCGGGATTCATTCCAGCGTGCAAGTTGTCCTGAGTTTGGCACTCCAGATGCTGATCCATTTCTTCGCGCAATCGCTCGTTGAGATTACGCCTCGTTGCGAAATTCAGCAGGCGGGCAAGTAATCGCTTCAGTGCTCTCATGCCAAATCCTCCGCGCTAACTTCAAAGAAGCGCGCAATAATCCCCGCCGTCTGCTCCCAATCCCGCTTCTCAGCCTGCAGCATTTTGTGTCCCGTGTGCGTCAGCCGATAGAAACGCGCTCTTCGGTTGTTTGCTGATGGGCCCCATTCAGAAGCAATAGCATCTTCCTGTTCCAGCCTGAGCAGGACCGGGTACAAGGTGCCCTGATTCACCGCGAGCAGGTCACCGCTAATCTGCTCGATGCGCCGTGCGATTCCATAGCCATGGAGCGGCCCGAGCACGTCAAGGGTCTTGAGAACCATCAGTGCCAGCGTGCCCTGCTGGACATCTTTTTTTTGCTTCACGTGATCTCGTCGCATGCGGTCGTTTTGGTTACCAACACGAGAATGCCAGATTTCCATTGGGAAAGCAACAGGAGCAAGAGCTTCGCACCGGATTCAGGAGGGCACAACCTTTTGTTCGCGAGGTTTGCCGTCGACTAGAAACATTGCCTAGCCCAATCGGTCACGTCAATTGCGGCCTCGGATCGGCGTGGGGCCAGGGACTGCCATCCTGGTCTGATTGAGACGGTGGCCTGCAGCCAGCGTTGAATAATAATAGTGGGGTCGTTTTGCGCAACCGTGGGCCAGATCACGATCGCACAACCTATGATCATCAGCATGCGGGGCCTTTCCAAATTCCTTCAGCCCATTCTCTTTCTACTCTCTACGTGCTTTTTGCTATCCGCTCTAGCCTTCGGCCAGACAGCAGAGCTTGAGACTTCCGAAACACGAATCGTGGTTGAAGCTGGCGAGGACATGCCACGGCTTCTTAGCCTGCAGGTTCCTGGGCGGCCTAAATGGCATAACCTGGCCTCCGAGCCGCTCATCAGCTCCATCGAGGTCGCGGGTGAAACGAGCCCAGTGCGTTGGCGTTTTGATCGTAAGGCCAGCCACACTGACGCAAGGAACGTCTCGTTCGTTTATGACTCCGAAAACCCTCGCCTTCGGTTGACGTGGTCGTGGACCGTGAAGGAAAACTACGGCCCAATCGAGCACCAGATCCACATTGAAAATCTCACCGAACACAAACTGTGGATTCCGATGCAGGACAGTTTCGCCTTCAACTGGCACCTAGACCCGCGGGTACAACTTGAACACGTGTACGTCGAGAAAGGCGCAAATACTCCATCTTCGCTTGGTACACACAAAGTCAGTATTGAAGACGAGTACCGTTGGACCGGTAACGCGAGCACGTATGGAGACATTGACGAAGGGAAGCCGCGCGAAATCATTCCCTGGTCCTTGGTGCAAACTAAGGATACGGCCCAAAGCGGCTGGTATCTCGGCATCGAATTCAGCGGCCGGACGCGTATTTCACTGGAAAGGAAGAAGGGCTCGTTGCATGGAGTCGCCGGCCTGAACCCAGATCCTGGGCCATTCCAAACCCGTCTTGAGCCGGGAGAGTCGTTCGACTCGCCGGTCGTGTTTGTGGGCGGTTTCAATCACGGGCTCGATGGTGCAGGGAACATTTTGCGCCGATGGGTGCGCGCAGTGTTGGGGAATCCTGAGACATGGAAAAATCCCAACTATCCTCTTGTCGTGAATAACAGCTGGGGCGGGGGCATGGCGGTCAACGATGAGATGGCCCGGCGAATGATCGCCGACGCGGCCGCCCTGGGCGTGGACATGTTTCATGTGGATGCGGGCTGGTTCCGGGCTGTCGGCGATTGGCACCCCAATCCGCAAAAATTTCCCCACGGGCTTGCAGCGATCGCCGACGAAGCGCACCAGCACGGCCTGAAATTTGGCCTGTGGGTGGACTGGACCCAGGCTGGCCTTTCTTCCGAACCGGGAGCCCTCAATGCTCGCGATCCAAAGGTACGCCAATGGATGGTGACTGATCTCCCAAAAGATTGGCAGCCGGAACCCTTCAAAGGCCAGACGATCGACATCGGAGTTCCGGAAGCCAAAGACTGGGTCCAGCACGAGGTTGAGCGTATCCTTACCGACTATCACCTCGACATGCTGGAGCACGATGGATATCTTGTAGCGCACGGATGCGATCGCACCGATCATCCCCATGCTCCCCCCGACCCTCTTAATAAATGTATCTACAAGAGCTGGGGAGCCTATTGGGTGGATAGCTCGAACTCCACAGACGTCAGCTATCATGCGGTCCGCGCTTATTACGAGATCTATTCCAAATTACGAAATGAACATCCGGGCTTGCTGTTTGAAATCTGTGCCGACGGCGGGCGAATGGTTGACTTTGGCACCGCGGCGCACGGCGACTACTTTTCGATTACCGATACCTACGATCCGCTCTCGAACCGAAGAGCTTTTTTCGACACCAGTCATGTCCTTCCGGCAGCTATGCTCGAAAGCTACGTCGAAAAGTGGCCGACGCCGCGAGTGGAGAATTTTCGCTATATGTTGCGCAGCGGCATGATGGGCTGGCTCACAATAATGATGGACACAACCACCTGGTCGGCGGAACAGCACGCAGAAGCGAAGAAGGAAATTGAGCTTTACAAAAAAGAGCTCCGCCCGTTGATTCGCGATGCTGACCTGTATCACGTTTCTGCACGGCCAGATGGTGTCCATTGGGACGGCCTCGAGTACTGGGACCAACCTCGCAGGCGCGGAGTAGTCTATGCATTTCGGGGAGGCGTCTCGAGGGAGAGTGCGCATTGGTTCGCGCTCAAGGGGCTGAAGCCATCGGGGCGGTATGCGATTACTTTTCACGATCACACCAGCCCGGACAGAACGCTTGCGGGGTGGGAGCTAATGAAAGGTGGATTGCAAGTCAGGCTGCCTTACGCGAACAGCTCCGAATTGATTTTCATCGCCGAGGAATCCCCCTGAGGGCCCTATCAGGGTAATTTCCAGACTAAGCGAGCAGTCTCTTCTGATGGTCTGTCTCCACGCTCTCGATCGCTCAAGCAACTCTTCCCTTCCAAACGGAGTGTTCCGGTTTTGGACGCGCCCCCCGGTTCCGGACATTTCCCCTAGCCGAGCCCACCCAGGCTTCGCGGAACTTATGAAGGGCCGACTCCAGAACCTGTGTCCTGAGTGAGGCTTTCGCGAAGGTATTCGGCGACATCGGTGAGAAAATGATGGACTGAGACCTCCGCGAAGCCGAAGCAAGCGCATTCGAGCCTCCAAATTGCGTTTCTCGAGTAACAGACTGAAATTTGATGTTTGATCCGAGGAAAGCCCCATGATTCGGGTAACAGACGTGTGTGATTCTGATCACACGTCGGTGCACGTCATTCTAGGAAGAGGGTTTAGGGATGCGTGTTCTTGCCTACGTCCTCAGCAGATTTGCGACGAGACTCGGCGCAATCATTGCCCGCTCAAGTAGGCACACCTAGCTTGGGAAGAACCCACCTGGTCAGCAACACATAAACCACCACGAAAATTGCGATCCAGCCCCAATCCGGCATAGCTATCTCCCGCCTTCAATCCTCAGTTTACGCAAGAAGCTCGTCATAGGACACAGATTCGAGAATGCCGTCTGGAACCAGATCCAGTCCAAAACCGAGCCATGATCCTCAGAGTCCCAAGCGTGCCTTCTAAAATATGGGGGCGGCATTCCCCGTCCTTCCAGGCCCGCTCTGCCTTTTACGACCTAGCTGGCCTCAACCAGGTCAGACGGCTTCAGTCCTCGGCGACAGTACGGTTTTTGCAGAAAATTGACAATTCATTAATTGCTGATCGTAGATTCATCGAATTTTAAACTAACCATCGATAATCTATGGCTTCGCTGAGAGTTCTTGGAAATGTCCAGCGGAGAGAGCTTGGGTTTCCAAACACGACCGAGCGTACTTGGAATGGCGTGAGTTCGAGAATTGAGGTTTTGCGAAACGCATTGCTGAAAAGCCGGTGTCGTACCGAAAGCAATGCGGCGTCACGGATTTCAAGGAAGTGCAGGCAGTACTGTCCTATCTACCTTTTCAAGGAGATCAAAAGATGAAGCGAGTAACAGCTTTGGCGCTGGTTCTTACCCTCATGGGAGTGGTTCCGGCGCAGGCTCAAACGAGCCCGACTGGCAAGTCCGCCAAGAAGTCGGCGGCAGCCAGCAACTCGGCAGTTGCCCAGCAGCTCAGCGAACTGAAACAGGCTCTTGATGCCCAACAGCAGCAGATCAAGCAATTGAGCGATCAAATCCAGAGCAGAGATCAACAGATTCAACAATTGCAGCAGAGTCTGCAACAGAGCCAGACGGCAACTACGCAGGCGCAAAGCAAGGCGGACGAGGCTGCGTCCCAGAGTGCAAAGCAGGATGAGACTGTCAATTCTCTGGCGAGCGACGTAAAAGACTTAAAGCAGAACTCGACAAACACCGCGGTTGCGCTCCAGGAGACCCAGACTGGCTTGAAAAAGGCAGTCGAGAGTCCGGTCGCCATCCATTACAAAGGAATTACGCTCACTCCGGGAGGGTTCGCCGACGCGTCGACCGTGTGGCGCCAACGCGCGGCCAGCGCTGACATCAACACACCTTTCACGGGTATTCCCTACACCGCCAATACACTCTCAAGAGTTGGCGAGCTCAACATGAGTGGACGCCATAGTCGGTTGAGCCTGCTCGGCGAGAGCAAAATCGGGAATGTCAAACTGACTGGATATTGGGAAGCCGACTTTCTCGGCACCGGCGTGACCTCTAACAACCGTCAAAGCAACAGCTACGTTATGCGTCAACGCGTCATTTTTGGACAAGCCGCTTTTGCCAATGGACTCAGCCTCACGGGCGGACAGATGTGGTCCCTAGTGACAGAAAACAAGAAGGGTATCCAGAACCGCACGGAACTGCCACCGCTCACGATTGACCCGCAGTACAACGTGGGATTCAGCTGGGCGCGGCAGTATGCATTCCGCGTTGCCAAGGATTTTGGTGGGAAATTTGCCTTAGCGGCGGCTATTGAAGGTCCTCAGGCCACGGTCGGTGGGCGTGGATTCTCAAATTTGGCAACCAACACGGCGGGAATCACAACCACAACCGCCGGCAACACGGTTCTCAACGCGATCGGTGCAGGCGGCGGACTCTTGAACTTCGCGGACACGTCTGGCTACACCATCAACAAAGCCCCTGATTTCATCGTGAAGGCCGCCATCGATCCCGGCTGGGGACACTACGAGATCATTGGCCTGGTGAGTGCATTTCGCAACCGCATCTATCCCTGCGCCGTTGCAGGGACGAACGCAACTGACACCGTGGTTCCTTCTGCGATTCTCGCAATCAATTGCCCCATCACAGGCACGCCAGTTTCTAGTGCAGCTGGCGCATACAACGACACACGCACCGGCGGTGGAGTCGGAGTTAACTTCCGACTGCCGATCTATGCCAAGAAACTGGAGTTGGCATTCCAGGGCATGGCTGGGGACGGCGTTGGGCGCTATGGCTCAGCCCAAATTCCTGATCTGACTTTCCGACCCGATGGCACGGCGGCTCTCATCCGCACAGCGCATGGGCTTGCCGGACTCGAATATCACTCGACCAAGTGGGATCTCTACGCCTATGGTGGCGAAGAATACGGAGCTCGCACTGCCTACACCGGGTACAACAGCATCGCGGTAACAAAGACACCGGCAATTACTTTCGTGCCGAATGGAAGCACCGGCCCGACGTGTCCGGTGCCGGCTGCGAATGGCACTTGCCTTATTCCGGCGACAACGAGCACCAAGATCTCGACGACGGGTATCGGCGGATATGGGTCGACCTTTGCCAATAACAGCGGTTGCCAAACCGAACTGATCCCGTCCAACAGCCTCGGTCAGTTCCCGCCCCCGTCGAGCCCATTTACTCCAAGCAGCGGCAGTAACTGCGCTGGAGATGTTCGTGTCATCTTCGAAGGTACCGTTGGGTTTTGGCACAAGATCTACCAAGGCGACAAAGGAGGCTTTCGCTGGGGTATCCAGTACTCCTACTTCGCGAAGAACGGATGGTCCGGAAACAATAACGTCGCTGGAGCGGCGGGTTTTGCTCCCAAGGCCATCGATAACATGATTTGGACATCGATCCGTTACTACATCCCGTAGCAAAACGGGTTCAGAACTCTCTGGCTTCGGTGCGATTTGATTCCTGATCAACGTGCCGAGGCCTTTCTATTTCTTCAGGATTGACGGCCGTGGTTCGAGCGAACACTTAACGCTTGGACTCCTGGCCAAGGTTCCGCTCAGAGCGAAGTAGGGAGGGCAAGAGCCGTCTCAGTCCGCGGGCTGAATGTAGAGAGAGTCATGTCCCGGCTCCTAATCGGCGCCAGAAATGAATCGCTCGGAAAGGCACCGTCTGACGCCGCCGTTACGGAAAGCCCGCTGGTGTTGCGCATAGGATCGCCAGCGCCGCGTTAGATTAGAATAGTCCGCGACCAACATGCGCAAAACCTCGCTCGCCATTCTCCTGTTCGTAATCGTGCCTATTTGTCTAATCGGCCAGAACCAGCAGACCTCCCCAATTATCTCGGTGGATTTCTCTCATCCCGGTGCTGCGATTTCACCTCAGATGTTCGGAATTTTTTTCGAGGACATCAATTTTGGTGCCGACGGTGGCCTCTACCCTGAGCGCATCAAGAACCGTTCCTTCGAATTCGACAAACCGCTGATGGGTTGGCACCAGATTCTAACTATGACGGCGGGCGGCAATAACAGCGACAAGGGCGAGATGGGTGTTTTGGCCGACAACCCACTCCATTCCACCAATCCGCATTATCTGCAGGTCACCGTACACGAACCGGGATACGGGGTGTACAACACTGGATTCCGCGGTATCGGAGTCGAGAGCGGAGCTGAGTATCGGTTGTCCGCTTATGTCCGCACAGCGGGGCCAAAATCCATTCGTGCGACGATTACCGGTCCAAACGGACATGAGCTCGGGAGCGGAAGACTAGAGGGCTTCGGAAATTCCTGGAAAAAGTATGAGACCGTGATCCGCACAAACTCGACCGAGCAGCACGCGCAGATCAATCTTTTCTTCGACGAGAAGGGCTCGGTCGATCTCGACATGGTTTCGCTATTTCCGGTCGAAACCTGGAAGAACCGCCCCAACGGACTTCGCAAGGATCTTGTGCAGCTTCTTGCGGACATGCACCCCGGCTTTCTTCGCTTCCCGGGCGGCTGCATTGTGGAAGGACGCCGGTTAGTGACCCGTTACCGCTGGAAAACGACGATCGGCGATGTCACCGAACGCAAGACTCTTATTAATCGCTGGAATGACGAATTCGACCATAAACCAGCGCCGGATTACTTTCAATCTTTCGGCTTGGGTTTTTACGAGTATTTCCAGCTGGCGGAAGACATTGGCGCGCGTCCGCTTCCAATTCTGAATTGCGGGATGGCCTGTCAGTTCAACACGAGTGAGACGGCCGCCATGAACGAAATCAATGAATATGTTCAGGACGCACTCGATCTGATTGAGTTCGCCAATGGTCCAGTTACGTCAACTTGGGGCAAGCTGCGCGCGCAAATGGGACATCCGGCTCCATTCCATTTATCCATGATTGGAGTGGGAAACGAGCAGTGGGGGCCGCGTTACATCGACCGCTATAAGATCTTCGCGGCAGCTCTGAAAGCCAAACACCCGGATGTTCAG
>DATNEX010000100.1:0-14221 GCA_035606605.1 Terriglobales bacterium
GTCAGCGGCCTAGATATCACGGTTCGCAATCCGCTCCCCGCCAATGGCGGCACCAATTCCGAATCACTTGCGGATGTGAAGTTGTTTGCACCATATGCGTTTCACAATCAACTTGAGCGTGCTATTACGGCCGATGACTACGCTTCGCTGGCTGAGGATAACCAACGCCGGCTGGAATCTCGCGCAGCACTGGAAGCCGAAGATCCGGAAATCTGTGCTGCACGCTTTAATCGGCTGCAACGCGCGAAAGGCGCATTGCGCTGGACTGGAAGCTGGTATACGGCTCTGGTGGCCATCGATCCGGAGGGCGCGGAAGGTCCGGACCGGGAGCTCATCAAGGAAATCACTGATTATCTGCAGCCATTCCGGCGCATGGGGCATGACCTGGAAGTCAACCCCGCAGAGTACGTCCCACTCAAGCTGCGCCTCACGGTTTGCGTCCTACCGAATTATTTTCGCGCCCACGTTGAGTCGGCGGTCGCTGATGCCCTTAGCAGTCGCGTTTTGGGCGATGGTTCGCTCGGATTTTTTCACCCTGACAATCTGACCTTCGGCGATGGCGTTTACGTGAGCCAGATCTTGGCAAAGGTCCAGGCGGTAGCGGGCGTGCAGAACGCCGTGGTGGCTGAGTTGGAGCGTTTTGAAATCAGCGAGCCCGAATCACACGATGAGGAGGACGAGGAATTGCCGATGAATTCCGCGCTCATGCTGGGACCGTTTGAAATCGCGCAGCTCGATAACGATCCTGATTTTCCGGAACACGGTGTCCTTCGTCTCGATATGCGAGGTGGACGATGAAGCAACCCTGCGGCTGCTGTGCCGGCTTGGAACTTGTTACACCCGAGCAAGAGGCAAACCGTCCGGGACTCTCGGCGCTCGCATATCGGGCGGGGACCTATGCCTCGTTTTTGGAGAGCATGCTGGCCCGACTCTCCACCTTCTATCTAGACGTTCAGAAGTCCGATGGGGACGGGGCAATGGAACGGATTTATCCGCTCCGGGGGCTCACCACGCGGGACTTGAACGATCCATCAATCGCGCTTCTGGATGCATGGGCGACAGTTGCAGATGTTCTCACGTTCTATGAAGAACGAATCGCCAATGAAGGCTACCTGCGCACCGCTGTCGAGCGCCGTTCGATTCTGGAATTGGCGCGGCTTGTGGGATACAGGATGCGCCCGGGAGTCTCTTCCAGCGTGTATCTCGCGTTTACGGTCAACGATGACTTTGATGGCATTATTCCAGCAGGCACTCGCGCGCAAAGCCTGCCTGGGCCCGGCGAGAAACCGCAGCCGTTTGAAACCTATGAAGACCTACCCGCGAAAGGCGATTGGAACACGCTAAAGCCTAGGGTCACGCGGCCACAAATCGTCACGTTCGGGAACGATAGTCCCCAAAAAGACGTTCCCTTTGAGCCGGACTTCGATGCACGCACTCGCGACACTCTGTATTTCAAGGGCATCTCCACCAATTTGAAGGTTGGCGACGCTATCCTGATCGTTGCGGGAGACAAGCAAGTCCAACGCTTTGTTGAAGCGGTCGATGTTCAGGCCAACTACGATCGTACCGAGGTGGTCCTGCAGGAACCTCCGTTGTCTCTCGCTCCGTCCACGGGAGACGGGGCATCGCAAGCGCTTTTCAATCTGCATGACAAGCTCGATCCGTTCCTCGACGGGGCGACCAGTGATTTTCCGGGGGCTGAACTTGCAGCACAGGTACTTTCGATTCTCACGACATTGGTTTCTGACACCAAGGACGCCGACACTGCCACTGCAGTCGGCCGAGCCGTCGAGCAAGTTGTGCCTCAGATTGAAGAGTTGCACCAAATCGCTGCCAAACGAAAATTCACCCGACTCGAACCCTGGCTGGCTGACCTGCTCGACACGCTGAATTTCTTAGTCCAGAATTTGCCTCAACTTGACGGAGAAACGGGCGGGGAAGGGACGGCAACCGTCAAGCAGCCCCCGTTTCGGCTTGCGCCTTCAGGATTGGCCCGCTTGGATGTAATTCTCAATTCTTTGGCGAAACCGCCGTCGCTACAGCCAGGTAACGCATTTCGGTTGATCCGCCCGGTGGCGCGAGTTTTCGCGCCACAATCTGACATTGCTCCCCGGCTGATTAGCACCCTTCGGCCCGAAGTGGCGCCGCTGCTATATCCCGCATGGGGCAAAGCGGAGCCGGTGCCCAGCTCCGCACCTGTGAAAGTATTCGCACTTCGGAGCAAGACAGCGCCCTTTGGGAATAATGCGCCCGCACGGCCGATTGTTCCGAAAGGCGGCGGTGAGGTCTCATACGAGGAATGGACATTTGAGGATAAGGGATCCCAGTCTGGCGGCACGGCAGACGGGCCGACGACGAAACCGAAAAGGCGAATTGATTTGGCCAACAGAAACGTTCTGTTTCTCGAATCCAACAACGAGAAGATTGTTCCTGGCAGTTGGGTTGTTCTTCAGCCGACCGATCCGACGGCATCGCCCTTGGTCGTCAAGGTAATGCTCACGCAGTCTGCCTCGCGCGCCGATTACCTGATCTCCGCGAAGGTCACGAAACTAACTCTGAGCCAAGATTGGATTCCGACGACTGTTTTAGCGTCTGACGATATTACGATCTTGCGGACAACAACGGTTTGGGCGCAGTCCGAATTGCTGGAGCTTGCCGAAGAACCGCTGGATCGCGACGTGGAAGGTGACACGATCGAATTGGATGGTCTCTACGATGGGCTGGAATCCGGGCGCTGGATTGTCGTTTCCGGGTCTCGCACCGATATACCTAATGTCACCGGAGCGACCTCGAGCGAACTGGTGATGATCGGGTCTGTCAACCAAGGCCCTGGGAAAGAGTCGTGCCTCGCATTTTCTACCACAACGATGCCATTTCGGCAGATCTACTACGTAACCGAGCCGACCGAAAGTGGCGATCGCCTGGTCGTGGGTCGTCCCACTCTCCTGCCGAAGACGTTCCTCGATCTCATACCGAATCCTAAACTGACCGATCAACAGATTTGTGATCCCATCCAGCTTGCACCCGGTTTCTATGCCAATGTCTACGTCCCAACTAAGGAAGAGCGAACTGGCGTGTTCAGTGTTTTCGCCGATCACCTATTCGATCCAAGACCAGATGCCAGCGGGAAGTTTCAATTGTTCGAAGATGCCACGATACCGGGGCCACGACAAAATCCAAATGATCCCGATAACCCGACGCCCGTGTTTGCAATGCGGATTGCCAGTTTGGCAAGCGGCTCGGAGACCGTCCACACGCGAATCGTGCTGGCCAACAAGCTCGCCTACAAATATGACGCGGAAAAGGTGGCCATCTACGCGAACGTAGTAAAGGCCACGCATGGGCAGACACAAGGAGAAGTACTGGGAAATGGAGATGCCAGTCAACCGTTCCAGAGGTTCGCACTGCACCAATTTCCCCTAACGTACTTGCCAGCACCAACACCGAGCGGCGCGGAGAGTACTCTGGCAATCCGCGTGAACGAGATTAAATGGCACGAAGCAGCAAATCTCTTTGTGCTTGGCTCGTCGGATCGCGACTACATCACCCAAACCGACGATTCCGAGAAGACCAGTGTCATAACCGGAAACGGCGAGCATGGTCTGCGGGTTCCATCTGGCACAGGCAATGTGAAGGCTATCTATCGCAGCGGGGCCGGCAAAGCGGGCAATGTAGAAGCACAGCAAGTCAGCCAGATGGCCACTCAGCCTCTCGGCGTGAAAAGCGTCATTAACCCATTGAGAGCATCGGGCGGCGCAGACGCCGATACTCGCGATCAGGCCCGCCGCAACATTCCAATTGGTGTCACTGCATTGGATCGTCTGGTTTCGGTCGCCGACTATGTGGACTTTGCGCGCAGGTTTGCTGGCATTGGGAAAGCAAGTGCTCGCCGGCTAACAGATGGCCGCAGAATTATTGTTCACCTCACCATCGCGGGTAAAGACGATGTTCCCATCGATCAGAATTCTGATCTTTACACCGCCCTCGTGCAGGCACTGGCCGCCGCAGGCGATCCGCACCAGCCCGTCCAAATCGCTCTGCGTCGGCTCAAAGTATTGGTAATCAGCGCCGGAATCAAAATCAAGTCCGACTATGTTTGGGAAACCGTGGCCGCAAAGCTGCGCGCTGCACTTCTCGATCTTTACAGCTTTGATCGGCGGGAGCTTGGTCAACCGGCCTTCCTGAGCGAAGCGGTGAGCACGATGCAGTCGGTAGCCGGCGTTCTCTTTGCAGATGTGCAGACATTCGATTCGGTATCAGAGTCAGTGACCGCCGAGCAGCTCACGACGCTTGCTGCTGACCTGCAGCGGCACGGGGCGGTGGACGCTGAACTAGCTAGCGTGAACACTCTTGCGACCGAATCGGAGAGCCGCATTTTACCGGCCGAATTGGCGGTTCTAACTCCCGATATTCCTGACACCCTGATTCTGACGGAGATTACGAAATGAGCAGCCAAAACGCCGATCGACTCTACGAATTGCTCCCGGTGGTGTACCGGCTGCGCGATGCCGATCGCGGCTATCCCTTGCGCGGGCTGCTTCAGGTCATCGCGGAGCAAGTGAACGTGGTTGATGCCGACATTGCTCAGCTCTATGAAAACTGGTTCATCGAGACTTGCCAGGATTGGGTGGTTCCTTATGTCGGGGACCTTATCGGGTATGTTCCGTCTTTAGATATGGGGGAGCCGCAGGGAGCGCAAAAATCCCGGGCGCTGACCGGTGAACGGATTCTGATTCCCAGGCGCGAAGTCGCGAATACGATTCGATTCCGGCGTCGCAAAGGAACTATCTCGATTCTTGAACAGCTCGCACTGGCGGTCGCGGGATGGCCGGCGCGGGCAGTCGAGTTTTACCGGCTCCTGAGTTATACGCAGAACATCAATTTCGTTCATCTCAATCGAGGGTGCACGACCGATCTGCGGGATGGAGATGGGCTTGATGATCTAAGCAGCGCTTTTGACGAAGTCGCGCACACTGTTGATATCCGCTGCATCAACGCCCGGCATTCTCCTGAGTTCTTCAACATTCCCGAAGTTGGGGTGTTCGTCTGGCGCCTGAAGGCCTACTCGGTGACGCAATCGCCCGCGTTTTGCGATGACGGTAATCCGAATTGCTTTACATTCGGGGTTCTCGGGAATGACACGCCGCTGTACAACCATGCCGAGAGCACGACCGCACATCCTCCGGGGAAGCTCACCCTACCGATGCCGATTACACGGCGAGATCTTCTGCGCTTCGAAACCGATGAGGAACAGGAGAAGACGACTAGCGGTATTCCTTACTATTACGGGCCGAAAAAGAGCTTTGCTATCTGGACCGCGTCATCCCAAAAAATCGTCGACGCGAAGTTGCTTGATCCAAAGTCGCTGGTTGTAGCCGACCTGAGCGATTGGACTTACCGGCCACAGCCCAAGCAGGTTGCCATAGACCCGGCGCTGGGCAGGATTGCGTTTCCACCGACCCAAGCTCGTCGCCAGGGGGTGTGGGTCTCCTACTATTACGGATTCAGTGCAGACATTGGCGGAGGAGAATACGATCGCCCTCTCAAAGAGCCACCAGTCTTCAGCCTGTATCGGGTTGGAGCAAGAGAAACATTCAGGCGCATCAATGAAGCTCTTACTCGGTGGAACTCTGAAAAACCTGCCAACGCTGTCATCGAGATTACCGACAGCGGGGTCTACGTCGAGCCCATCGACATTGTGTTGCAACCCGGTCAGACATTGCAGTTGCGCGCCGCTAATCGGAGGCGCCCGGTTATCCGCCTATTAGATTGGCGAACCTCCGCGCCCGACGCTCTCACCATTACGGGAATGCCTCAAGACGAAGCTAAACCTTTTCATGGCGAACCGAAGAGCTGGTTTACTCTGGACGGCATTCTCGTGACCGGTCGCGGTGTACAGGTCCAGGGAGAGGTGGGTGGTGTAACCATCCGGCACTCGACGCTGGTGCCGGGTTGGGGACTGCACTGCAACTGTGAGCCGGAACGCCCTACCGAGCCAAGCCTTGAATTGGACGATGCCCCAAACTGTCTGCGGATCGAACACAGCATCATCGGAGCCATTCAGGTCAATCGTGACGAGGTTCGTGAAGATCCTTGCCCGATCTATATCAGCGACAGCATCGTCGATGCCACCAGCCCCACAGCAAGCGCTATTGGCGCTCCCGAGAAACTTTGCGCTTACGCGGTCCTGACCATGAGGCGGTGCACTGTTTTGGGGAGGGTTGAAACTCACTCCATACAGTTAGCGGAGAACAGTATTTTCATGGGCCTGATGCGCGATTGTCGCCGGCAGCAAGGATGCATGCGTTTCTGCTATGTCACTCCGGGCTCGCGCACTCCGCGGCGATATGAATGCCAGCCGGACCTCGTGGAAGGAGCCGTTCGGGCAAAGAGCAAGCAGGGCAATCTATCCCAGGCCGATACCAATGCTCTGCTGACTGCCGAGCGCATGCGCGTTGAGCCGGACTTTAACAGCGTTCGCTATGGCACTCCCACGTACTGCCAACTCGCTGATGTATGTGCCACCGAAATCACCCGTGGCGCTGACGACGAGTCGGAGATGGGGGTTTTCCACGATCTGTACCAGCCGCAGCGGGCCGCGGGCCTGCGTACGCGCCTGGATGAATACTCGCCGGCCGGCATGACCGCCGGACTCATTTTTGCCAGCTAGGGAGGACAACATGAAAGCCGACCTGACACGTGACACGTTTCATCCTGCCAAGCACTATGCCCGGGTTGTGATGCAACAGGGGAGAGTCCAACTTGATGCGGACTGGAACGAGCAGGCCAGCATTCTGCTGCGCTACCTGCAGGCATTGGCCACCGATCTGATCGGCCCGGCAGGTGGTCCGCAGGACAACTATGGTTTTGAGGTTGTGCCCATCGATGGGTCTAATCCGCGCGACTTTCAGATTGGATTCGGGCGATATTACGTGGGCGGATTGCTGTGCGAGGCTGACTACATTCCGATTGCTATCTCCCTTGCCACCCCTCCGAACGTGTTTGTGGTTAGGAACTGGAATTCGGACTTCGAACAAACGACAGTCCCCTACTACGAAGTTTTTGATGACACTCCAGCCTCAGCAAAGGCCCCAGTCCGCGTTCAGATTTCCAATCCTGAGCCCCTCGATAAGACGATCACAATCTCTGGAGACGACTTTTCCACGTTCAAGAATCCCAAGCTGCGCCGCTTGATTACATATCTGCATCAGCCGGATTTTGTTTACTCGAAAAAAAGTGGGGTTGTGAGTCCTTTGCCATTGCCCACGGGTTTCTCCCATATCTATCTCGACGTGTGGGAACGGGTCATTACTTATGCGGAAGATGATCGCATTCGGGAAGTGGCCCTTGGCGGGCCGGACACCGCAGCGCGAACCAAACTTGTGTGGCAGGTCAAATGGTGGCAAGCAGACACCCCCGAAACGACCCCGCAAGACTGTATCAGTGTGGGGGAGCTGAACAACCAGTTCCAGCCCGCTAATCGTGGCTGGCTGAAGGCACGGGCAAAACAAATCTCCGTATCGAGCGACCCATGCATCATTCCGCCGACTGCCAGCTATTCTGGGCCTGAAAACCAGCTTTACCGGGTTGAGATTAATCGAAAGGGTATCGCATGGGACGGAGTGGATAAAGAGAATTCCGACGCTGCCACGTTCAAGTGGTCGCGAGAAAACGGTTCCGTGTTCTACCCGATCGCCCGGGTCGGCGGAACAAAGAACGTGGTTGTAGAGAGCTTAGGTCGTGACGATCGTTTTGGCCTGGTGGCCGGGAATTTGGTTGAAATCCAAGATGATCGTTCCGTACTCATGAATGTTGCAGGCAATCTGTTGCCAGTGCTCGGCGTCGACCGTACTACGATGACTGTTACCCTTGACGGCGCCTCTGATGCACTGCCTGGCAGCGATGTGAGCTTGCATCCAGTGTTGCGGCGTTGGGACCAAAAAGACGGCGACCGCGAAGAACAAGGATTAACCCTGGCCCAAGATAATGCCGCTTTTGTTCAGGAAGATCGATGGCTGGAGCTGGAGGATGGCGTTCAGATCCTGTTTCAATCCGCAGTTAGCGTCACGCCCCCAGCTGCCGGCGATGCCACGCCGGCCGTGAATCAATATCGTACTTCAGACTATTGGCTGATACCGGCGCGTACTGCCACTGGCGACGTAGAGTGGCCCAAGGTGCTCGATGCCAAGGGCAATCCTGAAACAGACGGCAGTGGCCTCACCATTCCGATCGCACTTCAACCGCACGGCGTTAATCACTATTACGCACCCTTGGCTGTTGTCTCCATCGATCCGCCAAATGTGACCGTGCCGCACGACTGCCGTCAACCTTTCGACAATGTGGTGGAACTGACGGCGACCAAGAGCCCATAAGACAGAGGCCAGAGGAAAAATCGAGCCGCGCAGGTCAACACAATTCCTTATGTTAGGCGGTTTTCTTTCTTTCTGGGTCGGGAAACAACGCGAGCTGCACTGGTTCCGCCTCAGTCTTGTAACGCGAAGGAGCAACGCCGAGCTGCCTCCGGAACATTCTCGCGAAATAGGAAAGATCGTTGAAACCCACGACGAAAGCGGCGTCAGTGACGGACGCGCCCGACTCTCGAATCAACTGCGCGGCATGATGAATTCGGAGCTTCACTACGAACTCGCGAAAATTGATCCCGTTTTCTTTCTTGAAGTTCCTGCTGAATTGAAATGGGCTCAGGTTGCAGATTCGAGCCACAGTCGAGAGACGAATTTTCTCTGCGAAATTTCTTTCTACATACGACATCGCTGGCGCCAAATGATGTGAGGGGACAGCTTCCGACGGTTGGGCGGGAACCGGACCCTGTGATCGACGTAGGGGACCCGCCATTGAACCCGGCACGGAGCGGTATATTCCCACAAGTGAGTCGCAGAGCCGCCTGACCGGCAGGGGCTTGACAAGATAATCCCAAACACATCTCTTTAGAGCCCAAAGTGCAAGTGCTTCGTCATGATGGCCGGTCACCATCAGGATTGGTAACCAGGAATAACGCGCTCTGGTCTGGGACAAGGCCTCTAATCCGTGAAGATCGGGCCGATCGTACTCAAAGCAAACCGCCGACGCACTATGGGTCTGGAGAGCCGGGATAATCTCAGAAGCGCGCCTGACTCGCCGCGCCGCATAGGCTTTCGGCAAACTGCTGCAGAGGTCTGGTTCGCTGGGGACAACTCTAAGGTCGACCCACAGGAGAATGCGCGCCGACATTTTGTTCCTTGGACGGGCGAGCTTCCCCATAAGAGAAGTCGCTGCAGGCGAGGTTTATGAATGAAGACCTCGCAAAAGCCGAACAGAGGTTCGAAGTGCCGGCCGGGGGGAAGTCGCCGGGAAGCGTAATTACTTATCCTACGTACGTATCCGAAAGAAAACCACGTATGCCACGTATTAAACTACAAGATCCGACGTACGAGACTCGAGCACAGGAAACTCGCGTGTCAAGGTCTCTCACGAAGGAGTTTCAACACTTGATGTCCTCGAACAAAACGAACCAAGCAAAACCTAATGTTTCAGGCCGCCATCGTAGTCGGGTCGGGTTTGTCGGTTGCCCCCGCCCAAAGATAATTGTCCTGCAAATCCACATACCAGTAAGGATTACCGTCTACTCGCTCTCCCTTCTCAAAATGGGATACAGCTACATCACTATGGGCCGGTATGACGCGAACTACATGCGCTGAGGTCGCCGGTTTTGCACGGCGTAGATTCACATTCTTCAAAGTGCGCACGGTAAAGGGCTTTGAGTTTCTAGTTAGCTCGGAGGAAGAAGGGTTCACACTCGGCGGTTGAACTGTGGCAGTCAGCAAAACATTTTGTGGCGATGGAAGCATCTCGAGTTCGGGCTGAACAATTCGAAGTGGAGCCGGAGCGGTAGAGCTGATGTCCCCATGAGCTGCCACTGCCGCCAAAGTCGCGGGGCGTGTGGCTAGGGCGCGCTTCAGCAACTCCCCAATTTGCACCCAGTTGCCCGGGCACGTTTTCGATGCCCGAATCTCGTGGTGGCGGATCACGTGACTAACATCAAGCGGGATCTTCCAACGCTCACCGATGTCTTTGATCAGCGAAGCGCTCGCTGATAGCTGTGGCTCAGGCCAAATGTCATCCGGACGGCCTTCATGCTCAATGCCAATGGTGTAAAAGTTGGGATTTATTCTCGGCTTTAGCAGCGGCCAGCTAGGATTTACCACAATGCCAGCGTGAAATGCAGTGTCGCTTTCATTGACATATTGATGGACTTCACCGTCTCGCGAGATGCCATAGTGGGCAGACTTCTGCGTTTCTGGATTGCGAAATACTGATTCGCCTGCGGCGAAGCTTCCATCCATGATGTGAACGACAATCGCCTCCGGGCGCAATCCGAACGGGCGCCCTTTCCTGAAATTGCTCTCAGGGCAACCAATCCATTGCGGCTCCATGCTGGTCTCCTAAAAAGATCGCAAGCCCCGGAGCGGTGGTGTTGTGGGCCTCCGAGGTTAAACCCTCAGGCTTTTCCAGGCCCTTCCGCGGTGGTTCTTCCAGTGCGACCCTGAATTCGTGAACTCTTCCAGAAACTCCTAACCGACCGCTGCCAGATCACCGCGTTCGCCACTCAGCCAGGCCGGTCGTGATGCAACGATGGCACTATCCGAAGCTGCAGGTGTGCTATCTCCAGACCCAAGCTGTCGCTGTGCACGCTGAGCATCATCATTCTGCGCCAAGCTAGACCTGAGCTTCAGGAGATCCTTCAAGGCGTTGTACCAGAACGGCGCTCCCAGGCTTATCAACAAAATGGATGTAAGCATTCCGGGAATCTTACGAGCGTCCATCAGTTGCGCAGCCCAGTTGTGATCGATTGGGACTGTTATAAGTCCGGTGGCATTCAATAGATTGTAGTAAGCGATGCTATTATCCTTGACGCTTGCGTCAGGGGGTTGCGATGAAAACCGCTTGGTCGCGTCGCTGACCACCGTGCTTCGGAATTGATCGTCGATCCAGAGCCGGTCGGCGATTGCGATAATATCGAGCTGAACGGTAACCACCACCAAGACGGCGACAAGGAATGTGACCCAATGCGTGTAGGTCGTGAAGCGCTGGCTGACTCGATCAATGGTTTGATCAAACCAGAAGTTTACCCGCGCAACGAAGTCGCTCGAGGCTTCATGCAGGATAGCCAGACCGTCGCGCATGTGATTCGAAAGCTCTGGATTTGAAGCTTCCAGTTGCAATGCCAGGGCGCGGATGTTCTTGAGTGTCTGTTCCGGATCGTTTATTCCACCATCTGCCAGAACTTTCTTTAGTGCATCCCGGGAATCGTCTCCAATTTTTTTTGCGCCGGTTCCGGTGGCAAAGTCGAGTAACAACTTCGTGAACTCCTCCCGGTGAATAACCGTCCCCATTCTCCATTTTCCCTCTGCGATGACGGGATGTCTCAATAGTTCCCCGGCAATTTCTTTTGCACAATCACTTGTGGAGATGCCGAGCTGCTGGAGCAGATCCGACAAGCCGTTCCTCAGGTGCCTGGCGCGCCTGCCTCCCAGGCTTGTCAGCAGTTGTGTAATGACGGTCACCGCCATGCTGAACAGGAGCAACACCGTCGTCACGCCAATCAGCACATCGACTGTTTTCAGCATTCGCTTACCTCCGTCTCCAGCGGCAGTTGAAAACTCATTGCTTTCACTGGCGCCGCCTGTTTCCCTAAATCAACCCAGATCAAAGAACTCAGGAGCTCAACGCCACGAGAGTTTGGGCAATTGCAACCTGATCTTTCGGCGGCATCACGCCGGCGACGAAGTCCTTCAAGTCAAACGCATGTCCGTTGGTCAAAGTCAGAATGTTCAGCATTGCAGCCGGCGGCTTGCTCGAACCTGGGCCAATCACGCGCGAGGCCTCGATCAACAGCATTGATGAAAACGTTCGCAGAGCATCATTTCGATAGATGCTATCCAGCCGATGGTTAAAGGCCTCCGTCAAATCCGCGCCGAACTCAGCGAAACGCTCAATTGCTTTGGTGGGCGCTGTGGCAACAACATCTAGCATCGCGTTCACGTCTTTCAGGGCGGCCGTTGCGGCGCTGATGATCTCGGCTTCAACGAACAACAAGGAGTGGAGGTTATTATCTCCGATCCCTTTCACGGCCATATTTTGGAACGACTCCGCTTGTTGTGCCGTAAATGACGATGCGTCATTCTTGTCGCCTGCCGCCAACAATCGGGCCTGGGCGTCGAGGAGCGCAGGCGTCATAGCTACGCCGGTGGGCTTCGCCAAGGCCATGAAGTGACGGAGGGAGTCATCCTGGAAATTCCAAAAACCGGCGGTGTCTCTTCTCAGGCTTAAGGTTCCTTGGTCTTGCAATTCCACGGACGTCGCCACCGGCATGGCCGCCCAGACCAACAATGCCGCAGCTGGCGGGTTCGCACGGAGATTATTTACGTCCTGGAAATACAGGAATGGAATCAGTTGACGGAGCTTCGCCTGCAACGCGCATGACATGAGTGCGCTATCTCGTTTGAGCGTGTCCTGATCGCGACGAATGAACCAGCTTCCAAGCACCGAACCGGGCAACGTGACTTGCATGGAAAGAGCTACATCGCCAAATTCGTTTGCGCCATTGTGGAGTACGTTCTCGACCGTGCGATCCAAATCTACGTAGAAGGTTTGCAAGGCATTGCCAGAGAAAAGGCCTGGCAGATACTGATTGATAAAGGGAGTCACGCGGTGTTCAAAGTCCGAGAGCGTCATCGCCCTTTGCACCTGGCGAGACTGGTAGGCAATCGACTGAGTGCTGTCAGGGGTCATCACGAGCTTGCCATCTTTGAGTTGCAGTGATGCCAGCACGCTCAAATCACTGCAGTATCGGTTCTTCACCGTAACCGTATCGTCAGCGTCAAGCTCATACACCAACACCCGGCCGCCATCTTCCTCGGCCGTAACCTTTGCCAAACTATCGTTCACATGCTGGCTGTCGAAGGTAAACATCGGCATATGCAATTGGACCGAACTGGTTCGGTTGATCTCGTGACTGAGAGTTGCCATATTCAGCGTCACGCCTTCGACAGACTCCACCAGCAGATCGTCAAGGTCGCCATCATCCACAACCTCGCGGAACATCTTGGATGCGGCGCTGTCTACCTGCTGCAAATCAAAATTCACGTCGAGCAATGCCGTCGACGTTGTGTTCCTGCTGTAAGCGCTCGCAAATTCAAAGTTGTAGCGATTGTTCAGCGCCTGTCTGGCCTTCACGTAAATGCCTTGCGCTTTAGTCAGAACCATATGAATCGCAGCCTGAACCGGCTTCAAGTCCTCAAAATGCAGTTGCTTGTCGAAGAAATCTCCCAGACGGCCTATGAGCCATCCATCCACTTTGTTGAAATCATCTTGGGTGACAGCATCGCGAATTTTCGCAAGGTCCAGTTTCTCGCTGATGAAGTCCTGAATCCTCTTGATGATTCCACCGTTCAGAATGTCCAGCGTCTGCGCCGCAAAAGGTTGCACTTTGTCGAGTTGGTTGGAAAGTGCGAGTAGCCCCTGATCAGCAACAGCTGCCAGCCATTGACCGGCGGGCGTGTCGCCGAAGGTTGCATCTTGCAGCGCGGTAGCGAAGGCATCTGCCCGTGCCTGTGGGTCTGAGCCTGCCAAGGCGGTCAACAACGTTCTAAACTCGTCCGCACCGGTACCAGCCTTGCTGAGTATGCTCCACGTCGCAGCCGACACCTTCTCCGGCAAGGCATCCCATTTCTTGAATTCATCCAATACAATCTGGCGGGCCTTGTTGAATTCAGTTGCGGCATCAATCCCTGTGGCTTGGGTGAGAAGCTTCAATCCCGTGTCATTCAGCAGCCGGGCTGCGGTCGCACCGAGATCCGTTGCCGGGTTCGTCCACTGCTCGATCAGGTGCAGGTCTCGGACGACTTGAAGGCCATGTACTCCAAAAACGGATTTAACAAGGTCGTCAATATCAGTCGGCAGCTGATTTTCTCCGGTTAAACCCACGGAAAGGTTTAGCCCGAAATCGAGTCCCTTCTTCGATTGCTTGAACAGTTGCAGACGAACCGCACTAGAGGCATCTTTGTCTGACTCGCGACCAACAACGAGCAGATAACGCCCGCTGACCTCGAATCCAAATGTGGCTTTGAATGCCGCATCAATTTTGGCGCCCAGGTTTCGGGTCATGCCCAACAATTTCGCCTCGCGTACCATGTTCAAGTCGTACCCGAGCTGGGCAGAGATG
>DATNEX010000109.1:0-142571 GCA_035606605.1 Terriglobales bacterium
TGTCAGTGATCGTGATACTCCCTGCGCCGGTACTATATCCACTGCCCACATTGGTGATCGTGAGCGTCGCGAGCTTATGGCTATTCGAGAACGTAGCTACCCCTGCGGCGAATCCAGATCCGCCACCCGCGGCAGAACTCGATGTCACAGCGTAGGCCTGGCCCGCGGTTGTTTTATTGCAGGAACCGCTAACGCTTACCGAAGCGATGCAGCCCGGGTTGTTCATACTAAGCGTGGCAGATGCTGTGCTGCCTAGCGGGCTCGCAGTGAAGCTGATGGTGGGCGGTGAGGCGCTGCTGTAACAATAATTGGTTCCGGTAGGCGTTACGCCCGTTACCGCCGAACTCGCAACCACCGGCTGGAAAGTAGCCCCGGCGGGTGAGATGCTGACGATTGGCGGAGCCGTATAACCAGCTCCCCCGTTCGTTAAGGTGACACTGGTGATGGTAGTAGCGGGCGACGGTGCAATCGTAGCCGTGGCAGCAGCACCGCTACCCCCGCCACCCGTAAGCGTGACCGTGGGAGCGGAAGTAAATCCTGAACCAGCACTGGTGATGTTAATTCCTACAACCTGATTTCCTGCCGTTAGCTGGCAATTGCTTCCGTATCCCGACGGAATTTGGTTCTGATATCCTCCATCCCAACACACCTGTTTGCCTGATGCAGCACCACCCTGGGGATAGACGTACATCGGCGTGTTCCAGTCTTCTTTCAGCGAAATTCGCACCCACTTGTAATCGATCGGATTGGCAAGAGTCCAACTGGTCGGGTTAGCACTGTTGTCGTAGTACTTACACCAGTTCGTGCCTCCACCGGCTACTGGAGTACAAGGTGTCGCAGGGACTGCAGTTGCCCCAGTACAAGCCACACCTCGCGTTCCAGGAGTTATGCCTAGCATGTTCTCCTGGCAAAGCTCTGCGTCGAAATAGGGGTTGTTTCCGTTGTTCCAGTTCCACGGGGCAATGCTGTTGACGGTTTCGCCGTTCGCGGTGTTCGGATTGAGAATGTACAGGATGTATCCTCCCGTACCACCCGCGTCCGGCGTTGCCGTCGGCACATAACCGGCTATCGTAAGGTCCCCGAATTCAGGATGGATTCGCTGGCGCGCCTCTTGCAGGGCCGAAATGGCAGCATATGTGGCCACCTGCTTGTCGCGGTAATTGACGGAAATCATCGTCTCCGAGTCGGAAGAGTACATCATCGCGACCACAATCGCGGTGAGAAGCATGAGACCAAAAATGGTCAGCATGAGCGCAACACCGCGTTCCTGGCGCCGAGTCGGACTCCGATGCGAATCCCGGATGATGAAATTGGTTCGTGTCATAGCTCCCTTTCTACTCGCAGAACGGTGGGGTGTAGCCGTTGAGCAGGGCTTCTGAACAGCTGTTCATCAGCGCCATACTCGAAACCACGGTCGTAACCGGAACCCCTCCCGTGAAATCCTTGTTCTGGGACTGGACAGTGAGATTGACTTTAAGTGAGTTTATTGAGGCCAGAGTCGCAGCATTGTTGTCGAAGTCAATGGGAAGGCCAATCGCCGTTCCGGTGGCATCGTAAACCGTAAAGATCGGGTCCGCCGTGGTGGTACCACCCTGAACTCCCTGGATTTCAAGTTGTGCGGGGGCGTTGCCCGGGTTCTGGGCATCGGTGAGGGGGTCCCCGCCACTTCGGTCGAATTCGGTGCGCCGCACGCAGGGACATCCCGTTCCGCCCGCGACATAGTCATAACGGACAATCTTCACTTTCGCCGTTCCAGCGGTTGCGCCGCTCGAACCGTCTACTGCTCCGGCAAACCAGAGCGAGCCATTGTTGACGTAGATGAGCCCGGGCGCATTGTACGGATCGTAGGCACTGGTATAGGTGTTGTAGGGTGCGGCATTCGGACTGGTGGGATTCACTGTCCCCAGCGTCATGTTGCGCTTATAGGGATACCCGGAATTCCGCAAGTCAGTGGTGATCTGGTCCACGAAGTTGCGAGCCTGTTGCGTCAGATCCAGACGCATCTGCTGCTGCGTGGAAGTTTGCTGGGTAACGTTGATCGATTTAAACACCGCTCCCATGATGATTGTGATCACTAGAACAACAATCATCATTTCGATCAGCGAGAAACCTGACTGAGTCTTGAATTTTGTCAATCGTTCAAGATTCTTTCGCAGCTTCATGGAATTACACCCCTCCCACATAGGCGCGCATGTTTACCGGAATCGCAAATGCGAACTTCTGGGGTAAACCGCCGAGCGGACGGGCACCCACCGTCACCAGATATGTCGAATTCCCCAGGTCTTGAATGTTCCAGCGCACGTCGTAAGTGTTTGGGACATTGTTGTTGCAGTCCACGTAGTTCATGTAATAGTTCGTCGTAATACCGCCCTGTGCCTGGGTAAAGTCAATGCCGCTACCCGAGGTACTCGCACCGCCTGGATCGAATGCGATGGTGTGCGCTGTCCCGGTGCCATTGCAATTCGAGTTATCCGAGATCGAACCCGGACCGCCACCGGCAAGCTTGGCACTCAACTGTTCCAGCACCGCTTGTGTGAGCATGGTTGCCGTGCTATCGATCTTGCTGCGACCGTTGTTGCCGATCGCGATCACTAGCAGCCCCATCAAGGACAACATGCCGAACACCAGCACAAAGCCGGCAATCGCCAGTTCGATGAGGGTCATCCCAGATTCTCGATGAAGCTTGCGTCGATGTATTGTTTTGCTCATCAGTTCTCCCAACCGCCACCATCCCAATACCAATTCTGAATTCGTCCCGCAGGCGAGATACTCAGGGCTGTCCATCGCGTGGTTCGACTGGTGTATTTGAAGTAGTAGACATTGCCGGTAATGTTGGTACACGCCGACCCCACGGTTACCGCGGCACACGGTAGCCCGCGCGAGTTAAAGTAGGGGTCCGAGTTCGCGGTAAAGCTAGAACCGCTCGATCCCCACATCACGGTCGCGGTAAGCTGCGTTGGCCCACCCGTGGGCAACCCCGGAATGGAAAACTGCGAAGGGAGTAGCACCTGGGGATCGGTCTGCTGCACGGTCAATGTTGTGTCCGTGATTGCCTTGCAGTAGAGAATCACTTGGTTTCCACTGGTCGTAACGAAAATGTGCTCCGACGTATTCTTCTTCAGAGCTTCCAGCCGGCATCGCTGTACGAGACCTGTAGCGTTGGTCAGGCCCCATCTCAGCTTGTAGGCATCCATCGTGTTCAGGGTGATAGGCGTGGCAAAAGCCATGACGATGAGACAAACGGCAATGACCACCAAGAGTTCCACCAAGCTGAACCCGCGAGAACTCGTGACCCGCTGAGTCACGCCTAGATTCGCTTCGCCCGTCAGCCCGAAGCCCACCGACACCGGATTGTCGCGTTCTGTCCGCACGACCCTCTCCTGACCCCTAATTAACAAGACTTTGGTTCTTTGGACCAATTAAGTCATGATAGGCAGAAGCGGGAGGCTCACCCACGTACCCGAGGTGTATGGCCGTAGGTAACGAAAGAAACAGGTCGCGCTTCGCGGATCGGAAGCGGGATTGCTGATTTACGTTTATTTTCAGCTACTTGAAACGACAGAAGACTACCTGAATCGCGTGACCAAGAATTCCTCGTTTTGGGCTTGGACAGCCTCAGACGCCAGGCGTTTCCCTGGGCTCGCACCACAGAGGAAATCAGAGAAGATGAGTTGATAAGCAGCCAAGAAAATGGCGCTAGAGGCGAAGAGCAAAGCGGCCGCCACGGGCAGCGGCGGAACTCCCCCCATCAGCACGATCGCGCTGATGGAAAATAAGAGTACCGCGCATACCAGTACCAAGCTGTCTACAAAGAGCGAAAATCCGTGGATGGTGAATGAGAGAAATCCCCATCGCACCGACTCCTGTTCCAAGGGTAAGGGCAGAGAAATTGCGGGTCTTGCCGCAGCGGAGAGCACCAGTTGCGAGTCAACCGGAGGAAAGATCGACACACGACCTGAAGCCGCCGCGGCATTCAGCATCTGAAGCAAGATCCACTCGCGGACGGAGCGCCTGATTTTCGCGGGCACGTCGTTGAAGGTGACTCCGGCCTGCCCGGTCTTGTCCGCCCAGACAACCCGGCCCAGCGTCTCAACCTTTACTCGCGGCGAAAATAGCTCGAAGCGAATCGGTAAGTATTCGCCGGGCTGGAGCGGCATCACGGCTTGCACGGCAATGCCGGATTCGGTCAGATCGCGGATGATCCCGCCATTGTTTTCGTGAAGTCTGACGTACGCCAGCGAATGCATCGGAAAACGAGGCTGGCTTCGGCGCCGCAACTGCGCTGCAGCCGGGGCGGAGCCTGCGGACGGGGTCATCCTGAAATACTAGCCTGCTCTCGTCCGATATCCAATTGCTTCCTGACGGTAGAATCGAACTTGAAAACGCAGCAGCCAGGCCCTACTTCTTGGTAAAAGCGTCGAGTGCGGCCTTTACGATGGCTTCGTCGATCTCCGATTTCGCACCGCTCGCCGACATGCCGCCTACAAGTTGACCGTCAACCACGATTGGCAGACCGCCTTGATTGGGAAAGAACTCGGGATAGGCCAGGGCTTCCACGTGCCCTTGCTTTACCGTGTCCTCGGCATTCTTAGAGGGCGCATTATAGAAAGCGGCATGGCGGGCTTTCCTTTGCGCCCACGTGATGGTGTTCAGAGACGCGGTGTCCCCCTTTTGCAGGAAGAGCAGGTTCCCGCTTTCGTCCACGATGCAAAGCGTCACGCTGACGTGCTGGCGCTGCGCTTCAGCTTCAGCGGCCGCTACCAGAGCCTTGATCGATTTCAGGTCAAGATATTTCTTGGTCGGCAGGTCTGCTGCCGAGGCTGTGACCGCGATACCCAGAACCGCGATCGTGAACTTAAGTAAGGATGGTTCAAACCACTCTAGATTGAACATGGCAGGAAATCCTAGCACCGCCCTAAGCAATTCGCCAGATAGGTCCCCGACGCGGCGTCGCATAATGTTTTGGGGGGCGAGGGCAGACCATTCGCATTGTCCTCTTGGCTCCCTGTAAAGTTGGATAAAAATGTGTTCACAAGCTCAAAACCGGGAAGAACAAATAAGTTCAGCTCATCGGCGCCCGCTGGATTTTCTTTTGCCCACGATCGGTAGTGCAGGCGATGTGCATCCCGTGATCGAGCTTGGAATGGAGTTCAAAAGACGCGGACACCAAGCAACGGTAGCAACCAACGAGTTCTTCGAGCAGCAGATCAAGGACGCAGGGTTGGACTTTGTGGCTCTCGGAACCATCGGTGAAGCCGAAGCCACGATTGCTGACCCACGCCTCTGGCACCCCACCAAGTCTTTCGACTGTATCGTCGAACACGCAATCGTTCCCAACATTGAGCGGCTCTATCGCATCATCCAAGATCGTCGAGGTCCAACGACCGTGGTCGCAGCTTCGGGCCTTTGTCTTGGCGCGCGGATTGCCTACGACAAGCTTGGTATCCCGCTTGCCACAGTTCATCTGCAACCGGCATTGTTGCGCAGCCTGTGCGATAGCGGCCGCCAAGGGCGCGTGCGAATGGACAGGAGCGTACCTCGACCGATTAAGAGAACATTCTTCTGGATTCTCGATAAGCTGGTTGTGGACCGGGCGTTGGCGAGTCCGGTAAACTCTTTCCGCGCAACCCTCGGATTGCCGCCGGTCAAACGTATCTTCGGGGGGTTCGTGCACTCTCCCGAGCTAGTGATCGGTCTATTCCCCGACTGGTTCGCCCCATATCAACCCGACTGGCCACCGAACACCCACCTGACCAATTTCTTGCTCCACGACGATGGTCATCGACGCACGCTCGGTGACGAGGTGGAAAACTTCTTGCATGAAGGATCTCCGCCGATACTGTTCACTCCCGGCTCCGCGGCTGCCACTTTGAAGGACTTCTTCCGAGAATCGGTTGAGGCTTGCCGAATCGCAGGCTACCGCGCCATGCTGGTCACGAACTTTCCCGAGCAACTGCCAACCGATCTGCCCCCTGGCGTTCGCCATTTTCACTACCTGCCATTCGGACAGATACTTTCGCGCTGCTCTGCTTTGGTCTACCCGGGCGGTATTGGCACCATGGCACAAGCCATCAAGGCAGGGGTCCCGCATCTTGTCGTACCGCACGGCCATGATCAGCCGGACAATGCTGCTCGGGTCATGAAAATGGGCTTAGGGACTACCATTTATCCGGAAAAATACCAGGCGCCTCGGGTCGCATCCGCTCTGCAGCTGCTTGTCCGTGATACAGGAATTAAGCAACGCTGTATGGAGTTTTCAAAAAAAATTGACCCCGCCTCAGCACTCGAAACGGCCTGTAACCTGATTGAAGAATTGGGCAGCGACACTGGGGTCCCGCTTTCGAACGGACTTCGAACAACTCCTTAGCTTCACCGCGGAAGAATTCCCTCAACCGCAACCGAAGACTAATCAGAACTGGCCCAACTTGATCCTCACAACCGCCGGATCTTCCGCATAAAACTGCAGTCCGCGATCGGTTTCGTCGCCATTCCATAAGCGCTTGGGCTTCCAGACGCCGTTGTTGTAAACGCCTTCCTCGGCGGACAGAATCTGCATGCGCATTCCCGGCAATTTGCCTGGAAGGTGAAAGCTCACGCTGGCGTCGATCCCAGTTACCAGAAATTCATTGGGACCAAGTTGTGCGACGAGGACGACGCCATGGGCATCTTTGGTCCCAGGCGGTCGGCGGCCGTCGTATTGGGGATAGCCATAGGAGACGGTCGCTTGCCATGCCCCGAAATCGAGTTCCTGCTGAGCTTTGCCAACTTCTTCCATAGACGTCTTCAGCTTGCCGTCGAAGTTCAGCTTCGCGATCTCGCGATTCATGGGGGCGAGCAGAGCGAAGTTTCTCGCATGGCCGGTGGCTGCGCTGTCTCCGAGAATGTTCCACCCCCTCGGATCGATGCCAAATGGGGCAATGCCGAGTGCACCCTCCCCTAAGGCCAGGAAATCATAGCGCGCAAAGTTATCGGTCTTCGCGATTTCCGGCACGAGCAGCGGGTTATCGGGACGGTGATACGCGGCGAGCACGTCGCGTACGAAGCCGGCGTCATCGCCGTAAATGTCGGGAGCGATGGCTTGAAGGGAGGGAGCCAAAACCCGCCATAGACCTACCCATCGCTGCACGGCTCCGCCACTCGGGTATTGAATCCCGGGAACTGGCAGTCGTCGCTCCGGCAACTCCGCCGGCGGATAACTCAACCACACGTTCATATAAAGAGGTATGTCGAATTCGGCCTTGCCGGCGGTTGCGATCTCGTTCAGATAATGCGCCTGGCGGTAGAGCTGGAAAAGTTCGTCGGCGTCTCCTCGGAATACTTCACTCCATGTTCCGGGCTGCTTTTTTGCCGCGGCCAACATATCTGCGGGGACTTGACCTGCAAACTCCTTGTTTGACTCGGCAGAAAAATCACGCGGGCTTCCGATAATGCCAGACTCGTTCTCAACCTGCACCATCAAGATGGTGTGCTCGGTTCCATCCACCACTTTGAGGTGGCGCATGAGCGCTACGAATGCCGCCTTGTCCGCCTGAAGGTTGGAGCGTGAGCTGGCCGAGAGCACATCGATCGGCTCGCCGTCGCCACGAATGACGCGTGCAAAGCGCTTGGGGTCGGCCTTCACCCACTGCGGGACGTAATGCATGTTGCCGTTTTTCCATGTGCCGAACCAGAGCAGGACGACATGCAGGTTGTGCTCGCGCGCTCCTTTGACTACGGCGTCGACGTTGTCCCAATTGAACTTGCCCTCTTGTGGTTCCACCTGTTCCCAGTAGACGGGCGCTTCAACCGTGTTGGCATGTAACTCGGCAAGAGACTTCCACACCGCTGGCAGCTCCGAAGGCCATGCACTCGAATTATGGACCTGGCCGCCCAGAATGAGGTACGGCTGCCCGTCGACCATAAGGGCCCAACGGCCATCGCTTTCCACAAAACGCGGAGCCTCGACAGCGAATGAGGGGACGCACAGGGTAAAGACCAAGAGTCCGAGCGCCAACCCGGAACGCAGTGCCGCCTCTTTCCCTGACGGTTTCGATCGCATCATGCTTCCTCCGGAGTAGCTTCGAGAATTTGGAATTGCAGCTTTTGATCGCCAAGAACGGGATGAGTTGCGGTTAATGTCACCGTTCCCGATTGCTCTTTTGCACGAATCCAGATCGCACCAGTGCCGCCGATCAACGAGAACGGGTTGTCGCCAATCAGTTCCGCGGGACCATCTAGTTTGAAATTGATTGAATCGTTTGCAAATGGCCGAATCGCGCCGAACTCGTCGGTGACGCGCAGAACTACTCTCGTCGCGTCCGCCCCATCGCCGCTTAGAGTGGTTTCATCGGGCACGATGGCAAAGTTCGTATCAACTCCCCTGCCCGACATCTTCTTTTCTATTACCTTCTTGCCCGAGATGTAGCCTTCGATCCGCAGGTCTCCCCAACCATGGCGGAGCCCGGAACCTGCGTCCACCACAAATGGCGCGTAACGAAGATGCTCAAATTGCTGGCGATCGGGATCAGCCTCGGCTATCAGTTTGTCATTGATGTAGACCTTTAAGTGCTCGCAGTTGGAACAGAACACCGCCTTGGTGAAGCCAATCGACTCGTCGCCGCGCGCCCAGTGAAATGCCGGCTCGAGTACAACTTCTTCCGAAGGATCGCACTGCGATTTGTAGAATCCGGCTGCGGGCTTCGGCTCGCGGAAAATGTCCGTCACTCCGTGATAACAGATGCGGTCGCCCGAACCGAAATTGCTATGGGTGTTGTAGTCGAAGGCGCACCAGCCAATTCCTCCCGCGTATTGCGGATTCGACGCTAGCTGGTTGTGAATGCGGGCATGGCGCATCATGTGTTCCGTCAACCGCTCGGTGTTGTCGATGGTTTTGGTGGGGAAGGTGTGACCCACAAACTCGGTGTTCAGATAGCGCGGATGATTGGGCGGCTTCAGCGGAAACCCGAAGTCGTTCATGGTGAACACGTCTTCCAGGAACTCGGACTCCTGGAAGTAGCGAATGCCGCCGGTCTGCCGGGTGGTATCGAGTTGGTGCGCGACGGCGTTCGTGCGGGTGTAGAAATCATGATCGTCGCGCGACTCATTGATGCGCACACCCCAGAGGATGATCGACGGGTGGTTCCAATCACGGCGAATCATGCGCCGCACATTGTCAATCGCAATCTGCTTCCAGGCCTCGTCGCCAATGTGCTGCCAGCCCGGGATCTCTTCAAGAACCAGTAACCCAATTTCGTCGCACGCATCAAGGAAGTGCCGGGACTGGGGATAGTGCGAGGTGCGAACGATATTGCAGTGCAGCTTGTTGCGCAGAATGTCGGCGTCGCGACGCTGCGCGCGGCTCGGCATAGCTTGCCCGACCCACGGGAAGGTCTGATGACGATTTAAGCCGCGAAGCTTGATGACCTTGCCATTCAATTCGAATCCATGATCGGTAAACTCAGCTTTCCGAAAGCCGAACCGGCGGGCATCATCGTCGACCACCTGGGTCCCGTCCATCAATCGCAGACGCAGGTTGTACAAATTCCGATCCTTGAGCTCCCAAAGCTTGATACCAACGAGATCGGGAATGGTAAGTACATAGGAAGAGTTGGAGCCGGCATCTGGCACTGTGCTCCCAGCTGATTTGCGGGCGGAAGGAGAGGCGGGAATTTTTTGACTCGCCTTGCCAATCGTCTGGTTTCCATCCATTAATTCCACTTCAAGGGACAGCGGCTTCCGCGAGGCTTTCACGTTTTCCAGGAAGCACTCGACCTCCACCGACGGTTTGCCACTGAGCACGTCTTTCGGACGCACAAAGATGTTTTCGATGAAGGTGTCGGGAACGATGCGAAGGGCCACTTCGCGATACATGCCTCCAAAAGTCAAATAGTCGATCTCATAACCAAACGGAGGTATGTCGGGCCGCTCGGTGGAATCGACATCGACCGCCAGCACATTCTCGCCATCCCAGTCGAGGTGGGGCGTCAATTCGAAGGAGAACGGCGTGTATCCTCCTTTGTATTCGCCGAGACGCACACCGTTAATCCAAACCGTCGATGCCGTCATCACTCCTTCAAAATCGACAAAGACACGTTTCCCTTTTGCCGGCTTCGGCAGCTTGAAGCGTCGGCGATACAAAGACACAAACTCATAATCTTTTTCGTCGAACCCGTGCCAGGGGAGACGTTTGTTGGTGTGGGGAACGACGATGCGATCAAAGGCGGAATCATCAAAGTTCTTATCGTGCCCACCTTCGGTTTGCTTGGGGCTGAACCGCCAGCCACGATTGATGGGCAGAATCAATCTGCCCCCTGAGGCGCTCGCGCCTGCACTCTCCCCCAAAGCGTGCGGCGCCAGGCTAGCACCTGCCAACAACGTACCGGTGGTACGGATAAAGTCACGTCTGTCCATCAGGCAATCCTTTCGGGCCCAAGAAATCTCCCGTCATGCGGGCACAGCAAAGTACTGATGATTACAAAATCCAGGAAAGCAACTGCTTCATGTCCGTTTGAGCGCTGGATCCGGTGCCGCGCGGAACGGACGGGCCGATCAACACCGCGATGTTATGCCCCTCAAACCACGCCAGAAACGAGGCTTTCTGAGCCCCCGGCAACCGTTGCTGATTCAACCAGTTGTAATAGGCACTCATATCGGCGTCCACCAGCGAACCCACCGGATCGAGCTCTGGCCGTTCAGCGCTCGGCTTCAGCAACTCACTCATGGGCTTTTGCCGCTGCCGGGGAGCGAACCTTACTAATAAGGTGACCGGCTCAGCCCGGCGCAGGGCCTCCCGAGCAGCCCACTGGGCGAAGCTGGTGCTGAAGATCTGTGTGCCCGATCCTTCCGTCAGTAGCTTCACCGCAAAACGATCGAGCACGGGATCGGCAGATGATTTCACCCCCAGGTCGGCCGGATGCATTTGTGCCATCAGTGTACGCAACATTTCCGGGCCCATACCCGGCTTCAGCAATTCGGAGTGCATTCTCTGCAAAAGAGCGCTCCGCACCGGTTCTAGCCCAAGGTAAGAGACTGACGTCAGAGACGGATCAACAGCTGCGGGTTCCCCGCCATCGATGTACCAGTGTGCATAGCGATCGTTGTACTTTTTGGCACGGTCGCTTACGGCATCGAGCAGGATCCTGAGTCCGTTCTCGGGAGCCACTCGTGAGAAATACGCCCCATGGGGACGAAGCTTGCGAAAAAGTGGGGCCTCGTAATTATCCACTCCCTCGCCGATGACCGTGATTCCCAACCGGGGAAATTTGGGTTCTTCCGTCGGTACAGCGGCGTGGAGGCGGTCCGCGTACCGGGTAGCCGCCATCCGGAAAGCGTCCAGCTGATGCGTCGTCCACAGATGAGCCGACAGCTGCTCCACAAATTGGGCGGGCGCATTGACCCAATCGAAACGCTCGAGCTTGGTGGAAAGAGTAATTTTTGTGAATCCCTCGAGCCAATCTTCTCTTTCCGAGGCGGAGAGACGCGACAGGTTGGCCAGCTCCTTCTCCAGAAATCTGCGCTCGGCAGGAAACTTGTAGTCGTAATCGATGGCTTCCCGCAACACTCCTGACAAGAAGCTGAGGGGCAACTCACGGAGGACCGCAACATAGTCCGTCACCAACTTCTTCGCATCCGTCGGGTACGAGTTGAAGGTCTCCGGTTTGAGTTCGCTTGGCAGCATTACACAATCTCTGTTATTGGCTTCCCTTGCGACATTGCAGCGGAAAATCCCAATATCGATCCAATGGTTGGAACAAGGTCGGTTGAATCGACCGCCCGATCGTAGACGACACCCTCTCGAATGCCCGGGCCCATCGCCATGAGCCAGGTCGTGCGCGATAGCGGATCGCCCGTGCGGTGGTGCTGGAAACCATTTCCACCAGGATCATCGTCGGCGTCCCGGCCGAAATCCGGGAGGATCAATAGCGTGGTTTTGCCTTTATACTCCGGCTCGCCCTCGATGATCTTCCACATTTCCGAACACAGCCGGTCGGTACGGCGAATCCCGTCAACATAAAGCGAATACGTTCCGGCGTGCGCGATGTCGATGTCGTGCATGGTGATCCACAGCAGACTGGGTGCGACTTGCCGCATGAGTTGCCGCGCGATGTACACCGAAAGTTCGTCAGGGCTCGACAGTGTCTCGGCATGAGTCTTGAAATCGGTGACGGAAAGTTTCAGCAGATCTTCGAGTTGCTGCAATTCAAATTCACCGCCGGCAAGCTCTGGGGTAAAGTATGGCGTCTCGTAGTTGTCGCGCAGCAGATGCTCATAGTCGGCGTGGCCCCCGGAAAGAGCCGCGCTGAGCAAGTGCTTCGGCAGAATCACCCGCGCACCCAATCCCGCCCCATAGGACCTGTGACTGCTTTCGCCGATTCGATTGAACCCGTTGCTGGGCGCCACAACCCATGCCTCTGAGGACGGGCGCCTCAAGTCCTTGCGATAGTATTCGAACACCGTTGGATTTTCCGGCGGCAGCGACGCAAAGTTATTGATGGTTTCGTAGGCTCCGGTGGCAAGGCTCGCGGTCGCCACATAGTGACCGAGGATGCCGTGGTTGACGACCTGGGTGAAGAACGTAGACTGCGGAATGAGATCTCGCAGCATATTGGGGACGTTCTCCTGGCCTTCGGGCGCAAAGGTCTCCTGATCGCGCGCTCCACCTCCAAAGGTGATTACCACGACCTTCTTGTTTCTGGGCAGGGCGGCGGCACGAGCGAGGGGAGACCGCAGCGCGGCGGTTCCGAGCGCAATACGAGTGGCATCGCGCAGAAACTCGCGGCGGGTGCGTGAAATTTGGCAGCTCAACTCCTCTAGGCGCGTCATTGATTCCCCGCCGCCGACTTCTTTTCGGAATAGACGAACTGCCGAACCTCCGCCCTCTGCCGCTCGAGTTCGGACAGATGTTCAGTTCGTAACTTCTGGTACAGGCGGAGTTGTTCTTGCGCTTGTTCTTTCTTGCCGGTGTGTACCAGCGCTTGCCCAAGCCGATAATGGGCGTCTGCTAAATCCGGGTTCAAGGCGATTGCCTGCTGATATTGAGCAATCGCAACCTCGTATTTCTTCTGGTCCGAATAAAGGTTTCCCAGTTGGAGGTGAGCCTCGGGGAATTTTGGGTCAAGCGCCACGGATTTCTTCAGCAGCCCCTCGATCTGCTCAACATTGACCTCGGCATCCTGCGCGCGGCGTCCTTTCCAAAGACTCATTGCATAGTAATAAGGAGCGCGGCCATTCCGAGGCCGTAGATCCATGAAGCGCCGAAAGCGTTGAATTACCTCGTCGGCTTGGCCAGGGGAACTGTCGTAGGCCTTGGAAAGGAAGTAGTAGCACTGTGCGTCTGAAGGATCCAGATCCGCCCCCCTGAGCAGCGCCTTCACGGCTTCATCGTAATTGCCGCGCGAGTACAGCGCCATGCCTAGCCCAATCGCCAGCCGCGGAGACTTTGGATAGCGTTCGGTGGCCCGCTGAAAGATGTCGACCGCGGCATCGAGCGTGCGGTGCAATAAAAGCTCGCTCGCCCAGTCGAAAAGGTTACTCTCACTGGGATCCATGTGTGCGGCTGCTTCGTATTCGTTCGCTGCCGCCACAAAGTTCTGTTTCTTCTCTTCAATCTCGGCCAGCAAGTTGTGTAACTCTGCCGTGTTTTGTCTCCCGAGGAGTTCCTTCGTCACGCGCTCCGCCAAATCGATCTTTGAGGTCTCGACATAGGCAAGAGCAAGATTGTATCCGTTGTCATAGGCCTCGGGTTTGAGCTGGTACGCCTTCTCGAGGGAAGGAATGGCTTGCGGCAGCTTTCCGGCAGCTATGTAGAATTCACCCAGGTTGTGGTTGGTGTCGTAGCTGTCCGGCTCCAGAATGCGAGCCTTCTTGAACTCAAGTTCTGCCGCTCCGAATTGGTGGAGCTTAAGCAGGTTGGTTGCCAGGTTGGTTCGGGCCGCCGCAGAATTCGGGCTTAAGTGGGCAGCCTTCTGTAGGTGTCCGTTTGCTTCCGACGGCTTCCCCTGCGAGGAGTAAACCATCCCCAACAATTCATGAACATCGAAGCTTTCCGGAACTTGTTGCACTAGGGCCTCGAGTCGTGCCGCCGCCTCAGGCAGGTGGTTGGAATCGTACAACTGGACTGCTTCCTGGAACTTGCGCTGCAGTTGCTGATCTTGCTCGATCTCGGCGCCCAGAGCGGGCGACAGCGCGCAGGTGGCCATCAGCCAGAGCCAAATCAACCGGGAGATCACAGCAACCGTATGTTAGCACCGCTCGCGTGGAGAGAACTGCCTAACCGTTACTCGAAGCCTGCCTGGGATAGCGAGTCCCATCGAGGGTTAGTTCCCGGCGCGACTGCGGCCGCGCCGGGAAAACTGAGGTTAGAAGTAGAGCTTCAAAGCGAACTGAAGCTCTCTCGGATCCAAAGGATTATCGCGAGTGGATCCGATTTGACCAAAGTTCGGGTTCGTGAAGTTGCCCGCACCCGAGATCGCGACAACTCCATTCCCGCCGAAGTTCGGCTGATTGAAGTTCGGATGGTTCAGCAAGTTGAAGAATTCTGCTCGGAATTCCATTCTTGCTCGTTCGCTTAACTGGAAGTTCTTAAAGATCGAGAAATCCCAGCGATAAAATCCCGGACCAGGAATCTGGGACGGCTGGTTTCCGCCCAGCACTCCCCTCGGCGACGTGTCGTTGATACACCCAACGGGTGTACCGGGATTCCCGAATTGACAGGGTTGTGCGAAGGCTGACGCATTCAGCATAGCGGGATTGCCGTCAGGCGTGATATGGATTGAGGTCCTCGGGTTCTGTCCTGGGAGCACGAAGGCATAGCAGTTCGAACCCGCCGAAGTAGCGGAGGGACAATCCAACTTGAAGGGCTGACCACCCTGCAGGTTCACAATCCACACGACTGCCCATCCTCCCACCACGGCATTCTTCGCGCCCGAGGCGTTGCCCATCATGGACTTCCCCTTGCCGAACGGAAGCTCGTAGCCACCACTGAGGTGAAATACGTTCCGGATATCGAAGTTGGCAAGTCCATAGTCGGCGTGGATGCCAACTCCCGGAACATACGGTCCCCGGTACCCCCCTCCCGAGAATCCGTTTAGCAGGTCATAGGCATCGGAACGAACTTTTGACCAGGTATAGGCGGCGAGGAAGTTTAGGCCGTTGCCGAATTTCTTTTCGACGTTGGTCTGCAACCCGTGATAGTAACTGCTTCCCCAAGTGGCGGCATAGCTCGCTCCGCGGCCAAAGTCGAAGAACGGAACGAACTGTTGAGCATCTGCCGTCGGAGGTAACAACTGACTGACTTGGTTCGAACCTGGGAAGACCTCCAGGTGCCTGCCAAGCGTGGTTACATAGGCCGCCTGAACCGAAAGGCTAGGCTTCAGTTGGTATTGGAAGGTGAGGTTGCCACCCATCGAATAGGGCGTCTTGTAATCGAACTGGATGCCACGTAGTTGCAGCCCGCTTGCATTCACGGCTAACGGATCAAGGGGGATGCAACCAAAGCCGGTCTCGAGGGTTGGTCCTCCGGCTGGCGTTGCGGCCGCGCAGCCAGCGAAGTTGTTGATCGGATGTGCGTCATTGGGCTGGAAGTAGGAGAAGGAGAACTGGAAGGGATAGTTCTCGCCGAGGTTGGGAGAATATCCGCGGTTCTCAAAACCGTTGTAGAAGAGGCCGAATCCTCCGCGAGCCACGAACTTTGGCGTCACCTGGTAGGCAAATCCGAAACGAGGAGCGAAGTTGGTTTTCTGCGAGTTGCCTAAGCCCTTCCCGTACCTGTTGGTGATATCGACAGCGATACCGTCCTGCGCCATCAGAGTCTGGAAGCTGGTCGACAAGTTATTCGCGTTCGGGCTCTGCGGGATGATGTACAAGGGCGAGCCGGTCGGTGGACCGAACGGCACAAAGTTCGCCTGCTTGCCGTAATGGTCATAAACCAGGGTGAAGAAGTCCCAACGCAAGCCCAGGTTCAGGGTCAACTTCGAGGAAACCTTCCAGTCGTCCTGGAAATACGTTCCCCAGTAGTTCTTCCCGTTGTCCGAAAGCGAGATGTTCGAGGCAAACACGGTGTTCGGTCCGCCTACGTAGTCGATCGTTCCGGGTGCGGAAGCTGCCACCGGCGTCAGCAGGAATTGCGCGCGGCCGGTATTACCGCCTCCGACGTTTGGCACATCCGTATAGTTGCCATCGAAGTTGAACTGGCCGCGGGACCACGGTGGTTGCAAGGTGGAGAACTTCACGTGCTGTTGCTCAAAGCCCATCTTGAACGTGTGCTTGCCGTAGATCTTGGTGAAGTCATCGTTCACCTGGATCGTGGAGCTCACTTCGTCAGACGGGAGAAACGCGTTGCCGCCGAGCGTCTGCAAGCCATTGATACCGAAAGCGGGCAGACCGCCATTCTCCTTTTGTTGCGGTATGCCCTGAATGCCATACTGCGAGGGCAAATCCGAGAGGTTGTTGGCTTCAGGAATATTTCGCGTAGTGTGCAGATAGTTTAAGCCGACTCGCGCCACGTTGACGGTTGTCGGTGAAAACGTATGGTTCCAAGCGAGAGCGCTGTGCTGCGCGCCGGCCGTCTGATTGCCTTGGAAGAAGCCGCCGCCATCCGCCACGCCGCCAAAGATGCTGGGAATCAACTCCGGCTTATCGTCATAGCTGAAGCTGTAGGACAATTGGTCCTTCTGGCTGACGTTGATGTCCATGCGCACGTCAAACTGCTTTTCGTTCTGAATCAGCACCGGCGAATTCGTGTAGTTGGAAAACAGATTGCCGTTGGTCGGTAGCGGATACAAGTTCATAAGCGCCACGGCATTCGGATCAATCCTATTTAGCGGAATGATGTTCCCCGGGAACGGGTCACGAACAAAACCCGCGCCACCTGGACGGGTGGTCGCGGGATCAAAGATCGTCCCTTTGGGAAAAGTCCTCCCTAATGCGTCCGTCGAGCAAGACGACCCAGGGCACGAACCAGTGATTAGATCGCTAAAATCCGTAAAACCGCTTTGCCGCTCGGCTACGGTGGGCACCGTACCCGACTGGGGTTGCCCCTGCCTTAACCGCCAGAACTGCACATCGCCAAACAAAAATATCTTGTTCTTGATCACTGGTCCGCCGAGGGCACCGCCGAACTGATTCCACCTCAGTTCGCCCTTCTTCGCTGGCGTACAAACACCGGTTGCGGCGTCGCAGTTGTGCTCAAAGAAGTCTCTGGCATCGAGCACATCGTTGCGGAAGAACTCCCAGGCGCTTCCATGCAGCTGATTGGTCCCCGATTTCAAGGTTGCGTTCAGGACGGCGGCTCCGGAGCGTCCGTACTCGGCGCTGAAGTTCGTGGTCTGAACCTTGAACTCCTGAATCGCGTCCACCGGAGGGAGAACGACGTAGTTGGTACCGTTCAGGAAATCAACCGTGTCGGAGTTGTTGTCCACGCCATCGAGCATGTAGTTATTTTGGGCCGGACGGAAACCATTGGCAGAAAATGCACCCGATGCCGCATTGCCGCGCGTATCCGGCTGGGGAGAGTTCACCCCTTGCACCAACTGTGCAAGAAACGTGAAGTTACGTCCGTTGAGCGGTAGGTTGTTCACGCCTCGCTGATCAATCACCCCGCCGACGGAAGCGTCTTGGGTTTGCAAGACCGGTGTTGCCCCGGTGACTTCCACGGTCTCGGTCTGGCTGCCAGGCTTCAACGCGAAATTCAGCCCCACGTTGGACCCAATGTTCACCACCACGCCAGACTGCGAGGTGGTTTGAAAACCTTGGGATGTAACTTCCAACTTGTAGCTCCCGATCCTGACCGGGGAGAACTTGTAAACTCCATCGCCTCCGGTGGTCGTTGTGAGGGAGGTCCCGGTGCCCTCGTTGGTCAAGGTGACCTTGGCGCCCGCAACCACGGCGCCAGAGGCGTCCGATACCACGCCGGTAATCGAGCCGGTATCGACTTGAGCATAGAGCGCGGTAACTCCAAACAACGTCACGCCCACCAGAATTGCAAACAGACTTCGCAGAACCCGAGAACTGCTTTGACTCATTTCCGTTCTCCTAGTCAGCTGTTCGGCCCTGAGTGCCGAGAATGTCTCAATGAGTGCCTTCGCGCGATCGCTCTTGAGCGCAAATACACAAATCCCGCAGTCACTCTGCGGGTCACAAACACATCTGCAAAACAGGCGTTTCGTGGTGAATGCGAATCAGCTACCCCCGTCCGGATATCAACCCATCAACGACTCATTCCGTTCTACGAGAAAGAGTTCAGCTCACGAATTGCAGAGCAGGTTAAGCGCTTAAAAAAGTTAACCGCTTAACCTAGTGTGCTGGGTTTATCATGTGCGAGAAATCATTGTCAAGATTTTTTTCTGGTGTGCTACACTCCACCGCAATCGTGAGTTGGCGCTGGAGTGCGGTGACTCACGATGGCGATACCCTTAAGAAAAACGATTTTCTCATAAGCAATGGCAGTAACCATTCGTGACGTGGCGATCGCAGCAGGAGTTTCCACAGCTACGGTCTCGAACGTCCTCAATAACACGGGAAAAGTCGGAGGCAGGACGCAGCGCCATGTGCTCGCCACGGTGAAGCGTCTCGGCTATGTGCCCGACGTCCACGCGCGGCGGTTGGCTTCGAATAATCGCCGCACGCTGGGAATCATTGTGTCCGACGTTGAAAATCCCTTCTTTCCGGAGATCATCAAGAGCTTCGAGACGCGGGCCCGGGAACTGGGCTACGACGCCATCCTCGGTGACACGAACTACGATCCCGATCGCACTCAGGAAGCTGCTGAGCGCATGATGGAGCACAAAGTTCGCGGCGTCGCGATTATGACCTCAGAAATCAGCATGCGCCTGGTCCACGAACTCGCGCAGCGCCGGATTGCGGTCACATTTCTCGACCTGGCTCCGGCGCGCGGCTACATGAGCAATCTGCGCATCAACTACGCATCCGGAATCGAACAGATCGTCCGTTATCTGTATGCCAATGGACATCGGCGGGTCGCCTTCGTAGCTGGCCGGGAAGGGCTAAGGTCGAACACCATGCGCCAAAGGGCGTATGAAAACACCATGCGGGAATTGGGATTAAAACCTGGTCCGATTCTCAAGGGAAATTTGCGCTTCGACGGCGGCCTTGAGGCTGGCCTTGCCATAGGACAGCTCAGACCGCGGCCTACCGCGGTCGTCGCGGTGAATGACCTCACCGCCATCGGCGTCATCAAAGGATTGTTGCAACGGGGATGCCGCGTTCCCGAAGATATTTCCGTAACCGGTTTCGACCGAACCCGCTTGGCGGAATACAGCAACCCGTCGCTTACCACCGTGGACATACATCGCGACCTGCTCGGCCGAATCGCCGCCGACGCACTGCATGAACTCTCCAGCTCGAAAGACGCAACCGGCCGGGAGTATCCCATCGACGCGGAACTCGTCATCGGCGGATCGACCGGGCCGGTGTCGAACGGGCACCCCTGATACACTTCTGAGAGCTGTTCCCCGCGTGGACTGCAGATGTCGGAACCGAATCCCCTCGCTAAAACCTTCTCCCGCCGCGCGCTCCTGAAGTCGCTACAATACGCCCCCATCGCATTGCTCCCCGCGCCATGGAAGTCGCTGTCCGCGATTGGTCGACCGCTCCCATGGGAAGGTCTTCGGTTCGCAGACTTACGCATCACGCCGCACTACCCCTCTCGTTCTCCCATTGACGACATGATGGGACTGGTTGCGCCGGGTTCTGATCAGTTCTTGACGGAAAAGTACGCCGTTCAAATTGCTGAACGTCTCAAGCGCTGGGCGAGCGATTTGAAACAGCCAAACCCCGGAGTGGAGTTGCTTGGTAGTTTCGCGGATAGATCGCTGCGAGGCTCCGGCTTTGTGCCCGCGGCGGAACGCCCGGTTCGCAGCCGATATGGCATTCACGTCGGCCAACGAAAAATTGGCGGCGCGCCAACTCTCGCCCGCGATCAGGTTTTGACCGAGTTGCTTGACTACATCGCTAGCTTGGGTCGGTTGAGAACTGCTGAGTTTCAGATCGTAGGAATCCGGCAGATGGAAGCTTCACCGCTCAGGGTGCAGGCGGAAATTCGTTACACGTTTGTGGGCGCGAAAGACCTGAACGCGAGCGAGCAGCGCCTAGGTTCCTGGCAGACCGAGTGGCTCGAGCGCGCTGGGGGCGATTGGTGGGTCACGAAATGGATCACCACCGAGGAGACCATAAGCTCTCGGAAGGCGCCTTTGTTCGAAGATGCTACCGAGCAGGCATTCCCTGGGATCGGTTCTTACCGGGAGCAGCTATTGCCGGGCGCCGATCATTGGCGCACGGTACTCGATGGTGCCTCGGGAATTGATGTTTACGGCAACCAAGGCATCGCAGTCGGGGATTTCGACGGCGATGGTTTTGACGACGTTTACGTCTGCCAGCCTGCCGGTCTCCCGAATCGCCTATATCGCAATCGCGGGGATGGGACATTTGAGGACGTCACAGCCTCCGCTGGGCTCGATGTTCTTGACGCCACCTCCTGCGCATTGTTCGCGGACTTCGAGAACCGCGGTCATCAAGACCTGCTCATCGTTACTAGCGGCGGACCTCTACTGTTCGTGAACCGCGGTCAGGGCAAGTTTTCGCTGAAGCGTGATGCGATTCGATTCGCTCGCCCTCCTCAAGGCACTTTTACCCATGCCGCGCTGGCCGACTATGACCACGACGGCCGCCTCGACATTTATTTTTGCCTCTACAACTACTACGCTGGCCTTGATCAGTATCGCTATCCTTCCCCTTATTTCGACGCCCGCAACGGCCCGGCCAACTTCCTTTTGCATAACGACGGTGATTGGACTTTTTCTGATCGAACCGAGACGACGGGTCTCGACGTCGATAACGACCGTTACAGCTTTGCATGTGCATGGGGCGACCTCGATGGCAATGGCTGGCCTGACCTCTACGTCGCCAACGACTTCGGGCGCAGCAATCTGTACCGCAACAATGGCGATGGAACATTCTCTGCGATCGCAGCCGAAGCTCACGTTGAGGATGTGGGCGCGGGCATGAGTGCGTGCTGGCTTGACTCGAATCCAGACGGGCAGCAGGACATTTACGTGGCCAACATGTGGTCGGCGGCAGGCCTGCGTGTGTCGCACCAGAGCAACTTCCATCCCGGCGATTCGGAGGAGATACGCGACATGTATCGCCGCCACGCCCGGGGAAATTCCTTTTATCGGAATCTCTCGGGCGGGAAATTTCGCAATGTGGCCGCGGACAACGGCACCGAGTACGGTGGGTGGGCCTGGTCCTCGGATCACTGGGACTTCGATCACGATGGTCATTCGGACATCTACATCGCCAACGGCTACGTCTCTGGCATCGAAGACTCCGATCTCGCAAGTTTCTTCTGGCGCCAGGTGGTGGGCAACTCGCCCGCGAAACTTTCTCCTTCGGCGAAATACGAGCAGGGATGGAACGCCATTAACGAGCTTATGCGCTCGGACCGATCATGGAGCGGTTACGAGCGCAATGTCTTTTATTGCAACAATGGTGATGCGACCTTCTCGGACATTTCCGGGATCACCGGCCTTGACTTTTCCGACGACAGCCGCGCCTTCGCGCTCTTGGACCTTGATCACGATGGGCGTCTCGAGGTCCTGCTCAAGAATCGCAATGCCCCGCAGCTGCGCCTGCTTCGCAATGTAATGCCCGAAATTGGCCGTTCGCTTTCGTTCCGACTGCGCGGCACAAGAAGCAATCGCGACGCAATCGGAGCGGCCATCACCATCGACGCGGCAGGCACGAAACAGACCAAGCACGTCCAGGCAGGTTCCGGCTTTCTTTCTCAGCACACGAAAGAAGTGTTCTTCGGTGTCGGAGATTTTTCTGGCACCTTGAAGGCATCCATTCGCTGGCCCAGCGGAGCCGAGCAGGTGTTGGAAGGCCTTCCAGCGAATCACCGGATCGAAGTCACCGAGGGAGCAGGCGATTTCCATACCACTCCCTTTTCCGCCAGTCGAGCTCGCAGCTCCCCCACCATTTCACCACAACCAGGAGCTTTCGGAGAGAACGCAGAAACCTGGCTGCTTCAACCCCTTCGAGCGCCTGGCTTCTCTTTGCCGGATACCGCCAGGCGAATGTGGGACCTGCACGCGCTTGCGGGAAATAAATTGCTGATCTTTTGGGCGAACGCGTTCCCAAAGTCTCTATCCGAACTGCGTTCGTTCAGCCTCGACAACCCAGGCTGCCTGCAAGTTCTAGCCTTGAACGTGGATGATCCACCGAGCGAGTCTGCGGTCAGATCTCTTGCCGACAAACAAGCACTCCGATTTCCAATTCTGCTCGCCAATCCAGATGTCATTGGCACGTACAACATCGTATTCCGCTACCTCTTTGACCGGCACCGCGATCTGGGAGCGCCGACGTCGTTGCTGATTGATGAGAATGGGATGATCGTCAAGGTGTATCAGGGGCAAGTCGGAGCGAAGCGTGTGAGTGAAGACCTGGAGACCTTGCCGCGCACTTCCGAAGAACGCAAAGGCCGAGCTCTGCCCTTTCCCGGCACACTCCATCTCGGGGCGTTCCAAAGAAATGACTTTACCTATGGAGTCGCATTCTTCCAGCGCGGATATCTCGATGCCGCGACCGACTCATTTATGCAGGTGATCGCCTCCAAGCCGGACGATGCCGAAGCCCAGTACAACCTGGGCACGCTCTACTTACGTCGCAATGAACCTGATTCGGCCCGTCTCTACCTAGAAAAGGCGGTCAAACTGAAGCCTACCCACGCCGAGGCCTGGAACAATCTCGGCATGATCGCCGGCCAGCAAGGCCACGTGGATGAAGCCATTCGCAACTTTCGCGAGTGTCTCCGCCAGCGGCCCGACTTCGTTGTGGCTCTTCTGAATTTGGGCAATCTGTACCGCCACCAAAAACAATTTGCGGATGCCGAACAGCTCTTGAACCATGCCCTCGAAGTGGAGCCGGACAACGCGGAAGGCAATTACAGCTTGGGAATGCTTTACGCGCAGAAGAACCAGATGGAAAAAGCCGAGCGAGGCTTTGAGAACGCGCTGCGGGTCCGCCCAGAATATGCCGACGCCCTTAACAACTACGGCGTTCTACTCGTGCGCGAGCAACGATATTCTGACGCCGAAGAAAGATTTCGCTCCTGCATTCGCAGCCATCCAAACTTCGATCAGGCCTACCTGAATCTCGCGCGACTCTATGTTCTCGAGAACAACAAAGGCCAAGCGCGAGAAATCCTTGAGCTGCTCTTGCGCCAGCAACCCCAGCACGCGATGGCCCAGCAGGCGCTCAAAATGCTACAGTGAGGCAATCACACCAGATGTCGGGACCTGTTCAACTTTCTCGAGGAGCGCTCGCCTTCCTGCTCTTTTCGCTCGCATGGTGCGCGATTCCAGTTCACGCGAACGAAGGCGCCGCACCGCACAAGAATCCGGATAGGGCAACGAAGTCGTCCGAACTTGCGCAGGTGCAGATGCTTCTCGAACAAGGCCAGGTCGGCGAGGCCAAGGCCTCCACGGTTGCGTATTTGCGCCTCCACCCCGCTAGCGTCGAGGCCTACGACCTCCTCGGCATCATTTGCAGCCAAACCCGTGATTACGAAGGCGCACTCGATGCGTTTCAGCATGCCCTAAAGCTGAATCCAGGCTCCGCAAAGTCGCATAACAACTTGGGAAACTTGTACGCTGCCGGTGGAAAAGTGGACCTGGCTGAGAAGGAGTTTCGCAAAACGCTTTTTTTCGCCCCCTCGAATAGCGAGGCCAATTACAACCTCGCTTTGTTGCTAATTTCTCGCGGCAAGCCGCCAGAAGCAATCCCGTTTCTCGAACGCGTCCGCCCGCCGACGCTGGAAGCGAGGATGAATCTTGTGCGCGCCTATCTTCGTGCAAGCCGCACTGCTGAGGGACTCAAGCTGGCGCACACGCTCTCTGTCCAGGACACGAGCAATGTGCAACGTCACTTCACCCTCGGCGTTCTGCTCGCTGAGGAGAAGCAATACAATGCCGCTCAACTGGAATTGGAGAAGGCGGATGCTCTGAAGCCCGGGACATTTGAAATCCTTTTCAACCTCGGCCAGGCATACTTGCGCGCAAAGGAGTACGGGAAAGCAGAACTGGTGCTTAACCGGGCGCTGAAGCTGAACCCTGATTCAGCCGACGCCATGTACCTATTGGCGCAAGCCTTCAACGACGAAGCTCGGCCGGTCGATGCTCTGGATTTGCTTGCCCGCGCGCACAAACTGGCCCCGGAAAATACCGATATCATTTTTCTGCTGGCGCGCGTCAGCATGGGGCAGAACTTTTATGAGGATGCAATCCCGTTGCTTGAGTCTGGCTTGAAAATCGCCCCGCAACGGGCCGACCTGCGGGCGGCGCTCGGCGAAAGCTACTTCATGTCGGGCAAAGCCGACAAGGCGATCGATGAATTCAAGAAGCTGATCGAACTGGAGCCTTCAGCTCGATCCTACACGTTTATGGGCCTTTCCTACCGGCACCTTGGTCGCTTCGACGAAGCGCGAAAGTATTTCGAGGAGGGGTTGAAACTCGAGCCCACAAATGCCGCGTGCCTGTTCAATCTCGGTTTTATCGAAGAACGTCAGGGTAGCGCGGCTGCCGCTGACCAGCACTTCCAGCAGGCGCTGCGCTCCAATCCCGACTTCTCCGATGCTCTGCTTGAGTTGGCCAATCTCCGGAGCAAGGATAAGAAGTATGCGGAAGCAGCCGAACTGCTGCGCCGGTACGTGAAAGTCGCTCGCGAGCCTTCTTCCGGCTACTACAAGCTTGCGATGGTGGAACGCAGCCTTCACCAGATGGACGCAGCCGAGCGCGACCTCAAGGTTTTCCAGACACTCTCGAAGAACTCGAACACCGGCCCCTACCCCTATCAGCACCTGTTCGATTATCTGGAAAACCGTACCAAGCTGACGCCAACCGAACGCGCACAGCTTGACGTCACCGAACTGTTGGAGCAGATCAAGAAGAATCCAGGCCAACCGCAGGATTTGTATCTGTTGGCGCAGGCATACTTGAAGTTGGGGAAGCGCGACCAGGCGTTGCAGGCGGTCTCGCAACTCGACCAGCTCAGTTCCGAGGATTACCGCACTCAGGCCGGCGTCGGCGTCTTACTCGCGCAGAACCGGCTTTACGATCAGGCGATCGTGCACTTTGAAAACGCGCTGCGCAAAAATTCCGGCTCCGATGAGATTAAGTTCGATCTCGCCGACGCTTACTTCCGCAAGGGAATGTATTCCCAGGCCTTGCAAACGGTCGAGACCATTTCAGCTGCCGGACAGCAGGATGACACCTGCCTTTCGTTGGTAGGGGATATCTACGCGCACCTCGGCGACAACCGGAAAAGCGCCGAGATTTTTCAGGACGCCATCTCCCGCAATCCCGACAACGATCAATACTACCTTTCCCTGATGCTCGTACAGTTGCGCAGCGGCGACATCCAAAGCGCAGAACAAACGCTCAAAAAAGGCAGGGATCGAATTCCCGTGTCCGGAAAAATTCAATGGGGACTGGGGTTGCTTTCCGCGCTTAAGGGCGACACCCCGCAAGCCGCCGAACAACTGGAGCGCGCCGTTGAATTGTTGCCGGAATGGTCGGGTAGCTATTCCACGCTTGGAATTTTCTATTACCAGACAGGTCAGATCGACAAGGCTCGCGAGGTCCTGAATCGCTTCAAAGGCAGCAATGCCGGAGGACTGGATGTAGAGCGCATCGAGCAGGCGTTGTCCAAAGCTCCTGTCACATCGGCCTCGGCTACGGACCCGTTGCCGACCCAGGCGCGCCAGCAATTATTGCAATTCGCTCTGGTCATCGCCGATCGGACGCTTTGAGAGGCAGCTCCGGGCACGCTAGAATGCCGTAATAGTTGTCCAATCACTCAATTCCAGCACACGACGGGATCCATCTCATCCGGGAAATGGGGAAATCATTGCAGAGAACCAGCGGGCACATTCGCGCTCGCCAGACGATTGCCGCGCTGTTTCTTTCCGTGACGCTGGCCACTTGCTTCGAACTCGGTGCTCAACCAGCGGCCAAGGTCACAACCAAGACGGGTATTCAGGTTGGTTACACCGATGTGCGTCAGGCAGCCGGCATTACGTTTCAACAGGACTCGACGCAAACGGAGGAGAAATATTATCTGGAGACCATGGGTACGGGTGTGGCATGGCTCGACTATGACCAGGACGGCCTGATGGATCTGTTCTTCGTGCAATCTGCTGCCACTGACATCTATAAGCCGCCCCGGCCTCTCCGCTGCGCGCTCTATCACAACAACGGGGACGGAACCTTTACCGATGTCACTGCAAAAGCCGGCCTGGGCGGCGAAGGCCATTACGGCCAAGGTGTCGCAGTCGGCGATTTTGATAACGATGGTTTCCCCGACATCTACGTCACGGGCTACAACCGCGCCATTCTCTACCGCAACAATGGGGACGGAACGTTTACGGATGTGACTGCCAAAGCCGGGGTGGGGGATGAAAATGGCTGGTCGACCAGCGCAGGCTGGTTTGATTACGACAAAGATGGATGGCTCGACCTGGTGGTCACGAATTACATCGAGTGGAGCCCGAAGAACAACCTGTGGTGCGGCGAGCACCGGCCCGGCTATCGCTCCTATTGCCACCCCGGCAACTACAAAGGACAGCGCATCAAGCTTTATCACAACAATCACGACGGAACCTTTACTGACGTAAGCGATCCTTCGGGCGTCGGCAAGCCCGAGGCGAAGGGCATGGGCGTTGTCCTGGCGGACTTCAACAACGATGGCTGGCCCGACATCGCCATCGCCAACGATTCTTGGCCGAATTTTCTCTTCCTCAACAAGCACGACGGCACATTTGAAGACGCCTCGCTCGTATCAGGAATTGCCGCCAGTGAAGACGGGCGCTACGAAGCCGGGATGGGCATTGATGCCGCGGATGTCGACGGAGACGGCTGGCAGGATCTCTACGTCACGCACCTAGATTTCGAACTCAATCGTCTTTATCACAACAATCAGGATGGCACGTTCACCGACGACACGTTTGGGTCCGGAATCGGCAACAAAGCAATCCTGCTGAGCGGTGTCTCGATGAAATTTGTTGATTACGATAATGATGGCTGGGACGACATTCTCCAACTGAACGGCGCGATGCTCGACAACATTCAGCTCTATCACTCTGAAGTCACTTACAAAGAGCCATTGCTGATGTTTCGAAACTTGGGGAAAGGGCAGTTCGAAAAAGTTTCCGATGCGCTCGGGCCCGACTTTGTACGGCCCATAGCGGGCCGAGGGGTGGCGACGGCTGACTACGATAACGATGGCGATATGGATATCGTCAGCAACAACCGCGGCGACTACCCTTCTCTGCTGCGCAATGATGGTGGCAACAGGAACCACTGGCTGACCATTCTGCTCATCGGAACAAAATCGAATCGCGACGGGATTGGCGCGTCGCTAAAGTTGACCTCCCAGAGCAGAGTGCAGTACCAGCAAGCCAAAGGCGGCATGGGATATATGTCGGCAAGCGATCCGCGCATTCACTTCGGACTCGGGGACCGCACCAAAATTGACTCGCTCGAAATCACCTGGCCGAGTGGACAAATTCAGAAGCTCACCGATCTACCGATCGATCAAATCATCGCGGTAAGGGAAGGCGCCGGAATCGTACCCCGCAAATTCCCTCGGATTGTGAGCCCCAAGTGAATCTGCCGCGCCGCCAGTTCCTGGGATCGTCTCTTCTTGTCTTTGGCTCCACGCTTATGGACGCGCTAGCCACGCCCTTGTGGAGATGGAATCGGCCGCTCATGATCGATGCCAAGACCGAAGCCGGGTCGGATGGGGTACAGTTCGTCGACGTCGCCAAAGAAGCCGGGCTCAATATTCCGAATGTTTGGGGCTCCGATACCAACAAGCGCTACATCATTGAGGCCAAGGGCAGCGGTATCGCTTTCTTCGATTACGACAACGACGGTTGGCTTGATATTTATCTCACCAACGGCACGCGACTTGGCGAGAAGTGGCCGCAGGGAAAGGAACCCACATCGCAGCTGTTCAAGAACAATCGTGACGGCACCTTCACCAACGTGAGCGAAAAATCTGGCTTGGCGCGCACGGGTTGGCAGACGGGTGTTTGCGTTGGCGATTACAACAACGACGGGTGGGATGACTTGTTCTGCTGCTTCTGGGGACACAACCTCCTTTTCCACAACAATGGCGACGGGACGTTCACCGACATTACCCGCAAGGCTGGACTCGAGAACCCCGAAATTCGCTGGGGCGCAGGATGCACATTTTTCGATTACGACCGCGACGGCTATCTTGATCTCTTCGTCTGCAACTACATCAAGCTCGATCCTGCCGAGACTCCCGGGCCTAACGACCCGGCTATGTGCCAATGGAAAGGAATTCCCGTCATGTGTGGCCCTCGTGGCCTTCCCGGAGATACCAACGTCCTTTACCACAATAATGGGGATGGCACCTTTACCGACGTTTCCGAAAAAGCCGGCATTCTGAAACCTGGTCCGCGCTACTCGATCACCGCCGTTTCCTACGACTTTGACAATGACGGCTGGCCTGACATTTACGTCGCCGTCGATTCACAGCCGAGCATTCTGTTCCGCAACAATCACGACGGAACGTTCACTGACGTCGCAGTCATTTCCGGTTGCGCCTATAGCGAGAACGGTCATGAACAGGCGGGCATGGGAGTGGGGGTAGGCGATTACGATTGCGATGGCTGGTTCGACATCTTCAAGACCAACTTCGCCGACGATACCTGCAATCTCTATCACAACAACGGCGATGGCACGTTCAGCGACGTAACGTTTTCCTCAGGCATTGGCGTTAACAACCGTTATGTCGCATGGGGCTGCGGGTTCCTCGACTACGACAACGACGGCTGGCAAGACATCATTCAAATCAACGGCCACGTATACCCGCAGATTGATGCGCACAACATCGGACAGACGTACAAGAATCCGCGACTTGTCTATAAGAACCTTCGAAACGGGCAATTTAAGGACGTTTCCGAACAGATGGGCCCCGGCATCACCGAGCGTTACTCCAGTCGCGGTGCCGCGTTCGGAGACTATGACAACGATGGCGACATCGACGTTCTGGTGTTGAACATGGGAGACATTCCGTCGCTCTTAAGAAATGACGGCGGCAACAAGCAGAACTGGATCAAGATCAAACTCATCGGAACCAAATGTAACCGTACGGCCATTGGCGCTCGAGTTCGTGTGATGACCGGTAAGCACACACAAATGGACGAAGTGCACAGCGGGTCGAGCGTGATGTCACAAGGAGATCTGCGTCTTCACTTCGGATTGGGCAAGATTGAGGTGGTTGATACGATTGAAGTAACCTGGCCCACCACGCAGAAAATCGAACGCTTCACCAAAGTGAAAGCCAATCAGATTCTCACCATTCGCGAGGGACTTGGGATTGTCACTCCGAAGAATGACTCTCGCGCGTCGACTCCGAAGGGCTCTTAGGCCATCGAGGGCGGAAGCATCTCGCAATCGTGCAAGGCTTTGGCTTTGGCGGAGCTTGGGGCATTTTTCGGGGTTAAGCGCCTGCGGCGACCAGCACTAATACTCCGTAGCCCGGAATTTCCGTGGCTCCGCGGTGTGCTTGTCCGGTGATCGCATCGTTGAATGATCCGTCCAAGTTGATGGTTTGCGGTTCACTTTTGTGATTTAGCAGGCACAGCCAGCGCTTTTGTGCGCTCTTCCGCACCGTCAGTTCGACACCGGTAGGTACCTCGATGGGACGCTTGACGCCGGCTGATCCGACAAACGTGGCCAGAACTCTCGCTAAATCCGCTGCGCGCAAATCAGCTCCCACGTACACTGCCGTGCCGTTGCCGAACTTGTTTAGCGTGATTGCTGCCTTGCCGCTATGCTGGCCGGAACTATAGCTCGCCAGCACTTCGGCACTCGATGGCTTCAAGATGTCCGCCCAAATACCACACTCAGCATCCGCTCCTGCGAGCATCGAACCAAATTTCACGTAGGGATTTTGGGCATAGGTGGGGACATAGTCTTCGAGGGTCACGCCCATCACATCGGCGAGAAATCCGGGCAGCGGCTTGCGCACAATCTGGCTAGACTCCGTTTTCACCCCTAACCGGAAGCTGGTCACGAACACACCGCCAGTCTTTACGTACTGGCGAATCTTGTCAGCCTGGGATTCCGAGATTACGTAAACCACTGGCGCGAACACAATCTTATAAGGCGAGAGATCGCTTCCGGGCCCGACAAGATCGATTCCGGTGTGGCTGGGTGACGCCGCACCATACCATTTGGTGGCTTGCTCGGTGTAGCTCAAGCGAAAATGCCCAGGCTGAATCTTGGTCGCCCAACTGCAGTCGTAATCAAAATACAAAGCCGAATCAGCCTCATATCCAGAGTTCAGAAACTCCGGACCAAGCGATTTCAACTCTTTCACGGTCCACAAAATTTCCTCGAATGCAGGACTTTGCGATCGATCGTGATTGAGCATTCCGTGCCAGTATTCCTCTGCACCGAAGGTCGCCGTGTCCCAACGAAAATAGTTGATCCCCATCGCGCCATGCGCGACACCCTGATAGCTCCACAATCGCACTTGCCCCGGTTCGGGCTGTGGAGAGAATGTTGGTTGCCCGGCTTTGCCCGACTGCTCCTCCATGATGAGGAATGGCTTGCGCAGGATGCTGCGGCCAAAATCGTGCTGCATGGCGATGGTCGCGGGAATCACGTCGCTTAACAACGTTCCCGTTTGTCCGCCTTGGTGAAGCAGCATGTCGAAGAAGCCGGGGTAATTGTCAAACGCAACAAAGTCGAGCTTGGCATAAAGTTCCCGATCATCGATCACATCATAAGGAGCACCGATGTTGTTGGTGGTCACGAAGTGCTTGGGGCACAGTTTGCGCAACATCGAGAGCTGCTCCGCAAGAAATGTTGCGTTGGCAAAGGATTGATACCGGTTGTAGTCTAATGCGAGGCCCGGGTTCGGATCCGCTCCCGAGGGCAGCGGCACCGGGATCTGTGCCCAGTCGGTGTAGCGCTGGCTCCAAAAGTTCGTTCCCCAGGTCTGGTTGACTTTTTCTAGGGTGCCGTATTTTGAACGCACCCAGCCCTGAAATCCCGCGCGGCAATAGTCACAGAAGCAACGGGGAGAAGATCCTAAGGTAAATTCGTTATCGATCTGCCATCCGATGACTCCCGGATGGCCTGCAAACTTCCTGGCCATCTCGGTGGCGACGGCAAGCGAAAGGCGGCGATACGTTGCATTGGTTGGACAGGTGAATCGCCTGCCTCCGGGGCGCAACTTCTCGCCCTTGTCGTTAACCTCGACCACGTCCGGATACTTCATGGTCAGCCACGGAGGCGGAGCCGCCGAAGGAGTTCCGAGAATCACCCCTATATTGCTGCGATGAAGAATGTCCACCGAGCGCTGCAACCAGGCGAAATCGAACTTGCCTTCAGCAGGCTCCATCAGCGCCCACGCAAACTCCGCGATTCGAACGTTGGTGAGACCGGCTTCGGAAATCTTATGAGCGTCTTCTTCCCACAAAGACTCTGGCGTTTGATCCGGATAATAGTCGACGCCGAGCAACAACGGCACCGTAGGTGAGGCCGGGTTGCCGCCAACAACCTGTGTCCACATTGGCAACCGCAACCCTGCCGCGCCCAGCACCGCGGCCGAGGCTCCTACAAATCGACGCCGATTTATTTTTTCCATGACCCAGGCTTCCTCCAGCTCGTGAACGATTCGAGCGCCACCTTCCCCTTACTGATGAATGCGTGCCGCCCAACCTCCGCCTGGCGCCAAATGGATCTTCAGTTTCGTCGTCTTGCTCACTTGACGTGTCATCTTCTTGTAGTCGCTGGCGTTGCGGTCAGCATTCACTCCGTCTTCGTAGGAATCGAGAGTGAAGTTTCCCTCCGGCAGGAACGAGAAGTCGACCTCGAGATCACGCGAAGTCCAGTCGGTCATCCCGCCAACATACCAGTCGTTTCCATTTCGTCGCGCCAAGAGAACATATTCCGACATCTTCGCGTCAAGTACTCGACTCTCATCCCACACCGTAGGCACGGCAGCAAGGAACTCCATCGTTTCAGGTTCGCGCAAGTAGTTGGATGGACTGTCGGAAAGCATTTGCAGCGGAGCTTCGTACACGACATACATGGCCAACTGCTGGCAGCGCGTTCCCATTGCCATCGGCTGGGACATGATGGGGGCGAAGGTTTCGCGCGTGGCGTTGCGCATGGCGCCGGGGGTAAAGTCGAGCGGGCCAAGAAACATCCGCGTAAACGGCAGGCTTACATTGTGCGCAGGTTCGGACTCTCGGCTCCACTTACTCCACTCCATCCCTCGCACGCCTTCGGTATTGATCAGGTTAGGCCAAGTGCGGGTCATCACCGCCGGTTTTTGAGCACCGTGGAAATCTACTAGCATGTGGCGCTTGGCAGCTTCGCGGCAGACTTTGTCGAAGTAGTTGATCATGATCTGATCGCTTCGCTGCATGAAGTCCACTTTGATGCCCTTGATACCCCACTTCTCGAATTGATCGAGCGCCGGAAGCAGCTGGTCGTCCAACGTCTTCCACGACGTCCACAGAATCAGGCCGACGTTTTTCTGTTTGGCATGCGCGACCAGCTCGTCCATGTTCAGCTCAGGCGTAACTTGCAGCAGATCGCCCAGCTTGTACCAACCATCATCAAGAATGATGTACGGTATTCCATACTTCGCCGCGAAGTCGACGTAGTACTCGTAGGTCTTCGTGTTGATTCCGGCATGGAAATCGACGCCGTCGATGTTCCAGTCATTCCACCAATCCCAGGCAACCTTGCCCGGTCTGATCCATGTCGTGTCCTGAAGCTTCGAAGGACTCTCAAGCAGGTAAACCAATTGGTTTGTAATCAGGTCGCCGTCGCGATCAGCGACGCCGAGGACTCGCCATGGAAACGTGCGCGTGCCCGATGTAACCGCAATGTAGTCGGCGGCTTCTGTGACTTTGTAATCCCGATCGCTTGTCTGTTGCTCTTTCAGCGGATAGGGAGGGAATGTTGCCCTCAGGCCAAACTGTGGCGCAGCGCCTTGCAGCCACAGCCCTGGGTAATCGCTCAGGTCCGATTCGGCGATCGCCAGCTTCGCGCCCCGCCCGACGTCGATGACCGCGGGTAAGGTTGCAATGAACATGGGTGCGACTTCGCTGAGATGTTGTGGCAAATATTTGCGCTCATTATGCGAATAGAACGTATCCTCTTGCGGGTAATAGACAATAAAGTTGCTGGCAAAATTGAAATTCGCCTCTTCGCCGTAAATCTTCACCTGCTTTTCGGGAAGCGCAGTCTCGAAACGATAGGCAACCCCTTCGTCGTAAGCTCGGAAGGTCACGGCGTAGCCGCCATCCAAGGTGAGCCGCAGTTCGTTGTAGTGATCGCGAACCTTCGCAAACTTCTGACGCACGACAGGCTCGACCATTTGGTCGTTGCTTCGCTGCTTTGTGCCCGTCACCTTGGGCTGCACTCCGAGTTTTTTGTGCTCCACATCTAGCGACAATGTGGAATTCTCGAGCAGCGCATTGCCTCGCAGTAGCACGTCATAACGCAGCTGGCCGGAGGTACGAATGCGAACCTCAATCCGATTGTCAGGAGACTTCAGGTCGTAGCTGGACTGCGCGATCAAGGTTGTGCTGGCAAGAAATGCGATGAGAAGGATTCCGCTGAACCTCATTTTCCCTCCTGGGCTAAACTGCAAGAGCACAATAAAACCTGCATTTATATAGGAGGTTAAGCGTTTTATCAACCAGTGAGGTTCACGCTCAGTGGGAGATCCGAGACGCCGGCTCGCCGAGCACCACTACAAATTGCCGAATCTCGCGACGACGTTGCTCAACAGCGGCCGCATCAGACTGCTTCAGGCGCTCAAAAGCCTGCAGTTCTTCAGCGGCCCGTTGGCTGTCGCCGCTGCGTTTGTACACCTGCGCCAGACGAAAATGTGGATCAGGAAACGTGGGGTTCGCGGCCACAGCCCTCTCGTAGGAAGCTTTGGCATCGTCCCACTCCCCTTGCTGCGATTGCACCACTCCCAGCTGCAAATAGGCTTCGTCGAATTTGGGATCGATCCGCACGGCGGTTTCAAGCAAAGCCTCGGCTTGCTCCCGGCGCTCTTCCGGTCCATTCGTTTTTAGGATGGAGACGGCGTAATAGAAATTCGCGCGCTCGTCTCCCGGGTGTTCACGCACGAACCTCGCCAGTTTTTCTTCCACGCAAGGCAGCACCTGCGGCGCTGCTTCGGCCATTCGCCCTAAAAACAGATATGGCTCCGGATCGGATGGATTTAGATCGGAAGCTTTACAGACGTTCGTGGCCGCTTGCTCGTAGGCCCCATTTGCATAGAGCGCCGCACCAAGTCCCGCGAGCATTCGTTCGGATTGTGGAAAGGCACCGCCACCGTTGGTGAATACCCGCACCGCGGCCTCTACCGCACGATGCACCAGTAGTTCCGCTCCCCAGACAAAATAGTTCTGTTCACTCGGGTCAAGTTTCACCGCGATCTCATACTCTCGCTCCGCCGTGAGCGGATCTCCGAGGCTTTCTGCAATGTCCCCGGCAAGGCGGTGCAGCTCGGCCCTTGGATTTGAGGCCAGCAACGGCTCGACCAACGCGTTCGCTTTGCTGTGTTGACCCGCGCCTTCGTAGGCTTGCGCCAACTCGATTGCGGTGTCGAAATCGGTGGTATTGAGGGCATGCGCTTTTTCGAGTGGTGGAATGGCGGAGCCATACTGGCGCTCGCGCAAGCAAAAGGCTCCGAGCTCGCGATTCGCACTGAAACTGGAGGGGGCTCTCAACACTGCTTCGCGAAGCCGCTTTTCCCGCTCAGGATCCGGCAGACTCGTACGCGCCTTTGCCGTACTCAGCGTGCGGGTATCTTTGGCCAACGATTCACTTGCGCGGAGATTCACGTCGCTGCCATGTCCGCCGGCCGCAGTCCAATCAGTGATCCCGGCGATTGTGAAGTCTGCCTTATCGTTGAACTGCATGCCCGGCTCGGATGTGGTACTGGCTGAAGAACCGCGCGCCGGGACCAGCAAGACGCTGAGCGATTTGCCGGCGAGTGGTAATGTCAGCGGCTGTTCAAAATCGCGAAACTCAGCCTTGTGCACGCGCAGCACGAAGCTTCCCGACTGCTCGGTCGTGAGCGAGAAGTTTCCCGCCCCATCCGTCATCGTCTCATTGGAAACGCCATTCCTATCGAGGACGACGCGAGCGCCGCGGACTGGAGTCCCATTCGATTCGCGAACGCTTCCCGCAACAGTTTGTGATGAGGAGGCCTGGGGAGTGGAAGACGCGAATACCGCGGTCAAGAACAAGAGCCCGCCCAGCAGGCTGGAACGTCGAAGCGTTTTGAACATGGATAGACTAGTCAAGGCAATTCTACTCCGCTTAGGAAGGCAAGTAGCGGCGCGCGAGAGTGCGGAATCCAGAAAGTTGGCTTTGTTTCCTGCGATCGTCCCAGCCGAGCTCAGCTGCCAGCAAATCTGCGACGGTTGGGGCCATCTCGATGGCCGCGGCAGCATTCAGGAAAAGAGCGCGAGTGCGGCGCGCGAGCACATCCTCAATCGTGCGCGCCATTTCCTCGCGGGCGGCCCACACAACTTCAGCCTTGAGGTAAGCGAGTGCCGGATGCAACCGCTCGCCCAGTACGGGATTCTCTTCCGCCAAGCTCCGAATCATCTCCGCGTCGGTGCCGTACACCGCGAGAGCACCGCCAGCTCTCGCCCCGGAGCGACATCCATGGATTCTCAGGTTTCGCGTAACGCACCCACGCTCCGGCAGCTGCGCCAGCGTGACGGCCTGATCGACACAGTCTTCCGCCATGTGTCGATAGGTCGTCCACTTACCCCCGCAGATTGTCATCAGCCCCGAACTGTCGATGTGAATCACGTGATCGCGCGAAAGCGCGGCGGTACTCACTGCTCCCTCGGCCTTCACAAGCGGACGAATTCCGGCGAAAACGCTGAGCACGTCGCTGCGGGTCGGCGATTTCGCCAAGTATTGACTGGCAGTCGCAAGAATAAAATCAATTTCTTGCTCCATCGCAACCGGTTCGAGGGTGACTTCGCCGACGGCAGTATCGGTTGTTCCAACCAACAGATGACCATGCCAGGGGATGGCAAAGAGTACGCGCCCATCGCTCGTATGCGGCACCATGATGGCACTATCGCCGGGAAGAAATTCTGACCTGAACACCAAGTGAATGCCCTGGCTGGGCGCGATCATCGGCTTGGCAGAGGAGTCTGCGGTTCGACGAAGCGCGTCCGCGAAAGCACCGGTGGCGTTGATGACCACCCGCGCAGACGCACGAAACTCCTCGCCGCTTTCCAGGTCCCGCGCGATTACGCCGCTTACAAAATCCTGAGAATCCTTCGTGATCCCCGTTACCTGCACGTAATTCAGCAACGACGCACCCTGCTCGAACGCGGTAAAGACCATGTGGATCAAAAGCCGCGCGTCATCGAATTGGCCGTCGTAGTAGATTGCACCACCGCGCAGGCCTTCGGTTTTCAGCGTGGGCAGGTGTCTGAGGGTTTCTTCTCGCGATAGCAGGCGCGACTTGCCGAAGCCATATTTCCCGGCTAGCACCTGATAAAGCTTCAACCCAAGACCGTAGAACGGGGCTTCCCACCACTCGTAGTTGGGAACAATGAAGGCGAGATCGTGCACCAGGTGAGGCGCATTCTGAAGCAGGATGCCGCGCTCTTTCAGCGCTTCCATGACGAGGCCGATATCGCCCTTCTCGAGATATCGCACGCCCCCATGGGCGAGTTTCGTGCTGCGACTCGATGTTCCTTTGCCGAAGTCGCTTTGCTCAAGCAGCAGGACGTCGTAGCCGCGTGAGGCAGCGTCGATCGCAATCCCCACGCCGGTGGCCCCGCCGCCGACAACGATCATGTCCCAAGGGCCGCGATGTTCGGCGACGCGTGCCCAGATTTCTGCCCGCTTCATTTTCGCTGGATCCCGTTTAGCTGATACCGGCAAGTTTCACCACGCCAGCGGCAATTGCGCCTCCAGCGAGTGGCCCAAGAATGGGAACCAGCGCATAGCCCCAATCCGCCCCCCCCTTCCCGGATATGGGGAGAATCGCGTGCGCGAGGCGAGGGCCGAAATCTCGGGCGGGATTGATCGCGTATCCGGTCGGGCCGCCGAGACTCAAACCCAATACCCACACCAGCACTCCCCAAAACCAGGGACTGAAGCCAGGCGCTAGTCCCGCCGGCGCCAATTCTTTGCTACCAAAACTGAATCCGACTACCACTAAGAGGATGGTCACAATGGTTTCACACAGCAGATTTGCGGGAATGCTTCGGATCGCCGGCGCGGTGCAAAAAACGCCCAGCTTTGCGGCGGCATCCGGAGTCTCTTTCCAGTGCGGCAGGTACACAAGCCAGACCAGAAAGGCGCCAACAAATGCTCCCAGTATTTGCGCCAGCCAGAACGGACCTACATTCGACCAATTCTTCGAGAGAATTGCGACCGCAAGGGTGATCGCCGGATTGATGTGTGCGCCCGGACTACCGCAGGCCACGGCAGTGCAGATCCCTGCCACTACGGCCATACCCCAAGCGGTCGAAATCACGATCCAGCCTGAATTCTCGCCTTTAGATTTTTTCAACAACACGTTCGCAACCACTCCGTCGCCCAGCACAATGAGCACCATCGTACCCATAAACTCGCCAAAAATTGGCCCGTGCATTGGTCCTCCCCTTACGCCAAAACTACTCAACCCAGTCGAAGCTTCGCGAAACCGCCTTTTTCCAATCGTGATAGAGCCTTTCACGAGCGACTGCCTTCATCTGCGGTTCCCAGCGATGATCAACCGCCCAGTTGGCGACGAGCTCTTCGGTGCCGCTAAAGAATCCGACGGCCAGGCCAGCAGCGTAGGCTGCTCCAAGCGCTGTGGTCTCGGTGACTTTAGGGCGAACCACCGGAATCGAAAGAATGTCCGACTGGAACTGCATCAGCAATTGGTTTATGACCATGCCGCCGTCAACGCGCAGGACATCGGCCTTTACGCCCGAATCTTCCCGCATCGCTTCCACTACTTCTCTAACCTGAAACGCGGTGGCCTCCAGGGCCGCGCGTGCAATGTGCCCCTTATTGGCATATCGCGTCAAACCCGCAATCACCCCTCGGGCATTGTCTTTCCAATAAGGCGCGTAAAGTCCAGAGAACGCTGGCACGAAGTAAACACCACCATTGTCTTCCACCGTACTCGCCAGCCGCTCCACCTCTGCGCTGGACTGAATCAAACCGAGGTTGTCGCGGAGCCACTGTACCAGCGCCCCCGTAATCGCGATGCTGCCTTCGAGCGCGTAGCGGGCAGGCTCTTCCCCCAGACGATATGCCACGGTGGTTAGCAGTCCGCACTTTGAGAGCACCGGTTTGGTGCCGGTGTTCATCAGCATGAAACAGCCCGTCCCGTATGTGTTCTTCGCTTCGCCGGGTTTAAAACAAGCTTGCCCAACCAGCGCCGCCTGCTGATCTCCCAGCACTCCTGCGATCGCCACTCCCTCGATCGAGGACAGGGTGGCGTTTCCGAAGTATTCACTGCTCGAAACTATTTTTGGCAGCATCGGTTCAGGAATTTGAAAGTCGTTGAGGATGTTGGCATCCCATTCGAGCGTCGCCAGGTCCATCAACTGAGTGCGGCTCGCGTTCGTGACGTCGGTGAGATGCAATCCGCCGTTTGCTGCCCCGGTAAGTCTCCAGATCAAGAAGCTATCGATGGTTCCCGAAAGTATTTCACCCACTTCCGCCTGTTCTCGAGCGTGCGGGACATTCTGGAGAATCCAGCGAATCTTCAGGGCGCTGAAATAGCACGCCAGCGGCAACCCGGTTTTTGCGCGAAATCGGTCTTGACCTCCATGTCTGGAGAACTCGGTAACGTCGTCGGCTACTCTGGTGTCCTGCCAAACGATCGCGTTATAGACCGGTTTGCCGGTGATTTTGTTCCAAACCACGGTGGTCTCGCGTTGGTTAGTGATCCCAATTGCGGCAAGATCGGCGGGCTTGAGTTTCGAGGCTTGCATGGCCCGTGCGATCACGCTTTCTGTACGCCGCCAAATTTCATCGACGTCGTGCTCGACCCATCCTGGCTTTGGGTAGATCTGCTCGTGCTCTTCCTGCGCACTGCTGACAATTTCCCCAGCCCGGTTGAAGATCATGAATCGTGAACTGGTCGTGCCCTGGTCAATCGCGCCGATATAGTCTGCCATCCTCGCTCCGAGTTGCCTGAACTCGTGTTACCGGGTTGCGCCGGCGTCCCAATAGGTGCTCACTCGCCACGGCACAGGCTCTGAATCTTACGTCCGGGCGGAAAGAATGGTCAACGCGGGATCTTTGGGCTGCCACCGATCTTCGCCGGCTCTGAAATCCGCGAATTCTCCAGTTCCTGGCTCAGTACAGGTTCTGATATAAGGGAAGATCCGACTAGGGAAGCGACTCCTTAGGTTGAGGCTCCATCATGGGAACGGGTCCCCGGTCCCTGTTCATGTAGGAGCAAAACGGAGCCTAACCGTTCCAGCGAAGCGCAACTATGAGCAATCCCGTGGTGCTCGAGGTTTGTGCCGATTCAGTCGATTCGGCTCTTGCCGCCCAAAGGGGCGGAGCGCATCGCATCGAGCTATGCAGCGGCCTTGTCGAAGGCGGTACGACTCCGAGCTCCGGTCTGATTTCCACTGTGCGCAGCCGATTATCGATCCCAATCCATGTGATGATCCGCCCACGCAACGGCGACTTTTGCTATGGTCCCGAAGACATGGAGGCCATGGAGCAGGACGTGCTCAATGCCAAACAGCTAGGCGCTGACGGAGTGGTGTTTGGGCTGCTCGAGGAAAACGGCTGCGTAGATGTAGAGAAAACGCGACATCTTGTGAAATTGGCCTGCCCGTTGAAGGTGACCTTCCATCGCGCCTTCGATATGTCGCGAAACTTGGGCGAGGCGTTGGAAACTCTGATTCAGGCGAATGTGGACCGGGTGCTGACGTCGGGCGGGGAGCAGCGGGTGGAAGACGGGCTCGGCGCGGTAAGATCGCTGGCCGCAAGAGCGGCGGGGCGAATCGCCATCATGGCCGGCGGGGGTATTACAGAGTCCAATGCGCACCGTGTGATCGCCGCCACCGGAGTGAACGAACTGCATACAAGCGCGGCTTCCGCGGTAGGGAGTCCCATGCGGCATCGGAACGAGAAGATCGCAATGGGTGCGCTCAAAGGGCGCGAATACCAAAGACGGGTGGTCTTAGAAGACAACGTCCGGCGCTTGCTCGAGGCCGCCAAGGGCGGAACCCGCCAGAGTGTAAAGGCGCGATGATATCGCGAAAAAGCATGCTCAAACGTGGGATTGCAACGCGAATCGCGATTGTGGTTCTCGCGAATTGTGGCATGCTGGTCGCTCAAAATTTCACCGACATCAAGCCTTCCCCGCAGCAGCTCGAATGGCAGGATCTCGAGTTCGGCGTCATCATTCACTTCGGAACGAATACATTCTTAGACCGCGAATGGGGAGACGGCACCGCCGATCCGAAGGTTTTCAATCCCACCGATTTCGAACCTGAGCAATGGATGCGCGCGGTCAAAGCTGCCGGGGCGAGCTACGTTGTGTTGGTCGCGAAGCATCACGACGGTTTTTGCCTGTGGCCGACGGAGCAGACCAACTACAGCGTAAAGAGCAGTTCGTGGCAAAACGGCCAAGGTGACGTTGTCCGCCAGGTGTCCGACGCCGCGCGCAAGTACGGGCTGAAGTTTGGCGTCTATCTCTCGCCCTGGGACCGCCACGAACCGAAGTACAAAAATTCTCCAGAGTACGACGATTACTACATCGCAGAGCTGGGAGAGCTGGCAAGCAACTACGGCAATCTGGTCGAATGGTGGCTGGACGGCGCAGGAAGCGCAGGCCACGTCTATAACTTCCCCCGATTTATCGAGAATCTTCGAATGTATCAGCCGAACACATTGGTGTTCGCGGATGCGGCGCTATTCGAATACGGTGACATTCGTTGGGTCGGAAACGAAGAGGGTACGATTTCGTACGAGAACTGGAATGTGCTCGATCGTCACGGCAACTTGCGTTGGCGGCCAGTGGAAGCTGACACGCCGCTGCACAAGGCGCACTGGTTTTGGCATCCCAATGACGAGGGCAGCCTGAAAACCCTTCCTGAGCTGCTTTATACCTACGACAACACAGTAGGGCACGGAGGCCAGCTCATGCTCGGCATTGCACCCGACCGGCGAGGCCTCCTGCCCGATGCCGACGTGAAACGATTAGCAGAATTCGGGAGCGCGCTGCGCAACCGCTACGGAGCCAACCTGATCGCAAAGCAGCATCTGCGCAACCCGGCCACCGACGCCGCCCTGGACGGAGACCCAGATACATTCTGGTCGGCGCCATCAGGCTCGCATCATGCAATGCTTGAGGCGGACTTTTCACATCCCGTAACGTTCAACCGCAGTATGGTCATGGAGTGGCTCAACCTCGGCCAGCGGGTCGAACATTATCGCCTGGAAGCTTGGGACGGCAGAAATTGGAAGACGCTAGCTGAAGCGCACGCTCTCGGGCACAAAAAGATCGATAGCTTTCCTGAGGTAACCACGACGCGTGTTCGCCTGAATATCCTCGCATCCTCGTCGGAAGCGCACATCAGAGAATTTCAGCTGTTCAAGGTCGTCGATAGGCCTGATTCGAAATAGATCCGGGGCTCGACAGAAAAGGCCCTCACAATCTCTGGCCCCCGGCGAAAATTGCGTGGATCGACCCCGCCTTGGGTTAGGTCAAGCAGACAGAGCATGATTCACCCCTTGAGGGAGATAGGACATTCGAACTATATGCCCGGCGTTGACACCGGAGTTGCTCGGGACTACTTTAATCAAGACCCAGTAAACGTTTGCTTTATCATCATTCAGATTTATTCGGCAGTTCTCGTGCGTCCCCGTGCGTGCGAGCTGAATTCGAGGTGACCTATGCCTTCCTCTTCACGCTTTTCTCGCCGCAAGTTCTTGTCGACCGTCGCAACTTCTTCCGCTGCCGGGATCCTCGCGCAACCTGCATTTTCTCTTGCGTTTGGTGATGCGGCCCGCGCGGGCTTCTTTGACCTGGCTGCGGCCGGAGCATCGCTTGCCTGGCAGGATCAAGGCGTTTTGAATGTGGCCAAGTCACCCTTCGCGAAGCTGCACTCGGTACCCGTCCGCGCGGTAACCATTGAGGAAGGATTTTGGTCGAAGCGTCGAAAGACCAATGTCGAACGCAGCATCCCGACGATGCACCAGGAACTCGAGGCGCACGGTCGAATGGATAATTTCCGCCGCCTGGTTGGAAAGAGTTCGGCATCACAGATCGGACCCTATTTTGCCGACTCCGACATATACAAGTGGATCGACGCCGTAGGCTGGGCCTTACAGTCTGATACAAACACGGAGCTCCGCCGCACGACTGAGGCGATGATTCGCGAAGTCGTCGCCATCCAGGAGCCCAGCGGATATCTCAACACCTACTATCAGGGCGACCGCGTTTCTTTGAGAATGAGCCAGCATGATCAGGAGGTCGGGCACGAGATGTACTGCCTGGGCCACATGATCCAGGGCGCAATCGCCTACTACCGTGGGACCGGTGACAGCACGCTGATGGACGCCGGTGCCCGGATGGTCGACGATTTTGTAATCCCCAACTACGGTCCCGGCCCGAATCAAAAGCCAATCATCTCCGGACATCCGGAAATCGAAATGGCGCTCGTCGAACTCTACCGCACGACTGGAAAGAAGCAGTACGTGGATCTCGCCGGCTACATCCTCCATGGCGATGACCGGTGGAAGATCGAGCCGCAACGGATCATCTACATGTACTGCGGAACGCCGTTCACCTCACGAACCAAGCTCGAAGGACACGCGGTTCGGGCCATGTATGCATGTTGTGGAGCAACAGACTACTACCTCGAAACCGGTGATCATGCGTACTGGAAGACTCTCAATACGCTCTGGGAAGACCTCACGAAACGGCAGATGTATGTCACCGGCGGGGTTGGCGCGCGCGCCCAATGGGAAGCCTTTGGTGAACCCTATGAGCTACCAAACGCCCAAGCCTATGGCGAGAGTTGTGCCGCCATTGGCAACATGATGTGGAACTGGCGCATGCTGGCGGCGAGCGGCGAAGCAAAATTTGCCGACGTAATCGAGCGTGCGTTGTACAACGGCATCAACTCCGGAATGTCGCTCGACGGCACCACCTATTGCTATCGCAATCCGCTTGCCTTCGATCCTTCTTCCGGGGAGAAAATTCGCAATCCCTGGTACGACGTTACCTGCTGTCCGCCGAATCTTGAGCGTACGCTGTCTTCCCTGCCCGGCTATTTCTATAGCACGAGCAAGGATGGCGTGTACGTACACCTTTACGACAATTCTGTGCTCGATTGGCATTTGGAAGATGGCACTCCCCTGAAGATTCACCAGAAAACCAGCTATCCATGGGATGGGGATGCGCAACTCACGGTGGCGCCTTCAGAACCGCACGAGTTTACCTTGTACGTCAGGATTCCGTTCTGGGCGGAGGGCACTTCCGTGGCCGTCAACGGCAGGCCGCAGACAGGAGTGAAAGCTGGCGAGTATCTCGCAGTTCGTCGCACCTGGACCTCGGGCGATGTCGTGAAGCTGCTCTTCCCGATGGGCACGGAGGTGATCGCGTCAAATCCGCGAGTTGCTGAAAACCGCGGCCAAGTTGCGGTGCGACGCGGTCCGATCATTTACTGCATGGAAGAATTAGACCAGCCGAAGGGTGTTGCGCTGGCCGACATTTCGCTCAATCTTTCCCCGTCGGTCGGCAAGGAATTTCAGCACGACTACAAAGCAGATCTACTCGACGGCGTCGTGGTCCTGCATCATCGTGGCAATGTGCTGGAGTCGGCCTCCTCCGAGGAAGCCCTTTACGGCCCGGTGAATCTCGCGAGGCCAAAGACGCGACTCACCGACACGTCGTTTATCCCATATTACGTTTGGGCCAATCGCCAGTCGTGCGCCATGCAAGTATGGGTACCATACGGGCGTACCTAACCCAGGGAGAGATGAGTGGAGCGCTGGCGAATTGCTGTCCTGGTGAGCGCTGCGATCGCGATCAGCTATTTGGACCGGCAGACTTTGCCGGTAGCGGTCAAAGCCATCGCACGCGACATTCCGCTCTCGAACGAGCAGTTCTCTTATTTGCAATCGGCATTTCTACTCGCATACGCGCTGATGTATGCCGGTGGGGGCAGGCTTACTGACGCGCTCGGAACTCGCCGCGGGTTCTTTCTCATCATGTTCTTCTGGTCGCTCGCCTGCGCCAGTCACAGCCTTGCCATGAACTTCGCCATGCTCGCGGCCAGCCGGTTTCTGCTGGGGGTTGGCGAAGGCGGTGGCTTTCCGGCGGCAACGCGGGCCGTGGCGGAATGGTTTCCTGTGAGCGAGCGGGCTACCGCCATGGGGATCATCAACGCCGGAACCGCCGTGGGCGCCGTGGTTGCGCCGCCTCTCATAGCCGGCATTCTGCTGGTTGCAAATTGGCGTTGGATCTTCCTCGCCGCCGGAGCGATCGGACTCCTGTGGTCCATCTGGTGGCGGCTGTCTTACGTCGACCCTGAGCCTGATCGATCGCAACCATCAACCAGTGAAGTTGCGATGAACGGCAATATTTCATGGCCGGCGCTGCTGCGGATTCGAGAAACTTGGGGGCTCGTGCTCGCGAAATTTCTGAGCGACGCCGCCTGGTACTTCTATCTATTTTGGCTGCCTAAGTATCTGTACGACGCGCGGGGATTCGATATTAAAGCTATCGGGAAGTTCGCTTGGATTCCCTACGCGGCGGCAGGAATTGGCTGCCTTATGGGTGGCGGACTTTCCAGCTTTCTGGTGCAACGCCGCCTGGCTCTCGGCGCTGCCAGGAAAATCGCTCTGGGGCTGAGCGCAGCCGTAATGCCCTGCGTCTTTCTGATACCGCATGTCCCCGTCTCATGGGCTCTGGCGCTTTTCAGCCTTGCCTATTTTGGACAGCAATCATGGTCAACCCTCGTGATGGTGTTGCCCACCGATGTCTTCCCGCGGGCCGTGGTGGGCAGCGTAGCCGGATTGGTGGGTTTTGGCGGGGCGATGGGCGGTATTGCCTTTGGACAGCTTGTTGGATATTTGCTCGACCACGGATCGGGCTACGGCCCGGTGTTCGCCATGGCGGGCAGTTTTCATGTGGTTGCATTTTTCATAATCTTGCTCACCATTCCCGTGGTCGGCCCGTTGATGGAGAAGCCGTCACTTCGCCTCGAGGCAGCCAGTTGAAAATCCAAGACATTCGTACTCGTGTCGTCCGCTGGAACGGGAAGACCGTTCCCCTCCCTCCTCATTTCTGTACCAACCCAATGGACCTGGTTGCGGAAAAGGCGGCCAGCAGTGGTAGTTCAGGATCGCCCGCCTCCATGACCACCTTCACATTTCACGAGTGGCTCATCGTGGAGGTCTTCTCTGACGACGGGCATGTCGGCATCGGCAATGCCGCGCTTTCTCCCCAGGTCAGCCGCTTGGTAGTCGATCTTTACCTGAAGCCGATGCTCGTTGGCGCAGACCCTTGGAACCTCGAGTTCCTATGGCAGCAGATGTATCGCAAGACAATGGCGTTTGGCCGTAAAGGAACGACGATGGCGGCAATCAGCGCTGTCGATATCGCATTGTGGGACTTGCTTGGAAAATCTGCGGGGCAACCGGTCTATCGACTTCTCGGCGGCCGCACGAAGCCGCGCATTCCGGTCTACGCCAGCCGACTCTACAGTACGCCCCTCGCCCAACTTGCTTCGGAAGCCTCGCGCTATAAGAGCGAAGGCTATAAGGCCATGAAGTTGCGATTCGGCTGGGGGCCGACCGATGGAGCAGCCGGCATGCAACGAAATGTCGATCTGGTCCGCACCGTGCGCGAGACCGTCGGCGATGGCATCGACATAATGGCCGACGCTTACATGGGCTGGACCCTGGACTATGCCAAGCGAATGCTCCCGCTGCTTGAACCTTTCCGCCTGCGTTGGTTGGAAGAGCCGGTCATTCCCGATGACATTTCGGGCTACGCAGAATTGAAAGCTTATGGGCGCGTTCCGATCGCAGGCGGCGAACACGAATTCACTGTGTATGGATTTCGCGAACTCCTGGACAAGCGAGCGGTCGATTACATCCAATTCGATACCAATCGGGTGGGAGGAATTTCGCAAGCGCACAAGGTTTGCGCTCTTGCCGAAGCGCACTCGGTTCCGGTCATCCCCCATGCCGGACAGATGCACAATTATCACGTGGTAATGTCGAGCCTGAATTGTCCGATGGCGGAATATTTCCCGGTGGTCGACGTCGAGGTTGGGAACGAATTGTTCTGGTACATCTTCGATGGCGAACCGAAAGCGCGGAACGGCTTCGTAGATCTGGATGACAATCTGCCCGGCCTGGGACTTACGATCAACGAGCAATCGCTGCAAGACAATTTTCAAGTTATCGCATGAGCATACGCCTTATCCAGTTGGGGAAAGCCGCCGAGCGAGCGGTCGCATTGGTCGAAGAACCCCACCTGCGTTTGCTTCGAGATGCTGAGTCCATCTACGCGCTGGCCGATGAATCTCTCCAACGGCGAACCCGATTGTCCTCCCTCGCGACAGAGAAGGCCACTCGGGAAGTTCTGGATTATGACTCCGTGTATGAAGGCGATAGTGAATGGCACATCCTGCCTGCCATCGATCATCCGGGCGAGCCTGCCCGTTGCCTGGTTTCCGGAACCGGGCTGACGCATCTGGGCAGCGCCCGAGATCGACAGTCAATGCACTCTCGCAACTCTGATACCGACGAGATTGAGAATCTCACCGACAGCATGAAAATGTTCCGCTGGGGGAGGGACGGAGGTCGCCCCGCAGCCGGTCAAATTGGCGTTTCGCCGGAGTGGTTCTTTAAAGGCACAGGCCGGATTCTGCGGGCCCATGGCGAGCCTCTGGAAATTCCTGATTATGCCGAAGACGGTGGCGAAGAGGCCGAGGTCGCAGGCGTGTATCTCATCTCACCCGAAGGTCAGCCCGTACGCATCGGCATGACCCAAGGAAATGAGTTTTCTGACCATAACTTCGAAAAACGGAACTATCTGTACCTTGCCAGCTCAAAGTTGCGCAGTTGCGCGATCGGGCCCGAACTGGTGGTCGATCCAAAGTTCTACTCCGTTCCGGGCAAGGTCTCCATAACTCGTAGAGGTGATTCCGTCTGGTCAAGACAAATTCGCACCGGGGAAGCAGAAATGTGCCACAACCTGCAAAACATTGAGCACCATCACTTCAAGTTCGACGACCACCGCCATCCCGGTGACATTCATGTTCACTTTTTTGGCGCGGATTGCTTGAGTTACGGTGAGGGCGTGCGCCTTGCAGGCGGCGATCTCATCGAGATTCACTTCGAGGGATTCGGGCGGCCGCTGTGCAGTACCGTATCGGCGGCGCATGCTCCCTCAGAACTAGTCAGGATCACATCTCTGGAATAACTCACGATGAAAACTCCGGTCGCAGTTTTGGGATTGGGAATCATGGGCTCCGGCATGGCGCGACGGCTGGTGTCCTCGGGATTCCCGCTTAGCGTTTACAGCCGCAGTCGAGAGAAAGCTGCGCCGTTCGCCGAACTTGGCGTATACCTAGCCGATTCTCCACGGCAGGCAGCCGAGCGCGCCGACGTGGTCATCAGCATGGTCTCTGACGACACTGCTTCCCGGGCGGTGTGGATGGGTGATGCCGGCGCACTTGCTGGTGCGCGCAGAGGTTCGGTGCTGATCGAGTCCAGCACACTCACAGTCGCCTGGATAAAAGAACTGGCCGAGGCTTCGTCCCAACGCGATCTCGAGTTTCTGGATGCGCCGGTGACCGGAACGAAACCGCATGCCGAATCCGGGCAATTGTTGTTTCTGGTTGGCGGATCGGCCAATGCCGTCGAGGTCGCACGGCCTGTGCTTTCCGCTCTCGGACGCGGCATCGTCCATTTGGGCCCGACGGCAAGCGGGGCCCTCATGAAGTTGATCAACAACTTCATGGCGGCAGTGCAGACCGTCTCGTTCGGAGAGGCACTGGCTTTAATCAAGGCTGGCGACCTTGACGTAGATAAGGCTTTATCCATCCTCACCGAAGGAGTTCCGGGCAGCCCGATGGTGAAACGGGTCACCACTCGAGTGACTTCGGGGGACTACACGCCTCACTTCTTCTTGCGCCTGATGACGAAGGATGTGAGCTATGCGGTCGAAGAAGCAAAATCGCGAGGCGTCCCCATGCCGACGGCAGAAGCTGCGCTCTCGGTATTTCGGCAGGCCCAAGCCAACGGCTATTCGGAACAGGATTTCACCGCGGTGATCCAGTCGTTGAAGCCCAAGAAGTAACTCCAGGAGAAGACGATGGCCTCAGGTAAGTCTCGCGCAGTAGGGTGTGCTCTTCCCAGACTTTGGTTTTCATCATTTGCCATGGGCTGCGTTCTTCTTGCCACGGCCGGAGCCCAGAACAAGCCGAAGACACCGCCGACTCCCGGTCCCATGCTCCAAGGCGGAACCATCGAACTCGAAACTCCAGAATTCAACGTGACCTTGGTACGTTCCTCGCAAACCGTAGCTGCTTTCAAGCCGAAATCAAACCCGGATTTCGATTTCACGCCGGGAGACTTGCTGATCGAGCGCTCGCAAGACGGATACTTTCATCTTGGCGACATCACACTGCGCCTTCGGCCGGGCGACTCCGGGCAATGGAAAAACTACTTAACCGCCATCCATCGTATGCCAGTAACAACCCTGCCCGCCTCTTCCGGCGTTCTTGCGGCAGCGGACCTCGGACCGAGCTTGCCAAGCGACATCCCGCTTCAAATCCAGCGCACTTGGACAGTGCAAAATGGCAAGCTCGCCCTGCGTTTCGCGTTAAAAAATAAATCCACCGAACCTGTGGAGATCGGCGCGCTCGGCATTCCGATGGTGTTCAACAATGTGCTAAATGACCGCTCTCTCGAGCAAGCCCACGCGAAATGTTCGTTTTACGATCCTTATATTGGCGAGGAGGCGGGCTATCTGCAAGTCACACGTCTCAGCGGACATGGCCCGGCGCTCCTGGTTGTGCCCGACACTGGCACCAATTTTGAAGCCTATAACCCAATCCTCGATAAGCCCAATCATTTTGGCGCTCCTCCGGTGTTCACCGACCCAACGCCCCGGGGAATTACCTTCGAAGGATTCTATGAGTGGCTGGCTCACAGCGCGGCGTATGCGGAAAACGAATGGAATGGTGTTCGAGAGTGGAATCAACCCACTTCGATAACGCTGAAGCCAGGAGAGACAAGAACCTACGGTGTGAGATTCCTCTTGTCCAGCTCCATACGCAATATCGAGCAGACGCTCGCGGCAAACCAGCGCCCCGTCGCTGTCGGAATCCCCGGATACATCCTTCCCAGTGACCTTGACGGGCGTCTCTTCCTCAAATACCCCAAAGACGTGAAGTCAATATCGTCAGACCCTTCGGACGCGCTCTCGCTCCATAAACTTTCATCGCCTCCAGACAAGGCTTGGGCTGCCTATTCCATCCAAGGTAAGCGATGGGGCCGCGCACGTCTCACGATCACATACAGCGACGGCCTCGTACAAACCATTCACTACTTTGTGACCAAGCCTGCGCGCGAGGTGGTCGCAGATATGGGGCGATTCCTCACCACCACGGACTGGTTTGTCGATCCCAAGGATCCGTTCCACCGTGGCCCCTCGCCAATGACCTACGATCGCGAAGAAAACAAGATTGTCATGCAGGACAGCCGCGCCTGGATCGCCGGCCTGGGCGATGAAGGTGGGGGTGGCGCATGGCTCGCCGCCATCATGAAACAACTCGTTGAGCCAGACAAAGAAGAGATCGACAAACTGCAACAATTCATCGATGGTGTCGTTTGGGGCGGACTGCAATACAAAGATGGAGACCACAAATTTGGGGTTCGCAAGAGTCTCTTCTACTACCAACCCGACCAGTTGCCCGCAGGATCCTACCGCCCAGATCTCGATTGGACCAGCTGGACCAGTTGGAACAAACAACACGCGGAACGCGTGGACCGTTCCTATGACTATCCCCATGTCGCAGCCTTGTATTGGGTGATGTACCGGCTCGCGCGCAACCACCATGGCCTCGTTACGAATCATCCTTGGGACTGGTACCTGAGTCAGTCCTACGAAACCTCGGTTGCGATGACAAAATACGCTGGCGAGTATGCCGTGTTCGGGCAGATGGAAGGCACAATATTTTTGCAGGTTCTCTCCGACCTGAAGCGCGAAGGCATGAACGACAAAGCGACTGATCTTGAGACTAGGATGCGCATTCGCGCCGATCGGTGGAGGGCCGAAGCTTATCCCTTTGGCAGCGAAATGCCCTGGGACTCCACCGGCCAAGAGGAAGTTTACGACTGGACAAAATACTTCGGATACCGCGACAAAGCAGAAGTCACGTTGAACGCAATTCTCGGATACGATCCTGCCATCCCGCATTGGGGATACAACGGGAGCGTGCGCCGCTACTGGGATTTCATTTTCGCCGGCAAAGACCGCAGGCTCGAGCGGCAGCTTCATCACTACGGCTCGTCGCTAAACGCCATACCTTTACTGGCGGAATACCGGGACCATCCGGATGATTCTTACTTGCTTCGCGTGGGGTATGCCGGCACGATGGGCGCAATTACCGATATTGACCAGGAAGGCTTTCCTGCAGCCGCATTCCATTCCTTCCCGGACATGCTAAAACCCGATCCCATCACCGGCGACTACGGCCCAAATTTTTTCGGCCATGCGTGGAATACGGCAACCTACGTCGTGAAGGACCCGCAGTTTGGTGCGCAGGCTTTCGGAGGAAACATCACCCGGAAAGGCAACCTGGTTGAAGTCACGCCCCTCGACTCGGCTCGCATGCGCGTTTATTTGGCGTCGCTCGGACTATGGCTCACTCTGGAGTCGGGTACATTCGACCGCGTTCAGTTGGATCCAGCTACTGGCAAGGTTCGAATTGGCTTCGCACCCTCGACCCAGTTCACTTCGCAAGCATTGCTGACCATCGAACAACCTGCAAAGATCCATGGCGTGGGCACTTACCATCCGAAACAGCAATTGCAGATGGAGCGTGGTGCCTACATTGTGCCACTCACGAATGACTTGGCCTGGATCGATCTCACGCCCTGAGCAGCAGTTCTTGACTGTGGGCAGCTTGGCCTCGGCGGGGGGAGGTGTTCCTGCAACCAGGTCACACCTTCTCCCAACCCTTGTTGGCAACCCGGCCACTACCTTCGCGTAAGGTAACGAGTTGGTCGGCGGGAACATTTTTGTAGCTCTCGTGCAGTCCATTTGGCCAAAACACGTCCAGGTCAACCGTCTTCACATTTCCCAAACCGAAGTGCAAACGTGGGTCGCTCGCTGAGTAATAGCTGGATTGGCTGACGGCAGCCTGGGTCTGTTTTTTGCCACCGTAGCTCACAAGCACGCGGGCACCAATGGCGCTGCGGTTCGACTTTACGCCTTCCAACTTCACTTTGATCCAATGCCGCTTCGGATCGGCATCATTCCGGAGAAGCGAGGGGCGCTCGTTCATATTCATGATCAGGACATCCACATCGCCATCGTTGTCGAAGTCTCCGAAGGCGCACCCACGACTGCTGTGAGGCGTGGTGATCCCCGGTCCCGCTTGAGTGGGTAACTCCTCAAACGTACCGTCGCCCAGGTTGCGGAATAACACTCGGGGCGTCTTGTACGGGTACTGCGGAAGTTTGGCTTCCACTTCGGGGTAAACGCTGCCCGTGACAACGAGGAGGTCGGGATTGCCGTCGTTGTCAAAATCCGCAATGCCCGTGCCCCAACTCGTATAGCGGGTTTCAACCCCGACCTTCACCGATCGCGTGACATCATCGAACTCGCCCTTGCCGTTGTTTCGGTAAAAGCCACAGGTGTCTCCGATGAAATGGGTCTTGAACAGATCCAGATGGCCGTCGAGGTTGTAGTCGCCGATACCAACGCCCATTCCCGCCTGTTCCATACCGTCTTCGCTCAAGGCCACGCCGCGCATGACTCCTTCTTCGCGGAAGGTGCCGTCATGGTTGTTCATGAACAACAGGCTAGGAGTGGAGTCACATGCCACGAAAATGTCGGACCAGCCGTCCTCGTCGAAGTCTCCGACGACAACGGTCATTCCGTAGCTCTCCACCTCAACATCGATTCCAGCCTTCTTGCTGACATTCGTAAAGGTGCCATCGCCGTTGTTGTGGTAAAGCGAATGTCGTCCGGTGGGCAATCCGCGCGGACCGCAGTTCACCGGAACGCCCTTCCAATTGCAGGTGGAGTTCTCGCCTGGTACCGGCGCGTGCTGCAAATCGAATCGAATGTAGTTGGAGACAAAAAGGTCAAGGTGACCGTCGCGATCGTAATCTACGAATGCACAGCCCGCACCCCAACGCGGCGGCCCATCTTCCCAGAGACCGGCTTGCCGGGTGACATCTGTAAAAGTCCCGTCGCCATTGTTGCGATACAGTCGGTTCTGGCCGAAGTAGGTCACAAAGATGTCATCGAAGCCGTCATTGTTGTAGTCGGCAATGCAAACGCCATTGGCCCACCCTGCGAACCTTAGGCCAGCCTTCTCGGTGACGTCGGTAAATGTACCGTCGCGATTATTCTTGTAAAGGCGATTGGTGGCTTCGGCGGGCGCGCCTTCAAGACGAGTTCCCGATAGCAGAAAGACATCCATCCACCCATCGTTGTCATAGTCGATAAAAGCGCAGCCGCAGCCATTGGCTTCCAGGATGTATTTCTTCCTGTCAACTCCGCCATAAATGACCGGCACATGGAATCCAGCTACCTCAGCGACGTCTTCGAAGTGGGCGTTGTAAGGTTTCCCCGAAGGAGGGGGGGCGGCCTGAGCTTTGACATCGCGGCTGGCAATGCCTTGCGGGAGCGCCTGTTGGGCAGCAGCACAAAGTGAAAACAAAACAAACGAGCGGCGAGTGACGAACATTACCCTGGGTAGCTCCTTGGATTCATCGGTAGCAGAAGTGTAAACCCCTCGAATCAAGCCACCGGGCGACGGCTATTGCGAGGGACTTACCACGAGTTTGTAGCGATTGTTTTCTGCCTCCTGCTTGGTGGCCTCTTGTCGCGCCTCCGCAAGACGCTTGAGAAGATCAGGAATTTCCGCTTTGCGGTCGGTTTTTCGCAAAGCTACGATGAGTCGATAAAGCGCAGTCTGGTCTTTCGGGTTGTGCTCGAGCGAGACACGGCACTCCGCAATGGCAGCATCGGTTTTCCCTGCCTGCAAATAGAAATTCGCAAGTACGTCATGTGCGTTGGCAAGGCTGGGCCGCAACCTGACGGCTTTTCTGGCAGACTCCATTCCATGCAGAAATTCCGGCGTGCCGGCCGCGGGGGCTTTTTGCTGAATGATGGCCGATTCCAGATATAGCAGAAAGGCATCGTTCGGCGTCTTTGCCAATTTCGATCGAACCACCGCCAGCGCCTTGTCGGGATCGTCCTGGTGCCGCTCTTCGGCGACTAACCCTTGAGCCACACCGGCAGCAGTACGTTGGGGATCCAACTGCTCGGCTCTTTCAAAATCTGCCTCTGCCCGATCGAAATCACCAGTTTGCACATACAGAACACCACGCGCCAGGTAAAGCGGTGCGGCCGCAGGTTGAAGCTTGAGACCGGAGCTGGTCATTTCAATTCCCGCCTGAAAGGACTGGTGGGCAAACGCAATGTTCGCAAAATCCACATACAGCGAGACCCGCCGAGGATCCTTCACGATGGCATCGTGCAGAAGTTTCACCGCCTCGGGAGTTTCGCCAAGCCTCTCGTGTGCAGAAGCAGCCAATTGCAGCGTCTCTGCATCTGGATCACCATTTTCGACGAGTGGCCGCAACGTAACGAGCGCTTCGTGCGTGTGGTCGCCAGCCAACTGCACCGCGGCGAGGGCCCGACGGGCACGCAGATCGTCGGGATGGGAGGCGAGGAGTTGCTGGAAAACCGGAACCGCTTTCTCGGGCTGCTTCAAGCGGACCAGGCAGGCTCCGTACTCCTGCAAGGCTCCCGGTTGGGTCGCGATCAACTGCTGGCTTTGCTCGAACTCCGCGAGCGCTTCCCTGCAGTTTCCCTGCTTGTAAGCGAGGGTGCCGAGCATGGCATGGCTGGTCTGGTCGGAAGGGCGAAGTTGCGCGACTCGTCTCAGGAGAAGGACGGCCTCCACGTCTCCAGCCTCGTACTGAATCTGGGCAGCGCCCTCCAGCGCTGGCAGATAGTTGGGAGAAATCTTGAGCGCGTGGCGGTAGGCGCCGAGAGCTTCCGTCGTGCGCTTCTGGCCTGACAGGGCAATTCCCTTGAGAGCCCAAAGCTGGGGATCGTTTGGCGCCGCCGCCAGCCCCTGATCAGCCAGCTGCACCGCCTGATCTAGCTTCCCTTCCCTTAGTGCGGTTGTGACTTGGGCGGCACGGCCCGGAGTCGTTTGAGCGTACAACGAAGCACACCCCGACAGGAAAGCCCAGGTGGCTACCAGTTTTCCCAACAGATTCATTACAGCGTATTATCCCCGATCGTCGCGTGCGCTGGAGAGGATCCTGAATTCCCCGGGGGTGCCCCCGGGGATCCACCAACTCCTAGCCTTCTATCCTGATATATAGGCGATAGCCTTCGTCCATGATTTTTCCGAACGGACGCAACGTGACAACGCCCGAGTCGGTTCGTACGGCCCAGTCATCCGCAGATTGGGAAACGCGGGAGGCTCCCAAGAGTTGTGCTCTCGTAACTCGCGAAGGAACCTCTGTGACCGCGAATAAGGCCAGCGGTCCCTGGAGAAGCGCCACGTTGTTGGGATTCTGTTCGTCGACAGCCTCGAGTCGCAGCGGCATCTCGAACTCGACCTCAACCCGGTCGCCGTCTTTCCAGCTGCGCTGTAGAGCCATGAACTTCCCCGGCTCTACAGGAGTGTCCGCGCGGCGGCTGTTCACAGAAACACGCGTCTTAGCGCCAGCCCATGCAGGAATCCGCAGATACACCGCAAAGGTTTCCGGTCGAGGCAAGGCAAATGCCAATTGCGTAGTTTGCGCGTGCGGGTACTCCGTCGTTTGCGTCAGAGTAACTTGGGTGTTGTTTTGCGACCAGGTTACACGCGATGGCAGAAAAAGATTCACGTAGATTCCGTCGCTCGACTTGTAGTAGGAGCTGATTCCGTAGTCGGCGGCAAGCTGCGGGTATGTGCCGGAGCAGCACGGCCACTTGTCCCGATAGTGAACCTTCTTGGCAGAGTTGTTGTAGTCGGAGTAGTAAAAGGTGGTCCCGTCAGACATCACAGGGGGCGCACCGGCGATGGTGTTGTACAGCACACGTTCCATACTGTCGCCATAGCGAGAATCGCGGGTGGTGCGTAATAGGTATCGTGTGATCTTGAAATGCCCATAAACTCCGCAGGGGGTTTCGAAGCTGGCATGCGTGGTACCCAGACTTGCATCCAGCAAGCCTTTGCCGGGCACAACAAAGGCTTCATCCGGACCCCAGCCGCCGGTTGCATAGCTCTGCTCATGGACAAACTGGAAACCGTTCTTGGCGGCCCGAAGATATTTCTCGTCTCCGAGCACGAAGTACGATTGCATTGCTGAACTGAAGGCGTTCACGTGACTGTAGGCGTGCTCACCCGGAAGCACATTCTGACCGTCGGCGAGCGGACCGAAGTAGTCCTGCTCAATAAAGCGCGCGCCCAGATCGCGATACTCCTTCCTGCCGCTTCGGCGATAGGCGAGGAAGAAGTTTTCCGGCAAGGTGTAAGTTTCATCCCACGTATCCGCCACCATGCGATGTGGCCTCGCGCGCTGCTCGGCACGGCTGAGGGCCTTTTCCGGCAGATAAGGCAAGGCCGCCTGCGTGGCCCGCCAATGTACCTCAAGTGCGTCCGGGCATTTCGCAAACTCGTGCGCGTCAATCAAGCCGCAGCTGGTTTTGTCGAACGTGTAAGCGGGAAGGTGATACCCGCGGTAGAACTTCCCTTCTGCGCCAACAGTTGCTCCAAAGGCGCGTACCAGGCGATGCACTTTCTCTTGGGTGGCTTGTGACCCGGTGATGGCGTACGCGCGTGCAAGCCCAGACAGGTACTGTCCGAAGCTGTGTCCGGGTATGAAGGCATGAAAATTTTCCGGCGGACTGAAATCGTCGGCATTGTCGTACCATCCACCCATGTCGGGACCGGGGGCCGGCATCCCCTCCCGCTGGCGGAACGGCTTGAGCAACGCATCTTCATCGAGATGCAAAAATACATCGTGATTGCGATCGAACTGCTCGCGAAAGAGTCCGGGCAAGAGCTGCACCGCGGGGTAATCGAAAACGGATAGCGGCGGTTCGACAACAACGGACACGGAATCAGTGGCTGCCCACAATTTGCGAGCAGGATGCAAGAGAGCCGCTCCCGCGGCTCCTGCTCCCGCAATTTGCATGAATTGGCGTCGAGATGTCTTCTTCATAGGATTTTAAGAGTTTACCCAGTCGAAAAAATAAAGCGAATGTCAGACGCTCTGCATGGTACATCTGTCTCATTGCAACTGCTAAATCGACCGTTCACCCAATGAGCGGAATAATTCCTTGCTTCATGGCGACCGAAGCCGCTTCCGTGCGGTCGGTCACGTCGAGTTTCTGGGTGATGTTGTTGATATGGTTTCGAACCGTATGCTTGCTGATGCCAAAGGCTTGCCCGATTTCTTTGTTGGTCAGACCTCTTGAGAGCAGCTCTAGGATCTCGAGTTCGCGCGGGCTGAGGCTCGACCGATGATTGCGTTCGGAGAGTCTGGCGGCAATCGCTGGCGGGAAGTATTCTTTTCCCGCATGGACGGCCACGATGCCGGCGACGATCTCATCGCGCGACATCTCTTTGGTTAGATATCCGCGTGCGCCTGCTTGCACGGCGCGAAAGATTTCTTCTTCAAATTCGAAGCTCGACAGAATAATCACTCGAGGCGGGGTTGGGTGCTGCCGGAACAGGCGGATCGCATCAATGCCGTTAACCCTCGGCATTCGCAAGTCGAGCAACACCACATCCACAGGACGTCGGGCCAACACCAGAGCGGCCTCTTCTGCGCTCGCAGCCACCCCCGAAAGCTCCAGGTCCTTGTGCTTGCCCAGCATGCTGCTCAAGCCAGCCCTGACAACGGGGTGATCATCCACGATCAGCAGTCGAATCGGCTTCTTTGTGTTTACCTTGTTCATTCGATCGATGCTCCCAAAGGGAATGCCAAAAGCCCATCGGCCATCGTATTCGCATCAGCATAGACACCGGCACGAGCGCAGACACGGTGGTTCCGACCCCAAGCGTACTTCGGATATCTAAGTCAGCGGAAATCTTGTCGGCGCGGCTTCTCATCCCGCGAATTCCAAACCCTAAGGTCTGCGACTCGATCAGGAACCCTCCTCCGTTGTCTTCAATCTTCAGCTCGATGGTGCTGGTTTCATAAGCCAGCGTGACCTTGAGAAGGGTCGGGCTGGCGTGGCGGACCGCATTCGCGAGCGCCTCCTGCCCGACGCGAAACAGCGCATCTACAATCCGAATGGGGATGCGGAACGGCTCTCCGGAACTCACGGCAAGGACTCGAATTGTGCCCCCGGCCACCATGCTTCGCGCGCTTTCTTCGAGGGCCTTCAACAAACCCGCGGATTCCAGCAGTTCGGGACGCAGGGCAGCGATGTTGCGCTTGGCCTCTTCATGACTGCGCCGCACCAGAGTTGAGGCAACCTCAATCTCTTGACGAATGGCAATCTCGTTATCGATCTCGTCCCGAATTGCCTGCAACTGAAAGCCGATGCCCGCGAAACTCTGCGCCAAAGTGTCGTGCATCTCCTGCGCTAGCCGGTGGCGCTCGTCGAGCACGGCAGCAAACCTCGATCTCTCAACATAATTTTGCAGAGCCTGTGCGATCAGAATCACTATGAAGCAGGCAATGATTGCTACCACGATGTTTCGGGTGTTCCACCAGGGAGGGCCTTGCAATACTTCGACGTCATTGCCTGAGGGGAGTAGGACCGCAAAGGGCGTCAGATCGTGGGTAAATGTCGAACTAACTGCACAAATCCCTCGCAACCGCAGGCGGCTCTCTTCCTTGATCCCCCGCAAAGGCGCCACGCCGCTCGCCGCATTAGTAATCGCCTGAAAGGATTGGTTGTCTTCATCAAAGTCCAGAATCATGGCCCCGTCGGGTGCCGACTCTTTTTTCACCAAACGACCTTCAATCTCGATATACCGCCCATCAAAAGCACCCGTGGCGGCCTGCGAAGCGGTCACCGTCATGGCATGCAAGGGCGCATGCGACCACAAGCTGTGCACTTCCGCATTGTTCATGATCGCGCTGAACTCGTGAGGCTGCGCCTCTCCTTTCGCTTCCACCTGGTCCCCGATTTGGGGCGGCGTTTTCGCGTGAAAGTTGCGAATTTCCACGCCACCGCTAGAGTCCTGAACAAACAAGCTTGGCACCGTGAGAGTCACAACCCCATGGATGGTAACCTCGGTGGGCTTATCCGGCGCTAGCGCCACAAGGTTTGAAATGAGTGTTCCACCGGGGTCCACGTGGTGGTCTCGCATGTCGAGATACAAAGGTTCGAAATACTGCTCACTGGTGTCATTGGTAGGGTCTCCGATGGGCCCGACTTTAGTCAGAGGGTTGGGCGTGGGAATTTCGGCATTCCCCACCATCGCGGTAAGATCCTCGCGCGTGGCCGCGCGGACTCGAAGGTTTCGCCAAAGACCTCCGGTTTGATAAGACTTCAAGCCGAAACGACCTGATCGGATACAATCCGGCACGCGAACAGCGTCGGTCGTCACTGCTCCATCCACCGACGTCGCGCTGGCAACAATGTTGCATTCGTACGCCAGGAACTTCAGGTGATACCACCGCTGGGCAACCACCCGTGGCACCACCCGGTTCTTCTGATACTCGATCCATCCAAATCCCGCATGGCCAAGGATCAGGGTATTGTCCAAGTCACGAAGCCCGGCATAGTACCCGTTATAGGCGTCGACGCCAACTTCCTCATTGTGCGCTCGAACAATCAGGCCGGCATCACCGTATTGCCCCAATAGCTGCACGTCGGCTTCGACCAAATAATCGGTGGGGCGAATATCGTCATACATCAACTTCGCGCCGCGCTCGTCGGAGTTGTTAAGCATGGCACCGTTCACGAACTGCCATGCGCCGCCGAAGGCATGCCAGTCGTCCAGTCGCTCTAAACTCGGTTCCAGGGGAAGCGAGGATGTATGCCATCCCCGCCACCGCAAAGCCACGGCAGCCGCGATCACCCCGACAGCTACGCACGCCGCGAGCAACGCCACCCTAGAAGGCCAGTGCCTTTTCATTCGCTGGCCCACCAGTTGGCCGTCAATTGGCTGGAGATTTCCGCCGAGTCCAGGTTTTCGCGCGTCATTAGCAGCGGGGGCAGCACGGTAACTCCGGGAACCGATTCTCCCTTCAACTGCGCAAGCATGAGATTCATGGCGACGTGACCCATGTCGTAAGTCCGTTGCATCACGATCGAATCGATCCCCCCGGTTCGAAGCGGTGGGATCAAGTCCTGATCGAATCCGATAATCTTGATGAGCCGGGGTTTCCCAAACTCGACGATCGCGTAATACGCGCCTCGGGTTGAACTGGCGGAGAGTGCCACAATCGCATCGAGTGGCGTGCCTCCATTGAGAAGATCTTCGGCAATCTGTTGTTCTTGCGGAACGCTGTAATGTCCGAGGCGACGAGCGACCACATGGATTTCAGGAAACTCTGCCGCCAGCGTCTTCTCGAGAGAACGCTCGCGCGCCGTCAGCCCGGTCAGCTGCGGATTGATTCCGAGAATCGCGACTGAACCCTTTCCACCGAGCACAGCCCCCAGGCGTCGCGCCGCGATTTGGCCTCCCGTATCGTCGTCATTCAGCACGTAAGCCAATTTTTTGGACGGTGCCACCCCCAACTGTGTGCCCACGACCACTACCGGAACTCCACGATCCACAATTCTGCGGACCGGCGTTCGCAAAGGAAGCGTCTCGTCAGGGGTCAGAATCACTCCGGCGGGGGAACGATTCACAACCTTGCTCAATAACGCAATCTGCCCTTCGACGTCGTCCTCACGGGGCGGTGCGTTCCAGTACACCTCGATCCCATTTTTGTGGGCTAGGTGCGCCGCCCCAGCGTGCTCTGGTTCCCACAGGACGGTCCCGCAGGAACGTGGGATGACGGCAATCAATCCATTGCGCGGCCGGCAGGAAGCTGAGAAAACGCATACTAGAACCGCGACAACGCCGATTGCTCGGCGCGCGAAGGATGGGGGACACGAGGGCATGATCCACTCGATGGGCGAATGAAACCTTAAAGCTATCCTCAGCAGAGTAGTACATTCATAGTACATCTGTCTCATTCGCGGCGCCTGCAAAATCGCTTAGCCTGCAACTACTCTCGTCTCCCCCGCCCAACCCAGGATTGGATCTTTTTCAGGGCGATACGAGTAAACGATTACATGAAAATCCTCACGAGGAAATTCCAGGAGTGCACATGTCTCTAAAAAGATTCTCCTCCCTGGTGGCTTTTGTAGCCCTGCTCGCAGTCCCCGGCTGGGGCCAGTTCAGCAGTAACATGCAGGGCGTCGTTCAAGATTCCTCAGGCGCGGTTGTGCCCAAAGCGACGGTCACTCTAACCAGCTCCGCGACGCAGGCAACGCGAAGCACGACGACCGACGCGGACGGAAACTACCGTTTCGTGAGCCTGGCGCCGGGAACCTACACATTGACAGTCGAGGCGACGGGCTATTCTCGCTCCGAGTCCAGCGTAACCCTACTGACCGAGCAAAACATCAACGTGCCCGTGACCCTAAAAGTCGGCGCCGTAACCGAAGCTGTGAACGTCACCGCCGCGACACCGGTGGTTGACACGGCCGATAGCCGCGTTGAATTGACTCTCCAAAACCAAGCGGTCGCCGAACTGCCGGTGGTCGGCCGGAACCTCGTGACCCTGGTCACGTTGGCACCAGGTGTCTCCGGGCTTGGAACGAGTTCTTCAGGCAGCCCCGCCTCCGGTGTGGACAATTTTTCAACCGAAGAGCAGGTCGACGCCAGCGCCAACGGCCAAGGTCAGAACAATAACCAGTATGTTGTCGATGGCCTCGACATCACGAGCGGAATTCGCCAGGGTGTGTTGAATTTGACACCCCAACCCGATGCCGTCCAAGAGACCAGCATTCAGGTAAACACCTTTGGCAGCGAATATAGCCGCGCCGCGGGTTTGCTGACGGTCTTTACCACACGCTCTGGCACCAACCAGTTCCACGGTTCGGTGTCGGATTGGTTCAACAACCAAAAGATGTTCACCAATCAACACTTCGTGAGCTCTTCCACGAGTCCCTACAAACCATTCCACTCCAACAACATGAACTTCTCCGTGGGCGGGCCTATCATTCCGCACAAGGGCAGCTTCTTTTACTTTGCTGTGGAAGCTCTGCGCTCCTCCTCGAGCGCCGGTGGATCGGTAACGTTCCCGGACCCGCAATTCATTTCCTTCGCGCAGACCAACTACGCGAGCACCGTGGGAACACATGTGCTAACCAACTACCTTCCTTCCGGAATTGGTAACGCCGCGGTCTCGCAAACGGCCCAGGACATTTTCGGAACAGGCGCTGGTGGCTGTGGAACCACGGCTGGTCAAAATGGAGTTCCCTGCTCTCTGCCGATGATCGATGTCGGCTCCTTTGGAGCGACGTCCAGACGCAACGGAACGCAGTATTTCGCGCGTATTGATCAGGACTTTAAAAAAGATCGGGTTTACGCAAGTTTGTTCCGCACGCTTCTTCTCACTGGGGCACCTTCACCCATGCCTCAATTCTCAGCTTTGAACAACACATGGCAAGTTGCAGGACAGGCTTCCTGGACTCACACATTTTCCTCCAACACGCTCAATGACTTCACAGCAGGTGTCAGCCGCGTGGAGGGGGTTTTGGGGAGTGGAGCCAAGGATTACACCGTGCCCTCGATTAACGTATCCGGTATCAATGTGGACTCGGGTCAAGCCTATGGCGTGGGTTTTGCTCAGGGCGATTTCATTCAGCACAACTGGCACTGGCGCGATGTGCTCACCCATATCCAGGGTACCCACACCTTGAAAGTTGGGTATGAAGGATGGTACGGCGATGACGTTGAGCCTTTTCAGGGACCTTGGTCACAGCCAAAGTTCGATTTCAACAACTTGCTTGCATTGGCGCAGGACGCGCCTCGTGACGAGAACGGCGTCATGTACGACCCTGCGACCGGAACCCAGCAACTGTGGAACTGGAATGCCGCTTCAAGAACGTTTGGCTTGTTCGTACAGGACACATGGAAAGCCCGCAGAAATCTGACCCTGACTTTAGGGTTGCGCTACGACGACAGTGGCAATCCTTGGTCCAAGAGTCCAAGTACAGTATTCGGCAACTTCTATTTCGGGACCGGCGATACTGTCCAGCAGCAAATCGCCAATGGATATGCAAAGGGTACGCAAAATGCTCTCTTGCACTCGGTCAATAACTTGTTCAGCCCTCGCGTCGGTTTCGCGTGGGATCCCACGGGAAACGGCAATTGGGCGGTTCGCGGTGGTTTCGGAATCTACAACAACTGGTTGACCCAAGCTAACGTGCAAGAAGAATTCCGTGGCAGCCCGCCCGGGCTGGTCTTACCCACGTTCTTCGCTGGGGGAACCGCAACCGCGCAGGCACCCGTCTTCGTGCTAGGCAGCAGCAGCAAGCCACCATTTGGGTTTACATTCCCTACCTTCCAAGGTGGGCTTAACGCTCAGGGTGGCGTCGTGGGGGCAAGCTTCAACATAGGAGGTATCAATCCACTTCTGAAGTCGCCGAAAGCGAACCTCTGGATGTTCAGCGTTCAGCGCAAGCTCACATCCAAGTTGGCCGCGAGCGTCGGCTACTCGGGCTCCCACTCGTATGACATCGTGAGCAATGGCAACTCGAGCGGCATCGTGAGCTACGGTGTTGACATTAATGTACTGCCTGGAGACATGATCACCCATCAAAGCCTGGTCCCGACCCGGCTCAATCCAAGCTTCGGTGCGATCACCTATTCTGCCAATGATCGCTACGCGAACTACAACAGCGTATATTTCGATCTCCGGGGCAAGTTCTCGCGGGGCTTCATTGACGCGACCTACACCAGGTCGCGGGCTAAGGACGATGCGCTCACCTATCCAGATCCGTTTAACCCCGGAAAGTACTACGGGTTGTCACCGTTCGACGTCCCCAATCGCTTCTCTTTCTCCTTCAACTATTCCCTCAAGGGATTGGCCGATGGTAAGGGAGCGGTCGGACTGCTGACCGGAGGTTGGGGTATTAGCGGTACCAGTATCTTCCAGTCCGGATATCCCTTGACTGCCTTCACCGGTGCTTCATACCAGCCGGTGTGTCAAAACGGACCGAGCAATTGTCCCTCGCTCGCAAATCCCGCCATCGGGTATGCGCCAGGGAGCGGAGATTTCAACGCAGACGGAAACAATTTCGACTTCCCGGATGTTAGTAGTTACAGCCAATCCACGAACAATCGTTCATGGTTGACCGGCGCCATTCCGAAGAGCAACTTCGCACTTCCGGCATTCGGCTCCGAGGGCAATGAAAAGTCGAACGGCTTCCGGGGACCCAACTTCTACGAAACTGACGTTAATTTCTACAAAGATACGCGCATCACGGAACGCATCAATTTCCAACTCCGGTTCGAATTCTTCAATATCTTCAACCGGGCAAACTATGCCAATATTGACAACAACATTGCAGACGGTATTTTCGGCCAGGCCACAGCTTCCCATCAACCACGGTTCTGGCAGATCGGCGCAAAGATCTCGTTCTGAGCAATCCCAGTCCAACCAGGCCCGCGTCCTCAAGGCGCGGGCCGTTTTTGTTGCGAACGGTAAGTTCATGCTAGGAAGTTTGGGTTTGGGTAATTGACCCACTCTGAGTAAATTGAAGTTGCCATTGCTCTGGATTTACCAATTCTGGATTTACCAAGATGGCGGCGTTCCCACGAATTCGTATGTGCGCAGTCGGTTTCTTGTTCCCACTGGTGTGCGCGCTTGCTTTCACGCAAAGTGGTGTGAACGAAGAATCGCGTATAGCCGGCGCGATCCGCGACGGGAATTATGCAGGCGCCCTAGAACTGCTGGGCCCAGCGCTACGCCGCTCCCCCGGCAACTCGCAACTTTGGACGATGCAAGGCGTGGCCTATGATCGCCAGGGTGACAAGAAACGAGCACTCGCAGCGTTCAAGCATGCGCTCAGCATTGCTCCCAACACAATTCCGGCGCTCGAAGGCGCCGCTCAGATCGAGTTTGATAGTGGCGATCCCGGCGCGATTGCTGTCTTAGAGCGTTTAGCGCGGCTACGCCCTGAAAACACCACCACTCATGGCATGCTGGCAGTGCTCGAATATCAGCAAGGCGACTGCGACCGAGCCCTTCCCCATTTCGAAAAAGCCGCGCCCTTGTTCCAAGCTCAGGTTGATGCCCTGCATGCCTATGCTGTTTGTCTAGTTCGTTCGAAGCAACTCGAACGGGCCACAACCATCGTGAAACGCACAGCCGAACTGAAGCCCGGTGATTCTCAGGAGCTTCGCCTTCTAGCCAGCATCCAGCTGATGGCTAATCACCCAGAGGCAGCCATCGCCGCACTCCAGCCCATGCTGTCATCTGACACCCAGGATGTAGAAGCATTGGAGCTTGCCTCCTCCGCCTACGAGGCCGTCCACGACACGGATAAGGCCGTAGACGCTCTGCGCCGCGCCATCCTCCTTCAGCCCGCGAATTCCGGCCTATATGTGGATTTCGCCAATCTCTCCGCCTCCCACCAGTCGTTTCAAGTCGGCATCAATGTTGTGAACGATGGACTCGCACTGCAGCCACAGTCGGCGCCGCTTTACTTCGCCCGCGGGATGCTCTACGCCCAGTTGTCCAATTTCGAGAAAGCGCAGGAGGACTTTGCAACGGCCTACCGTCTGGACCCCACTCAGTCCCTCACGACCGCGGCTCAAGGCATGCTGGCTGTGCAGCAGAGTGATCTCTCCGGTGCCCTCAGAACGGTTGAGCAAAAGCTGGCGGAGAAGCCAGATGATGCCGTCCTGCTGTACTTACGGGCAGACATTCTGACCCAGGAAGGGGCCGAGAAAGGGTCTGAAAGCTTTGCTACAGCACTGCGTTCCGCGAAGCGAGCGGTGACATTAAACCCCCGGTTGGCGGCAGCTCATGCCGTCCTCGGAAAGCTGTACCTGCAATCGGATGACTATCCCGGCGCGATCAGCGAATGCCGCAGATCCCTAGACCTAAACCCAAAAGATCAAGCCACGCTCTATCGCCTGATCCAGGCACTGCGTAAAACCGAGCACAGCAACGAGGTGCCGGGCTTATTAAAACAACTTGCGCAACTTCACGAGGAAGCAACGCGTGAGGAGCACGATCGTAATCGCTACCGGCTGGTGGAAGGAACTGCGGCCACGCCCTGAGCAGAAATTTATTCGGACAGACTAGCTCGTCATGAACATTCGAGAAATTGCCAAACGCGCGAAAGTATCTACTGCTACGGTCTCTCGCACGATCAACCGGGTGCCGACGGTAGATCCGCGGCTCGCCAGACGGGTTTGGAAGATCGTTTCAGAATTGGGCTATTTCCCAAATAGTCAAGCCCGAGCGCTAGTCTCGGGGCGAAGCCGAATTTTCGGGCTCATCGTTTCGGACATCACCAACCCTTTTTTCCCGGAGATCGTTCAGTCTTTTGAGGACATCGCAGTTCAGCACGATTACGAAATACTTCTCACCTCCACGGTGCACGATCCTAAGCGCATGGAAGCCTCTGTCCGACGCATGATCGAGCGCCGAGTCGAAGGCGTCGCCGTGCTGACGTTTGGCATGGAGGATTTGCTGCTGCAAGGACTTCGTTTCCGAAAAGTGCCCTTGGTGTTTATCGACGTCGGCCCCGCCCTCCCCGGCATCTGCAATATCCGGGTGGACTACCAACGAGGGATCCGGCAAGCAGTTCAGCATCTGGCGGCGTTGCGCCATCGAAAGATTGCATTCATCACCGGGCCTTTGACACTTCAATCGGCGGTAACGCGGAGGCAGGCATTCGAGAACTCTGTCCGCGAGATCGGCATGCGCGTGGAGCCCCATCTGATAATCGAGGGCGACCATACGATAGAGGGTGGCATGCGCGCATTCGGTGAACTCTTCGGCCGAGCGAAATGCCTTACCGCCGTCATGTGCTCAAATGATATGACCGCGATTGGAGTAATGCGACAAGCCTATGAACGGGGAATTTCAGTACCCACCCAGCTCTCCGTCGTAGGCTTCGATGACATCCGGCTGGCGCGATTCGTCATCCCACCGCTGACAACCATTCGGATGTCGCAAACCGAAGCGGGACGACTTGCTTTCGAAGCGTTGCTTACGGAGATCGAAGGGCATACGCCCCGGCTTACCGGAACCGAATATACCTTAGGTACGGATTTTGTCCTTCGCCAGTCCACTGCGCTCGCTCTCAACCCTTAGATAGCATTGGGCGGCAACCTTGCGTGCGCCGGCCTGGCTAGCAGCATGCAGAAATTTCACAGCTCTTCGGGCAGTGCAGGCGTGCTCGCACTTATGACTTCACTGATCAGGAAGAGGTCCGTGAGCAGGGCGCGCAGGTGGATGGAAGCGTTCAGATTGTCGATCAATTGCGAGCTGATCACGGGTTGCCCCAGCACCATTTCAATGGCGGCCAGCGAATCGCTGGCATCTCGGTCTAACACGGAAACAAATTTTCGAGATCTTTCGAGCGACTCGGGGCTCGTCTCCCCCAAAGCCTTCAGGCATGCGGCGGGCATCCCATCGAGCGCCGCGGCGGCACGCTCCAAGTGCCTGCGAACCTCGTTTCCCTGTTCACCGGGAATGCCCTTCCCGGCGTAGCCGAGCATGAACTCGTAGCATTCTTCGACGGCGTCGCAACGATCGAGGAAGTCAGTCGCCATCGACGGAGCCTCGTTGCGGCTGGTTCAAGCTCTTAATTGACCAGCGGGATGGATCGTGTTCTTTCAAATAGAACTCTCGGCTCATCGTTCCTACCAGCATCCCGGCCGTGATGGGGAGCTTTTCGGGGCGAACAGCGAAATAGATGTGCACGATTATCAATGTGATGAATCCCACGCCTGCCAGGCCATGCAGTACGTACATCAGCCCCCAAGTCATATCGCCAAATAAATAAGGATTCCGCGGGAAGAAAATCGTGCGCACTCGAAACATCATGAAGATTCCAGTGATCACAACCGCCAACCCGGTGAGCATGACCGCTCCGTGATAAAGCTTATTTTCAAGCGGGTACTTGGAGAATTTGCGTGGCGGGGGCGCAGACTGTCCAAAAAATCGTTGCACTCGATTCCATGCATCCCTCATGTCCGTGCGGTCGGGCCATATGGACCAAAAATCCATAAAGAAGGAGGCGTGCACGATGTGGAACAGGATCGAGAGCGTCAACAAGGTGCCCGCGATCCAGTGGTATTCGACCCAATCAAATTGCACACCAACCTTGGGCAGAAAAGCCGTGAAGAGAAGCGCCAGCATGGACGCAGCCATGACCCAATGAAACAATCGCGCCGTAAGCGAATGGCGGGGGACACGGGCGGGCAATTGTGCTGCGTCAAACGACTTCGGATCGGTCGCGAACTCTTTCTCCTTCGCGAAAAAGCGCATGTAGATCGCATGCACGATTAGGAAAGCCATAGCCGCGATCACCGCCACCCAGATCAGGAACCATGCTATGTGGATTGGCACATGCTGGCCCAACGGACTGGTAGCCCACTGTACTATGCCCATGACGCCTCCTTGACGCCGGTGATCGATCGCTTCACCAGGTTTCGCATCAATGGAATTTTGTAGGCGTTGAACTGCAACGGAGCGGCACCCTGCACGGCTAGTTTCCCCGCCATTTCTCCCGTGGAAGCGTCGCGAGCGCGGCCGCGCACCGCGTCTTCCACAGCTTTCAACCGAAGTGGTCGAGCCGCCGCCGCATTCACCGAAATGCGTACGTCCTGAATGGCATCGGCCGACAGCTTAATTGCAGAAGCAATATTCAACAGCGGAAAATCCCAAACATTTCTGTCGCAAATCTTTTCGAAAAAGAACTGGGCGTCCGCCCAAGTAGATGGAATCCGAATCGAGGTGAGCAAATCACCGGGTTTCAGGATATTCATTCGCGTGATATCTATCTCCGGTCCAAGGAAGTAGTCCTCGGCATTGACGACACGCTCGCCTTGGGGGGTCCTGATCACGAATTTCGCGTCGAGCGCAATCAGCGCCGGCGCCGTATCGGATGCATTCACCGCGACACAGCGCTCCGCGTGCAGGATGGCATGTTCGCGATTCCGGCCGACGGGCGTGTCGGCGTAACAGATATTGCCGCCGGCCCGGTAGCAGGGCCATCCTGCACGGTAGTACCAGCAGCGGGTGTCTTGCGAGACATTCCCGCCGATGGTTCCCTGGTTGCGGATTTGCGGAGAAGCGACCAGAGACGCAGCTTGCGCTAGCAACCCGTAGTGCTCGGTTACGACGGGATGATTCACAACTTCGGTCAGAGTGGTAATTGCGCCGATCTCGAGTCCATCGCTCAGCGCCCGAATTCCGCGCATTTCTTCGACCCCACTGAGGTCTACAACCGCCCTGGGTTTGCGGATTCGATCCTTGAGCCAATCGAACGCGTCCATGCCTCCCGCGAGCACCATTGCCTCGTGCCCCTGGTTTTCGAGCAACTTTTGCGCATCCGCGATCGACGTGGGTTGCAGCAATTGGAACGCCGGCATCACATCACGAATTACTGCCATAGTTCACTCCGTGTCTGTGCATTTGCACTCATACATGTGCCGTCAATGGGTCCTGCGTGGGACGCCCGGCTTCGAGCGCCGTCAGAATCGTGTCCAAATTCACTGGCGCTCGCCGATAAATCTCATCGCCCAAGGCATCGGACAGCGCATTGAGAATAGCGCCACACCCGCCTCCGACTGGAGGCTCGCCAATGCCACGGGCTCCAACTGGCGTCTCCGGATCTGGCATGTCGAGCGCCGCCCACTGCATGTTTACCGGGACATCGAGGATGGTGGGCGGTTTGGTGTGATAAAAGCGCCGCGACACAAAGTGCCCGTACTGCGGATCGAAGACCCACTTCTGTCCGATTGCGTGGCCGATTCCGAGCACAGAGCGTCCCGTGATCTGTCCCCCCAAGGCCTTGGGGTGAATCACCGTGCCCACGTCGGCGACCGCGAGATAGTCGGTGATGTGATACTTTCCAGTTTCCACATCCGCCTCGACCTCAGCGAAGCAGGCGACATACGAAAAGCTCTGGCCATCATGTGGGAACTTGTCCTTCGCAGATGCGATCAGGCCCTGTCCGGCCAGCGCGGCGATCGAAGCCTTGGTTACCTTATTCACTTCGGCCGGAGCTTCATGCCCGTCGTAAATTCCTCCCAGTTTGATCGCGTGTTGCGCAGCCTGGGCCAACGTCATACTCCCGCCCCCGCCTTTGTGGAAGACGCGTTCGTTCGCGACTTGGTATTGCTCCGGCTTACCGCCATAGGTCTTCGAAGCGATCTCTTGCAGCTTTTGCTTTGCGTCGAGAGCTGCCGCGTAAGCCGCACGACTCATGGCATGGGTCGTTTGACTGCCGCCGGAGACACAGGTCCAGGGCAGGTTCTTTGCCGTATTACCCCAGATGACTTCACACTTTTCCCACGGCACTCCCAATTCTTCCGCCACCACGCGGTGCACATCGCTGATGGATTCGGTACCCAGATTTCCAATTCCTGACTGGATCGAAATTCGTCCGTCTGGCTTGATCAGGAACAAGCCGTCGTACCCGACCGACCCTGCATAAAATGCGCTGGATGAAACACCCAGTCCGCGCACCTTCGTGCCGCTCCGTTTCGGCTGGGCAACGCGTTCGGTCCAGCGGAACTGCTGCGCGCCGTGATCGAATGCTTCCTTTAGATATGCGCTGGTGGAGTGCCGCCGTTTGCCCTCTTGGGGAGCACCAAACAAGGATTTGCCCTCAGGGCAGTTCGCTTTCCGGATCTCGACTTGGTCGAGCGCAAGTTTGCGCGCCGCCTTCGACAACAGCGGCTCCATCATGACAATGCCCTGCATGCCACCTGGCGCGCTCTGCGCCCCGCGAGGCGGGGTGTTGGTGAGAACCGTCACTGCGCGCCAACGCATCGCGGCTGGCTGATACAAAAGCGAAACGATGTTTCCCGATGCACCTGCATCCCCTACGGCGTCGTAAGGGCCGTTATTACAAATGACATACATGTCGAGCGCGGTGATGCGGCCATCCTTGGCGAAACCTACCTTCATGCGCCCCTGGAATCCCGGGCGCGCGCGTCCGATGAAGGTTTCTTCTTCACGGCTGATGCGCATCATCACCGGAGCACCGGCCTTTTTCGACAGCAGCGCCGGGATAATCGCGAAGATATATCCCGTTGCCTTACTGCCGAATCCACCACCCGTGTACTCGCTAATGAGCACGATCTGGCTTGGATCCATATTCAGCCAGCGTCCCAACCCGGCCAGGGTTTGCACCGTGCTCTGCGTTCCCATGTGAACGAATACTTTTCCGTTCTGCCAATACGCAAGCGTGCTGCGGGGCTCGAGTGTCTGATGGCTGGTGTCCGGCGTGACAAATGTCTCGTCCAGCACTAGCGCGGCGTTGCGGAATCCGGCCTCGACGTCGCCGTAACTCCACTGGTCCTGCGGATTACCCATCGGGAGTCGCCCTTCTTTGGCTTCTGCAAAATCGGCCTCCGTCCATTTCAACTCGCCCAACTTTGGAGGCGGAGGCCCCTGAGGCTTCTCTCCCGGCTTCGAAGGCGGCACCGGCTGCTTCACCCAGACGTTGCCTTCCATCCGGGGGTTCGGCCCACCTGGGCGTAATGTGTCGAGCGGATCCACGGCAAACGGCAAATGCTCAAATTCAATGTCGATGGCTTCAATAGCCTCGGCCGCGGTGTATTCATCCACAGCGGCGACCGCCAGAATCGGCTCGCCTTGGTACAGCGGTTCCATCGCCAGAGCTTTTTCGCCTTGCTGATTTGCCTTGGTCACCACTCCCAGATCAGAGACGCTGTCGGCTGGCGCCGGGAGATCATCCTGCGTAAGGATCGCCTTCACCCCCGGCATCGCGAGCGCCCTGCTTAAGTCGAGGTGCTTCACGCGGCCGTGCGGCACCGGACTCAGCAGCAACTTGCAGAACAGCATCCCCTCGGCGCGAAAATCTTCCGCATACTTCGCCTGCCCGGTCACCTTAGCGTAAAGATCGGGCGTTGCGTAGTCCTTGCCGAGTACTTTGTACTTGGCCCCGAACTTTTGCTGATTCGGCTTCCATTCACTAGGCATGGGTCACCTTCCGCATGTTCTCGGCTCCGCGCATCAGCGCGGTGAGAATTTTGTCGTAGTCCTGACAACGACAGAGGTTTCCGGATACACCGTGCGCCATTTCAAGCCGGGTTGGGGTTCGATTCGTCTTCAGAAATCCAACCGCCGACATGATGAATCCCGACATGCAGAACGCGCACTGGAATCCCTGTTCGTCAATTACGCCCTGTTGTACGGGATGGAGTTTGCCATCGGCACTGGCGAGGCCTTCAATCGTGAGTACTTTCTTGTTGCGTACCGTGTGCGTCAGGATCGAACACGAATAGTGCGGAACATCATCGATCAAGACGGTACAAGCCCCGCACTCAGCCCGGTCACATCCCAACTTCGTTCCCGTGAGCCCGAGTTTGTAGCGGAGCGTCCATGCCAGCGTCTCCTGCTTCATTACGTCCACTCGACGCTGTTGACCGTTGACGTTCAGGGTAAGGAGCCGATCGCCGCTGCTGTCCCCGAGCACACCTGATGCACGGAACAAATAGGTAGCCGAGGAGACGGCCACGCCACTGCCAATGACACCTTTGATGAAGTTGCGCCGCGTGATTCGCCGCGCCACCGCATCAGAGAGTTGCTGCATGGATTTCTCGTTGTCAGCCATACCGACTCCTGTAGTGAGTCATGCCAACCTGGAGTGAACCTGCCACCACCTCTGGGATACTAGGACGACATCTTCGGCAGGATTACAACATCGAAATTTTATGCTCAAAACGCGTGTCTGTGTTCAGCAAAGAGCTAGAAATTTTCTGAACCCATTTTCAAGTTTTTCCGTGAATAGCGTGCCACATTCCTCTCAGCACACCTTAAATTCACCCGATCCAGAGACACTGCAGATACCCAAAAAAGGTAAGGTAAGTTGCCAAGATCGGAAATGAACGCCCGTTATCGACAATTATGATGCAGAGCAGTCTGAACGCGATGGCATGAAACCTGAAAGCTTAGGACCTCGCAGGCAAGGTAACGACCAACAGCATAGCCATCGTCGACACCAGCCAAACTCTGACTTCGTCCGAGAGAATGGATGACATGCAAGCTGGCTCGAACCTGACAACCAAAAAGCGCCCGCCCATCAGCCTTTTACAAGCGGGTCCTCCCCGAGATCCTAGAAGACAGGTCGCGGGTGAGACCGCCTTGGTCTCGGTCGGGTTCATCAATCAGGATGAACAATTCGCCCAGGCGCGGTAGCATCCCTGAAGTGGGCAGTCGGTGTCGGTGAACGGACGTCCTACGCAGCTTCCGCGTCCGCCAGCGCAGATTTCATTCCTTGCCAGCTTTGGATCGAAGACGCCTCGGCCGCACCTGCACCGCGCCAATGCGTCTCTAAGCTGATCACGCCGTGATAGCCATCGCGCTTTAACGCCCGGAATTGACCAGGCCAATCAATCATGCCCTCCCCAACCGCTGCCCATTCTCGTTTAGCACCATTCCACCCGACGTCTTTGCAATGACAAAGGCCAATGCGATCTTTCGGAAGCAGGTCGTAACCTGATGGGTAAGGGGTTTCGCCCGCCATGGCTGCATTCCCAGGGTCCCAGTTGAGCATCAGATGTCTGGATCTGACTTCTGCCAGGACACTCGCTGCCTCCGCTCCGGTCGCCGTATTGCAGGCGTGTTCATTCTCCAGCACGAGTGTGATGCCCTGTTTCCCACTTTTCTCTGCAGCCTCTCGCAGCGCCTGATTCATCGCCTCGCGATATGGTCCCTGGTCATCCAGCCTCCAGAAATCGAAACACCGCACCGTGGAAGCTCCCAGGATCTTCGCCAGTGCGATGCTCCGTTCGAGCACTTCGTCTTGTTGCGCAAATGTATAGCTCGCGTTGAAATGATCGCGTTGCTCATTGTGGGTGGGAATTGGAGCACCCGGCCAGTCAACCTTGAACAAGGGTCCAGCAATGCCGCTCACTCTAAGGTCATAGCGCTTCATCAACCGAGCTGCTTCGACAACTTCAGTCGCATCGAGCGCCACGATGTTCTTGTCCCAGAGGGAACGCAGTTCGACCAGGTTTATGCCAAAACGGCTGCGCGCCACCTCACAGGCCCGCCCAAAGTCTTGTGAAACTTCGTCACTCAGAACAGACAGTTGAAATGCAGGCATAGATTCTTAGGGATCTCCCAAAAGCGTGCTGTTGTTGCGTAAGAGCCTTCACCTTGATCCGGAGGAGGTTTGCTCGAAGACGACCTCGTTGCCATCAGGATTTCATTCGAACCCGAGCGGCGATTCACCGCCCAGATGCTCCCGTGTCACTGAAAACGGCGCTCATCATAGCAGGTGCTGCACACTTCCGAGCAGGCACGGGTAAAACGCTCCAACAGTCGGACTCGGATCTCGCTCAGACTGGCCCCCCTGAAGGGGCTGCTGAGTTTTGCGTTGTTAACGTGCAGGGCTAGAATTTTCTGCTTGACACATTTTGGTGGGATGCCTAGCCTTCGGATCGCAGCGGACTTTTATTGCCGGCGCGGAATGCAATTCACATTTCTCCACCCGAGGTGATTCGTGGTCCTCAAGTTCTGTTATCTCTTCGTTCTCGCGGTCTTCGTCGCATCCGCACAGGAAACGGTTCCGGAAGGCTTCCAGCATTGGACCTCCGCCTCTTTGAGCCAGATGGCAAAAGAATTGAGGACGGAGGCCGCGACCGCCCCTCATCACGTCGCGACTCGCCGGCTCGGGGACTTCTCCAACGATCTATTTATGCTCGCGCATCGCGAGGCCGACGGAATTCCCGAGTGGCACGAGACCCAGGCAGACGTCTTCTTTGTTCAGTCGGGATCTGCAACCTTGGTTGTGGGTGGCACGATGGTTGGGGGCGAAACCGTCGAGCCTCACGAGAAGCGGAACGGGAAAATCGAGGGCGGAGTTCGCAAACAACTCTCCCCAGGAGATGTGATCCGCATTCCTCCCAAGGTTCCGCACCAGATCTTACTCGAAGGATCGAAAGAATTTACTTACTTCGTCGTCAAGGTAAAGGGATACTAAGAACGCCATTCGGCTGGAGAGCCCGCGTAGACAACCACCCATCGCGGATCGACTAGTCATCTCTGTGGCAGGGTTCGCGAATGAATCGGACGATCCAGGTGGGGTTGATGGGAGCGGGCAATATCAGCGAAACGCACGCGCGTGCGGCGCTTGCGATTCCGGGCCTCGGCATTGCGGCGATCTATGGCTCCAATCCCGAAAAAGTGCGGCGGTTTGCCGATAAGTTTGGGGGCCAGCCCTATACCAAGCTCGATGACTTTCTCAATCACACCCCCATGGATTTCGTCGCCATCGGGAGCCCATCTGGCCTGCATGCGGCGCAAGGGATCGCGGCTGCAGAACGAGGTCTTCACGTCCTTACGGAAAAACCGATCGACATTTCCGTAGCCACTGCTGACACACTGATTCAAGCCGCGCGTACGCGAAACGTAAAACTTGGCGTAATGTTTCAGGACCGCGTTAAACCGGAGATCCGCAAACTCAAAAGATGGATCGAGCAGGGCGTGCTCGGGAGGCCGCTGCTCGCCGACGCCCGCGTGAAGTGGTACCGTCCACCTGAGTACTACGCAAATTCGAAATGGCGAGGGACCTTGGAACTGGACGGTGGTGGAGCTTTGATCAACCAAGCCGTGCATACCGTGGACCTTCTGATTTGGCTCATGGGAGATGTGGCCCGCGTGCAGTCTTCTGTTGCCACCGGACTTCACAAAATTGAGGCGGAAGACCTCGCCGTTGCTCTCCTCGAATTTTCCTCAGGCGCCCACGGAATTCTGCAAGCTTCCACAGCCATTTTCCCAGGCTATCCGCGGCGTATCGAGATCACAGGGACCGAAGGAACCCTCGTCTTGGAACACGACCGCGTGGTCGCAGTCGACTTGCGAAATCCGCCGGAAGATGTCCGCCCCGGCACTCCGTCAGACGATCTTGAGAACCTCGCCTCACCCGTGGTAAGCGACTTCTCAGGCCATCAGGCGATCTTTGAAGACTTTATTCGTGCCATTCAGGAGGACCGAGCGCCTCTCTGCGACGGAGAAGAAGCACGACGAAGTCTGGTTTTGGTTGAGGAGATTTATCGTGCGGCGGGCAGAACTCTCCCCGTGGCCCGGCCAGAGGACTAACCGCAGAGCGGCTTGTAGACTCACATCACCTTGGGAATGTCCAAGTAGGTTCGATTCAATTGTTCCACGGAATGGCAACCGAGCAGCCTCAGGGTACGCTCCATGTCCTCGCGCAAAATCTGAACAGCCCGAGTAACGCCAGCCTCACCCGCTGCTGCCAGTCCATATGCGAACGCTCGTCCGATCAGCACAGCCCGTGCGCCCATGCACAAGGCCTTCACAATGTCCGCGCCGCGGCGAATCCCGCCGTCGAGAAGGACTTCGGCTCTGCCTTCAACTGCACCCAGAATCTCTGGCAAGGCTCGCAACGAAGCCTGCACACCATCCAGTTGACGGCCGCCATGATTTGAGACGACAAGACCCGACGCCCCTTCATCGAGGGAGCGTCGAGCATCGTTCCTGGTTAGGACACCCTTGATCACAATGGGTCTTTTCCATACTTGCCGGATCCATGCCATATCGGGCCAACTGAAAGCAGACCGCACCAACGCCGTGTGTGCCTGACTCACACGCAACGGACCTTTCTCGGGGTGGACGATATTCGCCATCCTCGGTAGTCCCCCGTCGAGGAGGAAGCGTACCAGCCATCGGGGATGCGCGAACAGTTGCGGAGTAAATGGAAGCTTCGACCAAAAGCTCCCGCGAAGTAATTGTTCCATTCCCGAGCGTAGTTCGCGTTCGCGCTGCCCGATCACGGTCGTGTCGATGGTGACGACGAGGACTTCATAGCCCGCGCTTTGTGCCCGCTCGAGCGCCTGTTCTGCCGCGGCTCGTCCGCCGGTCAAGTACAACTGAAACCATGCCGGCCCTGAACACGCCGTCCTCACGTCCTCGAGTTTATGTCCAGAAACGGTAGAAAGCACGAATCCCGCTCCCCCGCGGCAGGCGGCGCGGGCGGAAGCAATCTCCCCTCCTGGATGCATGACCCGCAGGTAACCCACCGGCGCGAGTAACACCGGCATAGACAAATCGCATCCCAGCACCCGAGTCTGGAGATTACATTCGCGAGATGCAACTGCCTGCTGCGGACGAAACAAAACCTCCTGAAAGGCGCGGCGGTTTTCCTGCATCGTGACTTCGGCCTCGGCTCCCCCGTCGAGGTAATCGAAGACGATTCCGGGCACGCGTCGGCGCGCCAATTCTCGCAGGTCCGCTATGTTGACGGCTTTCATTCTTGAATCGAGAGAAGACCAAACGCGCGAGCTACCCACCGTCCACCGCTAGAACCTATCGATGGCTACAATTTGCGTCGGCCGCCCCAGCAACATCTCGCGGAGTTCCCCGGCGGCACGCAGGAATTCTTTCCAAGATCTGTCGGCTCAACAAAAACCGGCATCCGCAATGTCACCTGGCATGAAGAAGGTTTTCCGCCCGCGCTCACCACTTGCGAGCACGTCCCTTCCCCGCTGTTGGATCTCCCATGAACCGCAAACGTTGGCTCGAGCTTCCGCTAGCGCAACCGCAATGGCCGCGCCCAGTCTGCGGGTCGATCCTGTCATCAGCCTGAAAGAGTCGACGATCATGAGTCCTTCTTGACTTCTGCCATGGGTTGCGAATAAGGCTTCGGCTGCAACCCTAGCCGTCGAGCGCAGTCGGATAGGATCTCAACTTCCCACTCAGGACGCTTGGCGTTCTTGGGGTGGGATCGCGCGGTTGGAATCCTGCCCATCAAATGCAGGAAAATAGCCGCAGAAGCTTTGTACGCCGGTACGGGATCCCTGAAAGAGATGTTCCCCAGGTACTGCAGAGCATCGGAGAGCGCCCAGTAGCGAGCATCTCCCGCTTCCCACAAGCGGTCTCGTTCGGCAAACTTCTCCGGCGCGAATGTGGCCAAGCCGAGAAGGTAGTCCGAGCCATATTCGATCATGTCGATTGCAAGATCATTGCCCGTGTAAATGCGGAACTCAGGACGATGTAGGTCACGGAGCCGCAAACGCTCCATCTCCAGCATGCGGTCGAGCGAGGAATGCTTCATGCCCGTGATCGTAGGAATATCGAGCAGCCGTCTGAACATCTCCTCGTCGAACATACTCCCATTGGGTGCGAACCGCGGGCTCAGTTCGAAGGCCAAGACTTGCGGATAGTCCTGGCTGGCCAGTTGGTATACACGAGCTCTTTCAGCAGTGGACTTCCCCTGCAGGCGCTCCGTCTGGAACATGATGGGAATCCCTCCGACACTTGCGATCGCGTCCATCTCGCGGCGGTAGAGATCAACGGGGTCCCCGGTCTCGTTTTCGATAAAGGCTCCGGCCACAAATGGTACGTCCCGCCCCAATGCGGCTCGAGTCCAGCTCAAAACGTCTCGCTTCTCGGCGCGCGTCAAATGGTTGACGTAGCCGGTATCCATGTTGACGGCATTCACCAACCCGGACTGATGGGTAGCCACCAGGTGGTGCTGAAATGCTTCGACCGCAATGCTGTCATCCTCTTCATAGGGCAGAACGGCCGCTGCGATCCCTTGAATCCGCCGGCGAGGTTTCTTGCTTGCGATTATCTTCTCGATCGTTTGCGCCATCTCTCCCTCAGCTCATCATTGCCTAGTGACCTCAGGCTCCGTTCGCCGAGTGACTCCTTTCGCGAGCTCCAGTTTCTTAGCCAGCTCCGAATCTTTGTAATAGCTATCGAGCGGGAAGCATCCCGAAGGCAGCCCGTTTCGAGGTGCGGTCGTGCAATCGCTGAAGGTGCGGCAGATACGCTTCCTCTCAAGCGCCCGTCCCGAGCTCGCATGCCAGAGAATTTGCGGATACGTCAATACCATTCGCCCCAGACCTACCAGGTCTACCCATCCCTCACGAATGGCAGCTTGCGCAACCTGTGGCAAAAATTCCTGAAGATAGCTGTAGGCCGTGCCCACGATGATCAGTTCTGGGAATTGCGCTTTCAGTTTTCGGGTGGCGTCCATCTGCCGCGCCACCCCGATCAAAGGGTCCTCTGGCGGTTGATATCCGTCGGAGGGGGGATACAACGCCGGCCGTTGGATATGCGGGGAATAATAAGGACTGCCGGCAGTCAGGTTCACTAGCCGTATGTTCAGCTGCTGCAGAAGCTCCAGGAACTTTGCCGGTTCGCTCAGATCCATCTCGGTGGGATGTTTCGCATCCACCCCAAATCCCCACCGGTACGGGATCCATTCGTCGTTGGTCTCTGGAATTCCAGGCCCAAGCTTTGTTCCCGACGATTGCTCGGGGTCCGGTCGGAACGGAACCATGTCAAAAGCCGACAGCCTCACGCCGATATCGAGCCCGGGCGCAGCCGACCGTATGCCTAAAACCACTTCTCGCAAGAACCGCGTGCGATTTTCAAGGCTGCCGCCGTAGTCCCCTTCTCGCGTGTGTGCGCTCAGGAGTTCATGCGCGAGATATCCATGACAGTGCTTGATATCGACGAAATCGAAGCCAAGATCTTGCGCCACGACCGCCGCACGATGAAAGCTCTCGATGATCGCCCTAAGCTCACCGTCGGTGAGCACCGGGTAGGACTGCGATAACCGAAGGCGCGGGTCCAGATGAGGATGGTGATATGCGATTCGAGGCTCATTCTTGCTATGCAGGTTCGGCTTTGAATAACGCCCGGAATGCGTCAATTGCAGGCCAACGAGCGGCTTGCTATCAGATCCGGTCGCAATGCGATACCCCTCGACCAAGGTCTGACGAAGCCCGGCAAGGCCTCTCTTGGTACGATCCGCGATCACCAACTGATTGGGATTGGCGCGGCCTTCGTGCGAGACAGCAACCGCCTCTCCTCCCCAGATAAGACCTGCCCCGCTGAGTCCGAAATGCAGCCATCGCCGAATGGTTGCTTCGGAAGGATTTCCCTCGTGGGTTCCGTCCCACCCTTCCATCGGCTGGACAGCGATGCGGTTCGCGATCGTGTAGCCGCCGCGCACCAGTGGTTGACGCAACGGCGAGTCCTCGCCGGTCAGGATCGTCTCATCACAGGGGATCACTACACCCAGGGAATGCACGTGCTCCTTGAAACGGCTGGCATTTTTGAGACTCGGCACTCGCACAATCGTGCTACTACTCATCCAGCTCTCCTTGTGTTTGGGAGTAGCAAAGCTGCTGCGGCACCGAGGAGGGCCATTCCCACAAGCACCAGACATCCCAGCCCGTAGCTTCCGCTGGTATCCCGTAGATGACCGACCCACCAGGGCGCCAACGCCTCGGCAACGCCCCCGGCGGTTAGAAGCACTCCCATAAGGCGTCCAAGAATCTGCACTCCAAAAATCTCGGCCGTCATCAATGGGATGATCATGTAGTCGCCGCCAAGCGCGATGCCAAACAGCGCCGCAGCGAATGATGTCATCATCGGTTCATGGGAGAAGAAAATCAACGGGATCGCCATCGCAACTAACAGGTAAATCAATAGCATCACGTATTTCTTGGGGAAACGATCGGCCAGCCAACCCATGAGCAATCTGCCCACAATGCTGCAGCCTAGGACCAGTGACAAGACCCGCGCTGCCTCAGTCTGGGTGTAGTGCCGGTCGAAACTGAGGAAAAGCTTTAGGCTTTGTTGGGTTCCGCTCACCGCGGCAATCGAGCACATGCTCCCAAGAATGAGCAGGGCAAACGAAAAGCTCCTGAAGGCTCGCCCGACATCCGAAGTTGTACTTCTTGCAGCGGTTTCGGGAGGTGGGGGTGCCTCCTTGACCAAGACGGCAAATGGCAGCGAAATAACAACGATGAGCAGGCCCAGCACCCGCAGCGCCATCTGCCAACCAACTTGGTCAACCAGAAATCGCGAGATCCAAGGTAGCGCGGCACCTCCAAAGCCAATCCCCAGATAAGCGGATCCCATCGCCTTTCCGCGACCTTTCACAAACCATCGCGAGACCAACACCTGGCAAGGAAGCGGCCCTCCGCACACATATCCGAGAGCGTTCAGCAGATAAAAAAAGTAGAACCATGGCAGGGTCGAAATACTTCCCAACCCAGCCACAGCAAGACCGGCCAGCAATATGCCTACAATGAGCAGTTTGCGCGGGCCAAAGCGGTCCACCATCCAGCCCGCTAGAAAACCGAAAACCGGACCTATGAGCAGTTTGCTGAACGCGTTGCCCGATGCTACCTGGGCTCGCGTCCAGCCAAACTCCTTCACCATAAAGTCGTAATAAAAAGGAAGGCCCCATAGCGCGATGCCGACGACCGAGAAAAGGGCGAAGAAACCTGTGGCCGCAGCGAAGTTGGCAGCCCGGCGGTCCTTTGGTTCTTGCTCCAGCGTTCTCGCAAGTTCCGGTGCTACTTCGGCGAGCTCGGTCTGTCGATGTGTCGTCGTCATGGGCGCCGATCGTTGGGGAATACTCAGGCCTGGATATCAGCTCCGGGTCCTATCGCTACGACATAGTAATTCGCCGGTACGCTGCCGACGTTCCTGATTCCATGCTCGTCGTTCGATCGTACAAAGCCCATTCCGCCTGGCCCGATGATATGGGTCGTACCGTTAATGGTGAGCTGCACTGTGCCTTCACGGATCAGCCACATCTCCGAATGGGCATGGCGATGGGGAGGGTGCGGGTACCCGTTCGGCGGCAGCGTGGATTCATGCACCTCCACCGACTCCCCGGTCGCCAGCTTCCCTTTCATGATGTGCCGGACTTCGACACGATCATGCCTTTCAACCGGCAACTTATCGAACTCGAATGTCGCGGAAGGAAGCGCATCCTGTCCGCCCGCCACTGCGGGCAGAACCGATGCCAGTGGCACAGCAGCAGGAATCATTGCAAAAATGTCTCGTCTGGTAATTGCCATCTCACCCCGTCCTGAAGAGTCTTACATGAGCCGGAAAATCAACCCTAACCACACCGGCCCTCGAAAACGATGGCAGCAGGAACTCCAGCTGTCAAACTGAAAAAGTTGAAGCCAATTTTTGGCGGGCTAAAAAGGAGGGTTCGAAATTGCAGCCGAGGGAGCCCGGCACTCCAGCAAAACAGAGGTCCCATGCGGCGGAACGTGAGGTCCCACATCCCGCCGCAGGTCGTCGCTAGGTTTGGCCGACGCTACGCGACACTTCAAAAACTACAGTGCTGCCGTTCCTCTTTCCTGATTGCGAATGCGGACCGCGTCGTTGATGCTGGAGAGAAAAATCTTCCCGTCCCCAATCTTCCCGGTCGCAGTGGTTCGAACAATGGTTTGCACCGTGGTCTCAGCTAGGTGGTCGGGTACAACGATCTCAACCTTTATCTTGGGTAAAAGATCGACTACGTATTCCTGGCCCCGGTACACCTCAGTATGACCTTTCTGACGGCCATGTCCCCGAACCTCAAAAATCGTCATGCCCTGAGCACCAAGCTCAATCAGCGCAGTCTTCAGAGCCTCCAGCTTCCCCGGTTGAATGATTGCTTCAATCTTTGTCATCATCGCGTCCTCCTGGACGAGCATAGGGCTATCTATCGACACCGTTATTTACGCTGCACTCATGGAGTTGCTTCAGGCCTCCATGATGTAGCCTTCTTCTCCGTGCAGCGCTAGATCAAGGCCTTCGATTTCGTGTTCCGGAGTAACCCGCAATCCGAGCAAAACGTCGCAGATCTTCAAGATAATCAGCGTCCCCACAATTGCGAGGCCCCATGCGATGGCTGTTCCAATCAGTTGATTGACAAGCTGGCCCGCATGACCGTCCACGAGTCCCAGAGGAAGTGGGTTGCCCGAGTTATCCTTCAACGCATTGTTGACAGCATTAGTCGCGAATACTCCTGTAAGAATGGCGCCTAGCGTTCCGCCGGCGCCGTGTACGCCGAAGGCATCCAAGGAATCGTCATAGCCGAATTTGTTCTTGACGGTCGTGACCATGAAGTAGCAAATCACTCCCGCGAGAAAACCGATGAGCATCGCGGGCATGGGTTTTACGAACCCCGATGCTGGCGTGATAGCCACGAGTCCGGCCACGCTCCCAGAAATTCCGCCCAGAACACTGGGCTTGCCAACCCTGACCCATTCCGTCAACATCCACCCGAGGGCGGCCGTCGCGGCGGCGAAGTGCGTGGCGACAAATGCGCTGGTCGCCAAACTCGATGCCCCCAATGCACTGCCGGCATTGAACCCGAACCATCCCACCCACAGCAGGCAGGCGCCAATAAAGCTGAGTACGACGCTGTGCGGTTTCATCCCAGTGGGGTACCCCAAACGCTTGCCCAGATAGAGCGCACAGACCAGCGCAGATACTCCGGACGTGATATGGACCACTGTGCCTCCGGCGAAGTCGAAACATGGGAAGCGGCCACCCAGAAAGGCGTTCAGAAGACCCCCCTTGCCCCACACCATGTGTGCCATTGGAAAGTAGACAAGCAGCGACCAAAGCACCATGAATAGGAGCATGGCTTTGAACTTCATGCGTTCCCCGAACGCCCCCGTGATCAGCGCGGGAGTGATGATTGCAAACATGAGTTGATAGACCATGAAGGTCTGCTGCGGGATGGTGGCGGCGTAATCGGGATTGGGGGCGCTGTCGACGCCGTTCAAAAACAAATAGCGCAGGCCGCCAATAAAGGAGTTACCCTCGCCAAACGAAAAGCTGTAGCCGACGACTGCCCACAGAACCGTGATGACCGCCATGAGAACGAAACTCTGCATCATGGTGGCAAGGACGTTCTTCTTTCGTACCAGTCCGCCATAGAAAAGGGCCAGCCCTGGTCCGGTCATCATCAGCACCAGCGCTGCGCTGGTTAGCATCCAGGCGTTATCACCTGCGCTCTGAGCTGCTTTTGCAGCAGCATCCACCGATTCCAGATCAGTGGCCCGTGCACTTGCAGTGATCACCAGCAGGCCTAATGGAAAAAGTCTTAGTACCCGTGAAATCGCGGCCTGTTTCGACGTTCGAATTGGCCGCACAACGGTCGATACGACGCACGATTGTTCAATGAGCATCCCATTCTCCTCGTTCAAATTGGATAATGCCAAACGATTAGGGAAGTGAGTGTCCCGAGCACCCACTACAAATCAAGACCTGCGCCGATACTCCAACCGGTGTAATTCATCGGGCGGAGACCAGCGCAAATTGTTTAGAGAATTGCCCAGGGGGGAGAACGACCAAGTCCTGAACCTAAATCTACAAAGTAAGATCGGCTCAAGCCTTGAAGTAGCAGCCATGATTCGGTGAGGCACGGCAGGCCTACTTTAGCGGCGGAGATAGGAGTAACTGTTTTCTTGCTGCAACCGTTTTTTAGCTGAATCCTGGCGATGCGGGCTTGTGAAAAGGACAGAGTTGAAGGTCGAGCAACCGAAATGTCTGCGGAATGCGACTGATCTTGCCGAAAGCGATCGGACTCAATCCCATGACCAGGTGTAGCGCACGCCGTGGAAACCGAGACGATTAGGACCCAGATCAATGGTGACCGACGTTTTGGAGAGTGCAGATCCAAGATCAATCTCTTCTTCAAGCTACGTCTTCCGCCCCTCAATCGAACCAGCGATGGCGAGATACAGAGGTCCCTGCATCTCGCCATGGTCGTCGCTACGTTTTGGCCGACGCATACGACTGACATCAAACAGCAGCCGCACCACGCTCCTGGCTGCGAATGCGGATCGCCTCCTCCACCTTGTAGAGGAAGATTTTGCCGTCACCAATTTTCCCGGTGGAGGCGTTTGTAATGATCGTGTTCACGGCACTTTCTACAATGTTGTCGTCCAGTACTACCTCCAGCTTCACTTTGGGCAGGAGGTCCACACTGTACTCACTGCCACGATAACTTTCCTTGTGTCCCTTTTGTCTTCCGTGTCCCCGCACCTCCGAAACGGTCATGCCCTCCACGCCAATATCGATGAGGGCTTTCTTCACGAAATCAAACCTGTTCGGTTGAATGATTGCTTCGATCTTTGTCATCTTGTCTCCTTGGTAGTTCGGGCGGCGGCAAGGCCGGAGCCTCGATCACAGAGTCTCCGGCTGCCGCTGCAACCCATCGTTCGTCAGCCGATCGCTCGATTCAGCGAAGCGGCCGGTGCCATGGCGTGTGCACCTTGGCTGAGTGGCAGTTCCTGTTCCATTCCTGCGGGTGCGCCAATTGCGGAGATGACGTACTCCGGATAGGCAGAAATCCCGTGTTCGTGCAGGTCCATGCCATAAGCTTCCATTGCTGTTGGAAGGCGCAATAGGCCGATGGCATTCACCGCCTTCATGACCACCATCGCAACCGCGAAGGTTGAGATCGCGACGCAGGCGCTACCAATAACTTGGGCCTTGAGTACCTGTAGACCGCCCCCGTAGAGGAGGCCCTTGAGAGGAGCAGAGTTGTCAGCCCCCAATGGACCGGTCACGCCAAATTGCCCGGAAGCGAATAGCCCGAGTGAGATCGTCCCCCAAATTCCGCAGACCCCATGGACCGGCACCGCCCCGATTGGGTCGTCTATCCGCAGCCATTCCAGCAGGTCGACTGCGAGAATGACCAGCACTCCGGCGATGCCCCCGAGCAGCACCGAACCGGTGGGGCTAACCCAATAACACGGGCACGTGATGGCGACGAGCCCGGCCAGGAAGCCATTGGTTGTGTAACTGGCGTCCCATTTCTTGAACCTGAAGTAGCCGTACAAGATTGAAGTCAGGCCGGCTGCGCAAGCCGCCAGCGTGGTATTCGCAGCAACGCGACCGATCCCGACCAGGTCCATCGCCGACAGTGTGCTGCCGGGATTAAATCCATACCAACCGAACCACAAAATGAGCCCGCCGCTGACGGCAATGGTCAAATCGTGGGGCAGCATGGGCTGCCCTCCGTCGCGCTTGAATCTGCGGCCGAGTCGAGGCCCGAGCACAATGGCTCCGGCGAGCGCGATGAAACCGCCGATGGTGTGCACAACCGTCGATCCGGCGAAGTCGTGGAAGCCCAGGCCGAGGGACGGGAAGAAGTGTCCGTCGCTACCCATCAGCGCCAGCCAACCGTCCGGCCCCCATGCCCAGTGTCCGATGATCGGATAAATGAAGCCGGTTACGCAGACGCTATACAGAAGGTCTCCGACGAATCCGGTGCGTCCGATCATCGCGCCCGAAGTAATCGTTGAACAGGTGTCGGCAAAGGCGAATTGGAAAATCCACACTGCAAGAAAGGCAACGCCGGTGCCTTCGTAGGTCGCAGGAGCACCTTGCAGGAAGAACCAGTGATACCCAATAAACCCGTTGCCGTGGCTGAACATGAAGGCAAAGCCGATCGCGTAAAAGAGAATGCCGCAAAGACATGTGTCAACCACGCATTCCACCAGAACATTCACGGTTTCTCTTGAGCGACAAAATCCCGCTTCGAGCATGGTGAAGCCAACCTGCATGCCGAACACCAGGAATGCTGCCACTAGGGTCCACATCGTGTTTACCGGGTTGACGATATCGGCGGCTTTTACGTCCGGCGTCCCAGTGTCCGCGTAAACATGGGTGAAGAAGAGTCCGCTGACTACCATCATGAGCAGCAGTACCATCACCACTCCGAGAATCTTGCCGGATAGGAGTGCCCCACCATAGCGACGCCACTGCGGATCTTTCAGTCGCGTCCGCAGTCGCGCAAACTTTTGAGATAGTGACAGTTGTTTTGTCGGCCGAGTCCTAGCAGTCATTCTTGTTTTCTCCTTGGTTGCGTCTTTCGCTGATCTTCCCCTTTTTGCCCTACTCAGTTGCGAATTGCAGTGCTTTGCGGATTCCCAGAGGCCGAAGAGCTCCGTCCTCCAGGAAGAATCGGAATCCGTAAAGTTGAGCCGCCATGGGCAAAGAACTCACGCGCGGCGGGTTGTCTTCCCGGTTCACGCTTCCCGGCAATGATCAACTCCGGGTCGCCCGTCTCCCGTTGCCGATAGACTTTCAGCATGGCGACTTGGAGCTGCGGGATCGAGGCAAAAAGAACTTCGCGCACGCTGAGGGCGTCTCGTAAGGTCTGCCAGGTTTCGTTTTGTTCGCGAACAACCGGCGCGACATCCACATCCCACGGATCGTTTCTCCTCGCGATCCACTCGCACTCGGCGTAGCCTTCGCGCAATTCGAGACGAACCAGCTTCAACGGCAAACGTGAGCGGTCGCCAAACCTTAGCTGCCGTCGGAAGGTCCGAATGAATTCTGCCGCTGCGAAAATCCACCTCATTGCCTCCCTCTTAAGTCCCTCAACCAACAAGCACCAAGAACAACGCTGATTCCGCCGACACGATCCCGTTCGCCTGCGCATAGTTCAGCGCAAAGCTCCAGAAAGGAATGCCCTTCCCCGGTCAGAATTTAGTGGTTACTGCGCTGCGGAATCGGCACTGCATCGTGCCTGAAGACTGCCTCTTTTCAGCGTCGAAAAGGGGGGTGCAACTCACGAACGTAAGCGGATTATGTTGTTAGAAACGATTGAAGTCAAATTCAAACTTTTTATCATCGGCATTACTGCAAAACTTAGAGCTCGTCGAATGCCTTATTGGACACGGAGTTTGGGCGAAGTTCACGATTATCCCTGGTTCCGCAGCGAGTGACTTAGGAGAACGGCTTCTGCAATTTCTTTCATCGACCTTCGCATCTCTTGACTTTGCCGCTGCAGTTTTTGGTAAGCCTCTTGTTCCGTTAATCGCAAATCCATTTGCAAGATCCCCTTCGCCCGTTCCACCAGGGTACGCATCTCGAGTTTCTTGGAGAGCTCTAGGTTTTGCTTGTCCAGTCTCGCTATTTCAACCTCTGCTCCGACGAAATACCCAACGGCGGAAAGTAATGCGATCTCCCGTTCGCTGAACTCGTATGGGTAGCGGTTCTGGACATTGATCACTCCAACCAGTTTTCTTTCTCGCACCAGGGGCACAGATAAGAAAGCCTCATATCGATCCCAGAGCTGTTCGTTGAAAAGCCTGAACCGGGGATCGAACCCGGCACCGCTAGGAATTACGACATGTCCTTTGTGGTCGAGGGTCACTCCGAGAATGCCCTGTCCAACTTTGAGCTTGAGACGCTCAACGGCTCCTGGATGAGGATTTCTGGACGCACGCAGCACCAGTTCGCTGCCTTCCAGAACATAGATGAAGCAGGAGTCGCAGGGCACGACCTCTGCGACAAGTTTCACTGCGCTTTCGAGCCGTGGAGAGTGGGAAATCCGGATCGCAACTCGCCGCAGAACAGACAAAACCGAATCGTCATCGATTCCGTCAGGGCCACAGGTGCTCGACCTGGGATCTCTTGTTTGCGGGTGCCACTCCGCGGGAGAAGCCATACCTCAAGGTATTTCGCCATCTACCAATCGACAATCATCCTTTGGTATGGGTTTTGATAGAAAGGGCTTATGGGTGCAATAAATCGTAGGGAGCACTCAGAATGCCCGCACGGCTACACCCGAGTGAAGCAAACTATTTCTGACCGCCCGGGCGATCTCGGTAGCCCCCTTGGTATCAGAATGGATGCAAACCGTGTCGGCCTCAACGGTTAATGCAGCGCCGGCGGTTGTAATTACTCGCTTTCGCGCGGCGATCTCCACTGCCTGCGACGAGGCGTCTTCCGTCGACTCGAGCAAAGCGCCCGGAAGCGATCGGCCGCGCAAGCGACCGTTTGCCTCATACCTTCGGTCGGCAAAGGCTTCTGAAGCCGCATGTAGCCCCATTTGCCGATAGACGTCGAGACATCGGAATCCGGCCTGCCCCACTACCACCAATTTGGCGTCAACGGCGAGAATGGCGCGAGCGACTGCCCGGGCAACTTCTTCGTCTTCATTGCAGGAGTGATAGAGAGCGCCGTGGGGCTTGACATGAGTTATCTTCGAATTGAGCCGACGTGCAATCCCTTGCAGCGCATTCATTTGATCGGTGATCGACGCTTGCAATTCGCCCATCGTCAGACTGACGACATTCCGTCCGAAACCGGCGCGGTCTGGATAACTTGGATGGGCACCCGGGGCGACTTTGTTCTTTTTTGCAAGCTCCAGAGTCTCTTCCATGGTGAATGAGTCGCCGGCATGCCCTCCACAAGCAATATTGGCAGACGTGATGTAACGCATGAGTTCAGCATCGCTCCCGTCAGCCAGACGCTCACGGGACTCTCCCATATCGGCATTGATGTCAATGGTCAGCAAACTCAAGCTAAGCTCCTTCCCTTGGTCTCCGGCAACAGGTAAATCACTCCCGCAGCGAGGACGTACAAGACAGAGGTGCAGGCGAGTGCAATCCCGATTCCATGGCGATCAGCGAGAAATCCGATGGTCGCTGGGGCCAAAACACTGATTCCACGACCAACGTTGTAACAGAGCCCTTGCGCCGTCGCCCGCAGCATGGAGGGAAAAACCTCCGCCAACATTGCTCCGAAGACGCTGAAATAACCATGACCAAAGAATCCTACTAGTGGACCAATGAGCATGAGCATTCTCGGGGAAGTGGCGTGCAGCGCGTAGACGGGAACACACAATGCGGCGCCAAGAACGAATATGAGAAAGCTCGGCCGGCGCCCAAAGCGATCCGAGAGAAATCCAAAACTGGTGTAACCGAACAATGCCCCGACTTGCATTGCGACGATCCATGGGGTGGACTTCACCATCGACAAGCCAGCGCCTCCGGCCGTAACGGAGGTGGAGATGTATGTCGGAATCCAGGTGAAGAGCCCCCAATACGCAAACATGAGCACACTGCTCAGCACGATAAAGGAGAAAGTAATTCGCAAGTAGGGTGGAGTAAAGATTCGAGTCAACACCTGAATCGTGCTTGGAGCCATCTCTTGTCGAGCCTTGCGCCAGAGCTCAGGTTCAGGGATGTTTTTTCGTACCCACCATGTGAGCAGCGCTGGCACGACACCGACGACGAATAAGGGTCGCCAGCCATGGCTCGGAATAATGGCAGCGGCGAGAATGGCCGCCGCAATATAGCCCAACGCCCACCCACTTTGCACCAGACCGATCGCTTTGCCACGATGCTCGGGCTCCCAGACTTCGGCCACCAGAACTGATCCGGCCGCCCATTCGCCGCCGAGGCCCAGCCCGACAAGAAATCTCCAGGTCAGGAGTTCAGCGGCAGATTGCGCCGTTGCGGTGGCCGCGGTAAACAGGGAGTAGGCCAATATCGAGTAGATGAGGGCACGAACGCGCCCATAGCGATCTGCGATGAATCCGAACAGAATGCCGCCCAAAGCGGAGCCGAGAAGCGTGGCCGAAGCTAGCCAGCCTGCCTGGGCACGGCTAAAGTGAAATTCCTGCTGAATGCTGGTGAGGGCAAATGCATACAGCATGATGTCCATGCCGTCGAGACCCCACCCCAGCAGAGCAGCCCAAAGCACTCTGGACTGCTGAGCAGTGGTGTTTTGATACCACCGTAACAATGAAGTCATAAGGCAAACGCCCGGTACAGAAGGGTTTCCTGATGCTCTAAGGCTTGGAGGGCCTGGGCCATGGTCACAAAATGAAACCTCACCTTGTCGCGAGGTCGCAGTTGTCCCACCCGAGAGAGGTCAGCAGCTATCACATTGGCAATCTTCGGATATCCACCGGTGGTCTGCTGGTCTACGAAAAGAATGATAGGTTGCCCGTCCGGAGGAATCTGCACTGCTCCAAGAGCTACGCCTTCGGTCAAAAGTTCTCGCTTAACGTGGGGAAGAACCGGCTCGCCTCGCAAACGCACACCCGAGCGGTTGGAAGCATCACTAACGGTAAATACCTGTTCTCGAAATAAATGAACCTCGGGCGCTTCAAACCAGTCATGTTGTAGAGAGGGCGTTACGCGAAGCGTTCCCGGACCCGTACGCGAAAGTTCTTCGAGCAAACCCGACGGAAGCTCTTTGCCGACCCCGAGCACGTTTTCGCCAACCGCGATGCAGTCTCCCGCCCGGAGTGCTCGTCCCTCGAATCCGCCGAGGCGAGCCGGCAGAAAGGTCGCGCAACTGTTCATAACGGAAGGAACGGCGATGCCTCCGCGCACCGCCAAGTACGTACGTGCTCCGTCCAATAGAGACCCAATTGCGATTTTCTCCCCACCGGAGACGTCGAACGCCTGGTTTAGAGGTAGCGAGGTACTCGTGCGTGCCCCGAAAATTGCGAGCGTTGCATTAGCGTCGAACTCCAGCGTGGGGCCTACAAGGGTGATCTCCAGGGCAGGCGTATTGGGGTGGTTCCCTACCAAAAAATTGGCGAGTCGGAACGAAAGCGAATCAGCCGCCCCGGCAGGCGAAAGCCCCAGGTGCGCAAACCCGTAGCGCCCAAGGTCTTGAACCGTGGTAAGCAACCCGGGCTTGACTACGTGGATCACTTGCCGTGCTCCTGATCTCGGACAAGTTGTTCGAATTCCACTCGGCTGATTCGCCTGAAGCGAACCCGATCCCCGGGGCGTAACCGTGACGGCGGGTCTTCTAAAGGGTCAAACATCCGCTGAGGAGTACGCCCTATGAGTTGCCAGCCACCTGGCGAATCGTTGGGATAAATCCCGGTTTGCTCTCCTGCAAGGCCGAGCGAGCCGGCCTTCACGTGCGTGCGTGGCGTTTCAAGGCGCGGAACCCGGAGGGCCTGGGAGAGTCCACCGAGATATGCGAACCCAGGGGAGAAACCGAGAAAGTAGACGCGGTATTCACCCGCGGCGTGAAGAGTTACAACCTCTTCCGCCGACAAGCGCAGATGTTGAGCAACATTCGCCAAGTCGGGTGCGAACTCCGCTTCGTAGCAGACAGGAACTTCGACCGGTTCAGCGGTCAAGCCCTGCCGGCTTTCAAATTTGGAGCTTTGCGAAAGGACCAAGCTTTCAAGCTCGCCCTGCGTGGCAGAAAGCGGGTAAAAATCGATCAATAGCGAAGCATAGGCGGGATGCAGATTTTGGATGCGAGGGTCACGCAGTTGCTCCAACGCCTGAAACAGTGCGATGACTCTGAGGTGCGCTTCAAACGAAATGCTATCGCCAAAGGTGACGAGGAGCGCGGAATCGCTAGCGGGGGTAATTCGCATTTTGCGAGTGGGGTCTCAGTCTAATGCATGTAAGGCTCAGCGTGGGGCGAACGAAGGCCCCATCTGGGGAACAACGCCACTCCTGGTCTGCTCGGAAGGTGGAGGATGGACAAAGTTCCGGGTTAACGATAAATTCATATACATATTTCGAAATTAGATACGTAGTTCGGATTTATGGTGAACCGAAAAAAACCGCGGGCGACAACCTATCAGGCTCATCGCGATCGACAGCGGCGAAGGATTCTGGATGCTGCTGCCAAGCTGTTTGATGAACGCGGAATTGATCGTGTGACGATGGCGGAGATTACCTCCGCCAGTGGGGTACAGGCTTCGACAACGTATCAGTACTTTTCTAACAAGGACGAGATCGTTTGGGGGATTCTCGGCACAGTCATGGCGGAGGATACGGAACGTGCAAAACAAAAGATCGAGGGCGCCGCGACTGGGCTAGCGAAGATCCGGGCTTTGCTTGAGTTCATGGCGGATGAGCTATCGAGAGACCAAGCCAAAGTTCGATTCATGGCGCAGTTTGACGCCATGTATGCCCGCCACTGGCCGGCCGAACGTCTGTTGATGTTGGAAGCGCAAATCAACCCGCGGGGGTTCAAGTACTTCAGCAAGCTCATCCGCGAGGGCATTCGTGATGGCTCCCTCCGCCGCGACCTGAATCCCGAGTTTACCTTGCATGCCGTCATGAATGCAGTCATTGGAGCGCAACGGCGGCTCGCGTCCTTGGGAAACAAGGTTGAGCAAGAGTACGGACAGCCGATTGAACGATTGTTCCGGGAAACCATCCGTATCCTTGTGCTGGGGCTAGCCAACGCCGACAGGCCGCAAGCATCGGGACAACTCAAATCTCACAACAAAAAACTCCAATAAGGAGAGTTCGTAATGTCTCTATCCCGCACCATGCTCGCAATTTGCCTCACCTTGATTTTCGGGAGCCCGGCCCGGACGAATGCCGCAAGATCAGACACCTCCCGCTTGGAACTGGCCGCGAATTCCGGGTGGAGATTTTTCTTAGGCGACGCCCCAGGCGCGCAAGCAGCATCATTCGCAGACGGGTCATGGCGCACGGTAAATCTGCCGCACGACTGGAGCATTGAAAACCCGCCGGACAAAGACAACCCGTCGGGCGCAGGAGGGGGCTTTTTCGCAGGTGGCGTAGGTTGGTACCGTAAGACCTTTACTGCCCCTGCCGATTGGAAGGGGAAACGCGTCAGCATCGAATTTGACGGCGTGTACAGAAACGCCACTGTGTTCCTGAATGGACACAAACTCGGCGATCATCCCTACGGCTATACCGCATTCACCTTCGATCTCACTCCGCAGCTCGATTTCTCAACTAAGAACTTGCTGGCGGTACGAGTCGACAACTCAGCCCAACCGAACAGCCGCTGGTATAGCGGTTCAGGCATTTACAGGCACGTCCGGGTTATCGTGACGAATCCCACACACGTTGCCCACTGGGGAGTTTTTGTAACTACACCGGAAGTTTCGAATAACCTCGCGCAGGTTATCGTGCAGACGAGTGTGGCCAACGAATCTTCCCAACGGGCTGGACTGACCCTTGAGACGACTCTATTCGACAAGGCTGGAGTCAAGGTGGGGACTGCCGAGTCAACGCTCGAGATTGCTCCGGGAACGGAAATGGAGAGCTCTCAGCAGTTCAAGCTTACGAGTCCCTCGCTGTGGTCCCCCGACTCGCCGAGTCTTTATCGCGCCTTTTCACAGGTGAAAGCTGATGGCAAAGTCGTGGATCAGGTGAATACCACGTTTGGCATCCGATCGCTCGCCTGGTCAGCGGAAAAAGGCCTGGTGCTGAATGGCAAACCCATTAAGCTAACCGGCGGGAGCGTCCATCATGACAACGGTGCGCTCGGGGCCGCAGCCTTTGATCGGGCTGAACAGCGCCGCGTCGAGTTGCTCAAGGCTGCCGGACACAATGCCGTGCGAACCGCCCACAATCCCCCATCTTCTGCGTTTCTGGATGCATGCGATCGCCTGGGGCTCCTGGTTCTCGACGAACCATTCGATGTGTGGAAAGCGCACAAAGTGAAATACGACTATGGAAGCGACTTCGAACAGTGGTGGAAGCAGGACGTCTCGTCCATGGTGTTGCGCGACCGGAACCACCCCTCGGTGATCATTTGGGGAATCGGCAACGAGATCCCCGAATTGGAAGTGGAGAGTGGTGGACCGCTCGGCAAACAGCTAGTGGACCAAGTGCGCGCTCTGGATAACACGCGTCCGCTCACCTTGGCCTTCCCTGGAACGACGACCAAACCCACCGCCGAAGCTGTGTTTTCGCAGCTGGATATCACCGGTTACAACTACAATCTTATTCCCACCTATGCAAAGGATCATCAGCAGTTGCCCTCGCGCATCATGCTGACCACTGAATCGAATCCGTCCAAGGCCTTCCCGCTCTGGCAAATCTCGCAAGACAACACCTATGTCATTGGTGATCTGACTTGGACTGCGATGGACTACCTGGGTGAGTCCGGAATCGGCGCGTGGTCCTACGGCACTCCAGAACAGGCAAAGATCGCAGAGCAAATGATGAGCGCCTTTGGGAATACTGGCGTCGTGGACCAACTCTTCCTGGGAATGGCACAGGGGAAGGATGCTCTGGCTGACATGTCAAAGAATGCGACGCCAGCCATGAAGGCCGCTATGGAGGTTTTATTCCACGGCTTTCCATGGCACGCAGCGGCGTGCGGAGATCTGGATCTAACCGGCTTTCGCAAGCCACAGTCTTACTATCGCGAAATCATATGGAACGGAGGCGATCGCGTGTATTCGACGGTGCGTCTGCCTGAACCGGAAGGGAAAAAGATCATTGCCGTTGGTTGGGCAACCTATCCCACCCTTCCCACGTGGACCTGGCCCGGACGAGAAGGCAAAGACCTGGAGGTGGAAGTATATTCCGGTACGGAAAAGGTCCAGCTTTTCCTGAATGGGAAGTTGATCGGTGAAAAACCAACCGGACGCGATCAAGAATTCAAGGCTGTGTTTTCCGTTCCATACGCACCCGGAACCCTGAAAGCAGAGGGAATCCGCGGCGGCCGTGCCGTCGCTGAACATGTGCTCACGACCGCCGGCAAGTTAGCAAACCTCCGCGTCACGGCGGACCGAACCGTAATAACGGCAGACGGTCAGGACCTCTCGTTCATTCAGGTGGAAGCCGTAGACGCTGAGGGGCGGTGGGAGCCAAATGCCGATCATGAGGTTCAGTACTCAATCAGCGGCCCCGGCATGATCGCAGCTGTCGGCAACGGTGATGGCCAGGACAATGCATCCTATCAGGGCGATCACCGCAAGTTGTTTCAAGGACGGTCGCTCGTGGTCGTTCGGGCATCGCAACAAGCTGGGGCGATCAAGTTGACGGCCAAGGCGCCCGGGCTAAGCGATGGTTCTGTCATTATTCAATCGAAGACTGCGCGTGCACAGCCCGAGCTGCAGTAATCACGAAGTTCGGCACATCTCTCGATTCCGTGGCTGGCGTCCCGGAGATGAATGACTTGGGCCAAACTGTTGACCGAAGTGACTCTCCTCTTAGCCCAAAAAGGAGTTCGCACCAGCACCGCGAAGGTCATTGCCGAGACCATCCGGCAGCTGGTTCATACCGATGGACAGGCATGTACGACGTAACCTTCAGAAGGGCATGGTGTCAAATATCGCATGGAGCGGCGAGGGCCCCTTGACCTATCCCGCATTCCCTATCAGCGACGGCCTAACCTCACGCGCAATCGCTACCAAGAAAACGGTTAATGTTGGGGAGGTGGCGAACGATGCCGACTACTTGCCGGCGCTCGCGACCACTCGGTCCGAAATCATCATTCCGGTTCTCGATGCCGCGGGTGAATGTGTACTAGGCACCGTTGACGTTGAGAGTGAGCAGCCTCATGCGTTCGATTTCTCTGCACAGGTACGTCTTGAAGAATTTGCAAGGTTGTTACGAACCTTTTGGATCCGCTGATCAAAGGCGTGAAACTGCGTCGCCTACGCTCTGCCATGTTGGGGTGGATCGACAGAAAGGGGGCAGTCTATTTCGCTGCAGCGCTGACGAGTGTAGTCGCAGGGGTTCCTAATGGCGTAAATCGTGCTTTGAACGTAGGTTTCCGCGTGGAATACATGACGATACCGGCGCCGATCAAGCCGAACAGGATCGACACGACCCCACCATCTGCGTCGGTTTCTATAGCCCAGAAATTCACGACAACCACTTTTAGGGCCGCTAGGAATTCGACGTGGTGCTCCCTTGCGACCGACAGCGCATAGAAAATTGCATCGCCGAACGCCACGCTAGCTGCGGTAAACAAACCTATCATGATGCGGGCCGACCAGGTCACTTTCCCGATTCCCTTGACCACGGCTTTACCTACGAACAACCCAATAATAATTGCGCCCCAGAGGAAGATTCGATGCAGAAGGTAGGCGACGCCTCCCCATGCGATGCTACCCAACAGAGCCGCCCCTAAACCGTATAGCAAACCGAGTGGCATGTTGGTTTCAAGATTTTCATATTGCAGGGCAGCTGCATCTAGTTTTTGGCTTAACTGAACTTGGCAGCCGGAACAATAGTATGTGGGAAGGTCGTTCAATAGCATGAGTTCTGGCTCGGCTCGCCCGCATTCCTCACATTTGCCGTTGATTCCACTCGCGCAGGTTTTTAGGGCCGCAAGCAAATTACCGAGATCCTCCCGAATCGCGGAGACGTCTGGCTTGCCAAACGCGAAGGTCCGGGTGAGAGTGGCAGTGGTTTGGTCGGTAACGAGCTTAAATTTCCCCTTCGCCGGATCGAGCGCTTGTCGGACTTGCTCCGGAGCTTGGGTCTTGGCATAACGCAGCAAAATTTTGACTGCCGCGTGCCCACCCTCGGCCTTGCCCAGGCCAAGAGCCACGATAAAGCCATCGGTAATGCCGATCAGCGATCCGCTCTTATCGCCAAAGACTTTGTGCTCTTGGTAATACGGTAGACCGGTGAGTTGGGATAATTGACCAAGCCACTCTTCGTTTTTCATGCGTGTAACTCTCACTTCCCGCTGGGCTTCAGGATATCGGGAGGCCGTGAATGGCAATAGGAGAATTAAGGGCTTGAGCTGACGAAAGTAATGTCCTTTTGTTATCAGCCCTTGAATCCCCGAACCGACTTCTGCATGACCTACCTCAATGAAGACCAACTACTTCCATCAGAGTCGGGGGTGCACCATTTTCTGTTTCTCTATCGCCAATCCAACGCCGTAGGTGGATTAACCCGCGAGCGACGCTCACATCTGCGGGGATCCACAGATGTGAGTGCTGCGCCGCCAACCTCGAATTCGATCAACTCCAGACTTCACCATTTGTTTATGACCTTCTAACACTCCATTGAAGTGAGTTGATGTAGGATTCCCTCGACTGACTTCCTAGCAAGCGAAAGGCGGTCAACGTGCATTCCACTCAAAGCTCCTATGCCGCACAAGACACCTTGTCCTTCCACCTGATGCGATTGGTCCTCGTGAGCTTGCAAAGGGCGGTTTCCTGCATGCGGGAGATCAGACAAAGATTCACCCTATGGCGGGCTGCTACGTTCGGGCCGAAAGGTCGCGCAGTGTGAGGTGTTGATTTTTTCTAAGCGGTAACGTAAGCATGTCCTACCCTCGACGGGGAAGGTCGCCAGTGAGCAAGGTTCCAACCCAGAAGCACTTCTAGCCGATCGATTTCGTCCGCAATGAGAGCGTAAACCGTTTGCGAGAGATCTGGTGATAAATGTTCGAAAGGCATCCCTGAAGCCAGCAGCAATTGACCGATCCTGGAATCGCGGATTCCGGCAACGACTCGATTGAGCCTTTTGGTTTTCAACCACTCTGCTACGCGTGAACTGGTGTGTGTAACCGTGTGCCAGCGAGGTTGCGCCAATGACTCTGAGGTGTGTACTCGCCTCATGGCCGTAGCCGGTACCGTGAATCGCCGAATACCCAAAAACTGGCAAAGATCATCAATATAGGCTTGTGGGCTTTCCAGCAGATCATCATAGAGTGTGGCGAGCACGTGGTCTCTGCCGAGCGATTGCTGCCACGCCAGTAAGTGGGTGGCATATTTTGAAGATTCCAGGAGTTCTTTGTCTTTGTACAACGCCTCTTCGAAGCTCCACGGAATCATCCCGTGCGCACGTCTAACTCTGTAAAGCGAGACAATCCGTTCGACGGGGTTCCGGAATATGCATGCGACCTTCGCACCGGGCATGGTCCGGGCGATGCGTTGGCGTGCCTCCGAAGAAGCGAAATACGTCGGCGCAACTTCCCCGATAGGAAGTCCCGATTCTTCCCATCTAGGGAAATGACGGATGTACCAATCAAGACCACGTTCAAAATGCAGGTCAAAAAATCGCGTTTCTTTGAGGTCGGGCAAGATAGCACGGGGTTTCAAAACTTGATGAAGCCAACTTGTTCCCGTTCGGGGTGGGCCGATCACAAAGAACGATGGCAACGCTTTGGTGCCCATAATCGTATGGCGCCTCCCCACACTCGTCTGCGCGACCGAAGGGCGATAGATGAGAGAACGACGGAGTAGTTTGTCAGTGGGGCACTCTTTTAAACGGACTTTAACAATGGCGCCCAATCGCCGACTTGAGAACCGCCTGCTTGACTAAATGGTGTAGATCCGACTAGCCAAATCGAGCGTCGAGAGAGCATCGATACGAGTTGCGAGTTGTCCTGATCGAACTACCTCAGAGAGATATCGCTGACCACATCAATGGCCAGATCGCGAGGGCCGAACAGATCTTTCTTCCGACCTCAAGACGTTGACCGGGACCGTGCGCCGTTCGGCCAGCGTGAACCCAACATCTTCGCGTTCGAACCGCACTAGGAGCCCGCTAGCTGTGGGTCTAGCAAGGGAATTAACGCTTCTGTAACACTCAGAATGGTAGTGTTTAAAGTTTGCGATGTGCTCCCAGATTGCTTCACGAGTAGCCAAATGAAACTTGATATCAAGCGGGTTCCACGACATCACGCCAGTGAAATTCATGAGCTTTCGACCTTAGCTCTCCACGCGTGCTCCGTAGCAAGTGACGCCGCATTCAACGTGAAGGATTTTCTCCTCGGATCCTCTCCAATGGCCTTCCTCGCTGCGCGGGACTGCGAAAAGGAATTGGACCGCATCGAGCAGCAAATAGACGAAGAACTACCCTGGGCTATCAGCCAGGTCAGTGAGCCTCAAGCCAGAGAACTTCTCGCCGCATCCCGGTTCAGCACGGAACTCGAGCGCATTGGAGACCTGCTTTTTGGGGTGAGCAAACGCTTGCAAAATCTTCGCATGCCACTATCGCGAGGCGATATGCGGCATCTGGCAACGATGCTTGGAGTCTTGGAAGAGATGTTGAAAGAGCTGAGGATCTCGTTTGAAGGTCGTGAACTTGATGGTGCGAAGTACGTGTTGGGAGCCGATCGAGAAATCGACCGCATTTACAAGGGATTTATTGGACGCCACTTGGCAGTCGACGATATTGATAGGATGCAACAAAGCACAGAGGTCTTGTTGATTGCGCAAGTGCTTGAGCGAGCTGGAGACCACGCCACCAATCTCGCCGAGGAACTTTTCCGCTTGGTGGAGGGACGCAGCCTTCGTCATTCGCCGAAAAGAGAACGACAAGACTAGACGCGGCCCACATCCGTGCACCCTTCTGCATCGATAACCGCGAAATCTTCATCGTTCGCGATTAGGCCCAATCGAGAAGCAGTCGAATCTTCTCCGCGACCCCGCTCTCCCGTTTCGCAAAGGCGGGATCATTAATTGCCCGAGCCAAACCATCAACGCTGCAGCGATCTTGTCCCAGTCTGCGCATCGAGAGCAAGTAGCCGACCAGTGGGGTGCATTCCATTCCAGTCATACTCATACGCAGCACCGCACGTGAGACAGATTTGATAGTGTCGGCCGTGGTGGTCAAATCGAGGCCAGGTAAAACGGTGAGAGCAACCTCTTCCGAAGATACGCTTCAAAAAGCTCATTGTGCACTCCTCTGTGGGGAATCCGTCGTTGCCATCTCATTGCGAGGCAGGCTCACGACAATTCGAGTGTCGGCCAGACTCGATGTTTTCAGAGGCGAACTTCCGTCCGTGAGGGCTAAAGTGTGCCTTGTCGAAGTGGCGGGCAAGCTGATTTGACCACGGTATTCTGATGGTTTCAAATTACCAACGTCCAATGAGGAGCACTACCCCCTGTCGTGGCCACCTTTGATGCTGGCTAGAGAATCGGACACCATCCCTCGATGACGATCTGCAAGGCGAGCGTTGAACAACAAGTCTCGTGGTTGGCGTGAAATCCCTTCCATGATTGCTGCAAGAATGCATGTCGAAGAGTAGTAGTTCCCGCAGTAGAACGATGGTTTCCCAAGGTACACAAGCCAAACGTTGCCTTAGGGGCCGACTAACTATTATTTAGGCTCCAAGGAGGAATGGCATGGCCGCGGGTTCTCTGAGGGATGGTGAGGGATGTTAGGGCTTGGGAGCCTCGGCGATATGCCAAAGCACACCCGTTGGGTCGCTCAGGTAAAGCACACGAATGCCCCAGGGCTGCATCTCAGGGGGTTTGCACATAATACCTGGGTATTTCTTCGTGAGCTCCTTCTGCTGGATATAACCCCACCAGGCGTCCACATTTTCGACGTTCAGCCCCATCATGAAATTGCCTGCGTGTTGGGCAACGTAGAACTTCTGTAGTAAGAACCGGAACGATCCGATCTGTAGCTCAGCAATTTCCTCATTGCTCCATTGAATGGCAAATCCCAGATCAGTGTAGAAGGCTTTGGAAACATTGAGGTCTTTTGCCGGTACAAACGCCTTGATGTCGGTTACCGGACTTGGAAGCATGCTTTCTCCAGTGCAAGAGGCCTCGGGCAGTTTCCAATAGCAAGCGAGGCGCCAGCGTCAGTGTACGTGATCCAAGGTCAAGCTTCACATCGCTCGGATGAGACGGTCGGGCGCCCCCTCAGTCGTGGGAATCAACATGACTCGCAAACACGTGAACAGCGGGCGGAAGTATCCCGATGACTTCAATTTTATCCCGCAAGGACTAGAACCGCAGCGGTTTCAAGTTCCGAAGTGCGGTTGGTGAAAATCCTCATTTCCCTCGCGTAGAATTCATGATGCAGGAAGAGCTGTCCGCACTTGAGGATCTCCAGGCTATGACAGACTGGTTTGCGCGCCCTGTCCTACACGTGACCGATGTTGAGGCCTCACTCCGCTTTTATGTTGACCGGCTCGGCTTCACGAGTTCTTGGCGCTACGAAGATGGCGGAAAAGCGCGTGTCGCACAGGTCGACCGCCAGGGCTGCGCGCTCATACTCGCCGACACATGGCCGGAAAGGATTGGCAAGGCACTGACGTTCATCTCCCTGAACGTCGAGCCGGAGACGCGGGAAGCTATGGTGGCTGCGTTGGATGCTCTGCGCGCCGACCTTGAGGCCAAGGGCGTTTTGGTGAAGGAGGGTTCGTGGGGCTACCGGCTCCTGGTGGTCGATGACCCTGACGGCAATCAGCTCTTCTTCAACTATCCGAACCAATCTGCATCCGCAGGGCTTACTTAGAGTAGGAATCGTAATCATCGAGCGGCGCCGGCGGGTTGATTTCTTCGGCACGGTGTTTTAATCGGCCACGCATCATCCTTCCGAAGCAAGATCCGCAGCGGCGGCACAGACCTCCGGTATCACAGCATCGACGTGTTCATTTGTTGTGAGGTGATTAACGATACAGGCGCGGAGACAAAACTTTCCCCTCAGTTCCGCATTCGACAGATATATCTTTCCACGACCCACGATCTTTTTGAGCAGCGCGAGATTGAAATGGTTGCGTGCTTCTTCCGTAGCGTCGTCCTTGATCACGTGCCGGAAACAGACGGCGCTCAGTTCCACGGGCCCAGTTAGTTCGAGCTCTCCATGCTTTTCAACGGCTACTGAGAGTCGCTGTGCCTGCTGGAGGTTCAGCCGAATGGCATCTCGAAACGCCTCAAGTCCGTGGTAACGCAGCGAGAGCCACAGCTTCAGTGCCCGGAAACGTCGCGACAACTCCATCGATTCCTCAAAGAACGCGAACCCTTCAAGCGGGTCATTGCTGAGCTGTCGGGCGTAAGAACCTGTATAGGCGAAAGTCTTACGCGCCATTTCAGCATCACGATAGAGAAGGCAGCCGCAATCGAGCGGCTGAAATAGCCACTTATGAGGGTCTAGAGAGACTGAATCTGCTTCTTCCAACCCGCGGAACTTTTCAGGGGCAGCGATTGCCGCCAGAGCTCCATACGCACCGTCAACATGGAGCCACAAATCATGTGTACGACTAATTGCTGCGATTTCGGGCAAGGGATCAATCGAACCCGTGTTCACGGTTCCCGCGGAGGCAATCACCGCGATCGGCTTGCGGCCACGAGCTTTGTCTGCCGAGATGCTACGATTCAACTCCGAAGGGATCATGCGGTAACGGTCATCGCAAGGAATGTAGCGCAGATTTTCCCGTCCGATACCAAGCATCGCTACCGCCTTGGGAATGGACATGTGCACCTGTTCCGATGCGTAAATGACAGGCATTTCGCTGCCCAACATGCCGCGATCGTTTGAGGGAATCCTCGACTCTCGCGCTAGGGCGAGCGCCATGAGATTTGCGGCGGAGCCTCCGCCGGTCAGGGTTCCGGAAAACCCGACGCAACCAATGGCTTCGGCCAGCCAACGAACCACGGTCCGCTCGATCGTGACCCCTGCCGGCGAAGAGCGCCATGCCGTCATGTTCTGATTCAGAACCGAAGCTACAAAGTCTCCCAATGCCGCAACCGGCTCCGATGTGCCCTGCACGTATCCGAAAAAGCGCCCATTCTGAGCGCGACTATGGGAGCTTAGATCGACCAAAGCCTCTAGCGCCCTTTCCTTCATTCCATGGTCTGGGGTACTCGCCGCAAACAGTTGTTCGGTCTCTCGGCCGCTGGTAGATGGAAACACCGACCGCTTGTCCAAGCTGGAGAGATACTTAACACTCATCTCCACAATCTTGGACGCAAGATGATGGAATCGCTCTGGCGAAAGCTCGATGGGATTCATGTTGCGCAAAATTAGACCACAACCCCCGCGCAAATTGGAGTCAGCGTGCTTGCTTGGAATTTCCGAGGAACTAACAACCTCCACACTCAGGGACTCTGCCAGAATTTCCCTATCGCCAATTGATCCAAGAGGCTTTCGGGTTGAGGGTCTGGTTGGCGGCGGGGAATGAAATGCCCATTAAACGCGGTAAGATAGCAAAACATTTTTCGGTCATCGGTAGAACTCTGAGGCCAAATGAACGATCTCTAAAATGGAGTAGGCGATGTTGAATGCGAAGCGGGTCGTGAGATTGATCCTAGCCCTTATTGTTGCGGTTTCTTGCCTGTTGTTTGCGTCCAGCGGACCTGTCGGGACCAACTCCAGTCCTCAGCGACCGGATCAAATCAGGATCGTGACGGTCGTGAAGCGGACTGGCATCGTCTGGTTTGAGCGCATGGAACAGGGCATTAAGCAGTTCGCTGCCCAGACTGGCGTTAACGCCACGATGACCGGCGCGGCCGACGCCGATCCACAGAAGCAGGCAGACATCATTCGCAAGTTGATCGAGGAAAAGCCCGCCGCGATCACGGTAGTCCCGAATTCTCCCGAGGCCCTCGAAGGGGTGTTAAAGCAGGCTCGGGAGGCTGGCATTAAGGTGGTCACGCACGAGGCAAGCAACCAGGTGAACACCGACGTCGACATCGAAGCATTCGACAATCTCGCCTTCGGAGCGCACTTGATGGATGAACTCGCCTCGTGCATGGGTGGAAAAGGCAAGTATGTCGCCTTTGTCGGCCACGTGACGGCTCGCAGCCATATGCGATGGGTCACGGCCGCTCATGAGCGTGCCCGACAGAAATACCCCAACATTGAGCGCATCGCAGGGCCAGTCGAAACCGGTGAGGATCTCGAAGCCGCATACCAGGAGGCGAAAAAGCTACTCGCGAGGCATCCGGATCTCAAAGGTTTCGAAGGCAGCTCGGTCGTCGACATCGCGGGTATCGGACGAGCGGTGCGAGAGGTCGGGCGGCAGAGCAAGACCTGCGTCATGGGAACGAGCCTACCGTCGGTTGCGGGTGAATTCCTGAACGATGGTGCAGTAGACAAGATCTTTCTTTGGGATCCGGTCATTGCCGGCCAGGCACAAGACAAGCTGGCGCTCATGCTGATCAAAGGACAACATGTAGGGCCCGGTCTCGATCTCGGCTTACCCGGCTACAGTAACTTGAAACGGATTCCGGGAACGCCTCACGCCCTGGCCGGTTCCGGCTGGATCGCAATCGATAAGGCAAATGTCAATGACTATCATTTCTAACTGGCCTTGATGACAACGCCGGGCGATGTATGCCAGGCCCTAGGACGGACTGGACCTCTTATGCGCAAGATCAATTCGATATTATTCGTTTCCCTCCTTCTACTCGCGCCCTTCGCTTGGCCGCAGGCCACCGGAACGCCGGTTAGCCCCCGAGGACCGAGTATGGCCGCCGGCAGCCAGGGTGTGGTTGTGTCAGGCAAGCCTGCTGCCAGTGCCGCCGGCATCAAGATTCTGGAACAAGGAGGAAACGCCGCCGATGCTGGCGCTGCCACGCTGCTGGCCTTGTCCGTCACCTATGTGGGTGCGTTCTGCGTAGGAGGAGAGATTCCCATCCTGGTTTACAGTGCGGACCAGAAAAGCGTAAAGCTGCTGGAGGGACAAGGAGAAGCCCCTCGCGACCCCGAAGCAATCGCTTGGTACATGGAACACGGAATTCCGGACGGGGACGTGAAGGCAGCCGCCGTGCCTGGCACCATAGATGCGATTGTCACACTGCTGAAACTTTACGGAACCAAAAGCTTCGAGGAGGTCGTGCAGCCGACGCTGGCAATTCTTGATGCCGGTGGCCCCAGTTGGTACATCGACACCGGCAGCGAGAAGAGGATTGAAACCGGCGTCAACTGGCAGGCGGATATGGCGGTGACCTTTCGTAAATTGGTGGAGTCTGAAAAGACCGCGAAAGGTACCCGGCAGCAGAAACTGCAAGCGGTCTCGGATCGTTTCTATCGCGGCGACATCGCCCAGGCCTTGGAGGCCTGGTATATCGAGAAAGGCGGCTTCCTTCGTAAGGCGGATTTGGCCGCACATAAAACCCCCGTGGTGGACCCGCTCAAAACCACCTACCGTGGCTACACGGTCTACAAGGCCGGTCCGCTGACCCAAGGCCCCTATCTCTCACAGACGCTGCGCCTGCTGGAAGGCTTCGACCTGAAGAAGATGGGGTTCAATTCGGCAGACTACATCCATACGGTGATTGAAGCGGAGAAACTGGCGCTGGCGGATCGCGACGAGTACTACGGCGATCCGAACTTTGCGAAGGTACCGATGCAGCAATTGCTTTCTGAGCAGTACACCAAAATGCGGCGCGGGCTGATCGATCCGAAGAGGGCATCTCTCGAGCTCCGGCCGGGCGACCCCTACAATATGAAACCGACCAAGCCGCCCACTATCACCGGCCCGTGGCATGGCGGAACCACCGTTATGTGTGTGACAGATAAATTTGGGAATGTGATCGCGGCGACTCCGAGCGGCCTGTCGAGCACCGCCGGCGTGGCCGGGCGCACGGGCATTATTCACGGAAGCCGGCTCAGCAGCCTGAACACATTTGCCGGAACTCCTAACGTCATCCAGCCTGGCAAGCGTCCACGAATCACGCTGAGCCCCACCCTAGTTTTCCGGGGCAATGATCCCGTGATGGCGATCTCAGTGGCGGGTGGCGACCAGCAGGATCAAGCCGCTATCCAGGTCATCCTTAACTACGTGGAATTCGGCATGAGTCCCGAGGAAGCGTTTAAGGCCCCGCGCTTCTCGACCACCCATTTCATAAGTTCCTTCAGTCAGGATCGCGCCGACTTGGGCAGCCTGTCCGTGCCGAGCACGCTACCCGAAAGGGTACAAGCCGATCTGAGGGCTCGCGGCCACGTGCTTACCATCAGCCGTGGCGGAGTGGGCGGCGTTGCGCTGATCGGCATTGACCCCAAGACCAAGCAGGCCACCGCCGTGGGTCCGGCCGCTAAAAAAATTGAATAGATTTGCATCTCGCCTTACTGCGGCGCTGAGGGATGGGATTTTCGAAATTCGCCCGCTACCCGATTGGCAACCTGATCCATCCATTATCTGCGAAACGAGCGTCTCCTCCGGCAATTGACCCTCCTCACTGACCAGGCTCGAGGCCCAAGTCTCTGGGTTTCCGGCGCGCATCAACCGGTACTCGACCGTGGCAGTCAGATAATCGGCAGTACGTGCCCGAGGATCGCCTGCGGTGGTGCCCACATCAATTGCGCCTGGTGGGGGTACGCCGATTTTGTGGTCGCCAGCCTGCAGTACCTCAATCAGATTCGTATGCAGAACGAACCCGCATTCTTTGTCGCGTACATCAGTGTCAGGCTCGTCGGTTGATTCAAGTGGTATTGCCTGTATCGCTGCAGCTTTCCCTTTCTTGACATCTTTGCTCTTGTTGATCCGTTCGAAAGCCTTAATCAGTTCGTTCCGCTGCCATGTGGGATTCACGTATTCTCGCGAGCTGTTTTTCAGCATAGAGACGCAAACGCGGATAGGTTCCTGTTTATCCTGAGCGTGCACTATAGAAATGACCAGAAGGGACAACAGGAAAGGATAGAGATACCGCATGGGGGGTTACCTCTTTGTCGAAGGCGAACGTGGAGAGTATACCCCCTTTCAGCTAACTGCCGAGAAATCTCCCTGTCCTATCAGGCTATCGATCACCGCTAAGTACCTAAACACCTTTCCAGGTCTTTGCCGGGGGGCACCCGGGTAACTGGTGCCCCCATTGCGATCTCATCTCTCATGCAAGGAGCGTGACCACGTCAGGTAAGTCCCGCAGCACTAGTTAGTGGTGCGAAGCATGCTGACTTGAAGCAGTCGGGATCGAAGCTGTAGTCTGCAGCGGTTCGTCCTTGTCAAGCACCCGATAGAGCGTTTGCATCCCTCCTTTCATGTGGTCATCCACATGGCAATGGAACATCCACGTTCCAACCTTATCGGGCACCATGTCCGCGGTGACGATCTGCGCCGGTCCAATGGCCGGCAGCACATCCATATACTGTCCTCGTACGCTGACAAGATTTCCGTGCCAGTGGGGAGTATGAAAGTTAAACCCGATCCCCATGGTCATGACATACCAGCGCACGTGTTCGCCTTTTCGCATGGTCATCAACGGGCCATTGCTGAACAGGTATCCATTGATCGAATTCTTCATGTTGCTTATTCCGAACCCTGTCCCTAGAGGCAGGTCTCCGTCGCCTCCCGGATCAAGCGGAGTGTATTCACCACGCTGAATCGTCGCCGGATCGGCGATATGGGCCTTCACATTGTGGTCAAAATAGCGGCTTTGATTCTCGTCAATGATCATGAATAGGGAAAAGAACTCGTGAGCGATATCCTTCGGCGACCCGTCCGGCCGTGCCATCCCTTTCCGCGTAATCACAATCGCTCCAATCAAGCCTGCGTTTACGTCTTTTGGTTCGTAGTTATGAGAGTGATAGAGCCACGCGATGGAGCTGCCGTCTTCCGGTCCAGGGCCAGCTTCCTTTCGCACTTGCCATGTATAGGTATGGGTTTTGCCGGGTGGAACCAAGCCGTTGGCTTCGGGATGTTCCATCCCATCCGCATACATGGCTCCTTCCGAGTCACGGTCGTAAGAAACCCCGTGCGGATGAAGGCTGAAAGGGAAACTTGCGTTATTGCGCAACACCACCTTGATCGTGTCACCAACTTCCGCACGGATCACCGGCCCCAGCAACCCCATGTGTGAAAGAGCAGCGGGCCGTGGCTTAGGAGTGGTAAAGGTTGCGTCCGTGTATTCGTGGAACACAGCTTTGCGGTAAGTGTGACCGATACGCTTTTCTGTGTGCTCGGTGAAAACCCTGCTGTAGCCGTCGAAATCGGCCTGCATCATCACGTCTTTGCCGTCGGGAGTGTAATCCCAGTCGATCTCCTCAGCACAGAGATAGTAAGTGCGCACGTGTGGCGCAGATTTGGCGCTCCCGATTGCCTGCGATTTCCCCTCTGCCTCTGCCACAGCGGCACTACACAGCACGCATGACAGCAGAAGGCCGGTGAGCAAGAGCTTCTGAGCTTTCATTGGGATCCCCTTTGCGAAGAAAGTGACAGCAATGGCCGCAGATTTTACATCAGGCGAGGGGGAGTAACAACGAATCATTTCGACGAATCATTTCGATGGTATGCCGAATGCAAACAGATTTCGGCGTTCCCGGTTGACGAACGAATGCAAATGCCTTCACGATGCCCCAAAGTAGATTGCTAGTCACTGGGTGAAAAATTCCCATTACACTCATTGACGTCGGACGGCAGGTTTTTGGCAACTCGAATGGCCGTCAACAGAAGGTCACCACGGGAGATGCCGGTATGAATCGCAGAACGTTCTTTGGTTCCATAGGCGCGGTGGCAGCGGCTACGGCAGCCGCGAAGCTGCAGGCGGCGCCATCGAGCATGCCGAAGATGGCGATCAAACGCGTGCGCGTGTACTCCCCGCCCAACCCTAACCCGCTTTTTAATCAGTCTGATCTGGTGGTAACCGTTGAAACCGATGCCGGTCTCATGGGCATCGGCGAGGGTGGCTCGCGGGACATGCTGGAGCAGTGTGCTGGGCGACTCATTGGCCAGGATCCGAATGCGATTGAACGATGTTGGCAGGACATGTATCGAGCATTTTTCTATCCTCCCGGTCGCGAGAAGATGCATGCTCTCGGCGCGTTGGATCTCGCCCTTTGGGATATTCGTGGCAAGGCTTTGAACCGTCCGGTTCACGCTCTGCTGGGAGGAATGGCACGCAATTTCTGCGAACTTTACAACACCGCAGGCATCATTCCGCAGATTCGGGAAGGAATGAGCATTAGGGAGCGGGCCCACGCCACAATGGAAGCTGGCTACCGTGCATTCCGTATGGACGCCGCCTCCACCGCGCCGAATAGCACCTACAACACCCACGAGCGGGTCCTCAAAATGGCGGGAGAGTGCGAGCAAGCTCGCGAAGGCGTGGGGAAGGACGGTGACTGGATCGTCGATTTTCATCAGCGGTTCGACCTTAGTGATGCGATTCGGGGATGCGACATGATTAAGGACTACGCGCCATTTTTTGTTGAAGATCCCGTACGCACAGAGGCATTCGGGGAGGACCTGCCGATCCTCCGGCGGACAGTGAAGGTTCCTATCGCCGCTGGTGAGGAGTGGGGCAATCGGTGGGACTTTAACAAGCTGCTCGAGAGTCATGACATCGACTACCTGCGAGCCACCCTGCCCAACGTTGGCGGGATCACAGAAATGCTGAAGATCGCGGCAATCTGCGAAACGCACTTTGTCGGTATGGTGCCGCATTTCACGGGACCAATATCGACGGCAGCCCTGGTTCACGCGCTTGGCCCATTCTCGGGACCCCTCCTGCTGGAATACAACTACCAAGGCCGGACCATTGCGCATATGCCGGTGGGACTCGACTTCAAAGACGGGAAACTCTACCCCAACGATCGGCCGGGGTTGGGTGTCGAACTCGACATGAAACCTCTGAAGCTGATCACTGAAATCACGGAGCGGGCCACTGCGCGCGCCCAAACATACTTCCGCCCCGACGGATCGATCACGAATTGGTAGCGGTTGCGTAGCAGGGCGCCGACCGATAGCAGCAGGGGTACGACGAACGGCAATGGGAACTTCTCGGACTCCCGATATCGGTTTTGATTGATAGTCAATCTTTCGGGATCGTTACGGTTGACGCGATCTCTTCCACGATCGTAGTTCGGGGATCAAGGGATTATTCCCAAAGAGCACATACGGGTTGCTCTCAATGCCATCTTGAACTTTCCCGTCTAGCGCGGTTCTGATGGCCTGCAAAAGTTCATTCGGGCTTCCACCCTTGCAGACAAAAGCATCCATCAAACCTTGGATTTCAGGCGACACATCCTCTGGATAACCGGACAACATGATGATCTTGAGATGTGGGAGTTCTCGTCGCAATCGTTCTGCGATCTCTCCCCCGCTTATCTCCGGCATGTTGAAATCCAGAATGACCGCATCAAAGTGCATAGATTCCGCAAATGTGAAGGCCTCCTGACCAGTCGATGCCGTCACGACGCGGTAACCGTGAGCTTCAAGAACCATCTTCCGTAGGAACAGACCCGGGATCTCATCATCAACACAGAGGATACTCAATTTCACCGATATCACCTTGTTTGTAAGGCCAGAGGAAGGGTTAAATCAATTCTACTCAGGAAGTCTTAAAACGCGCCACACTGGCGAGAACCGGAAGTTCTCGTTTGCCCCAAACGGCCTGAAGGTCGGCTGCGGACGATGACGGTTGCGGTGCGTCCATGAAAGATGTCGCCCCTGCAGGATTAGGAATACACGGGGTGCCCCTCTGTTCCTGTCGTTCGACCCAGGGGTTAGGGACGTACGCCGGCCAGGCATTCGACAGCAAAGGTAAGGGCCTGCTATCTGGCTCCTGGAGATACGATATTCCTCACTGGCGTACAAGATTCCCCAGCCATAATAGCCCGCAAGAATAGATGGAGGGTGCGTTCCAAGAGCAGGGTTCCGTTGCGAGAGAGGCAGCCAATGAGATCTGGCTCAATCTTGTTTCTTCTATTCTTAGCAACCACGGGTGGCGGTCGGGATTTCGATCGTTATCCACGCTCCTTGCGGGAGTTATTCCGCAAAGATTCGATACCTGAGTCGCACTTCGAGCCCCGAAAATGCGCCCACATTGTGATACTGGAGCTGTGGGGCGGGGATCCGAACATCGTCAAACCGCCCGCCAAAAAATTCACCAGCAATATGCCAATCCTGAAGGTTCCGCCGCCGTGCTTTCAGGACTCAGCGCACAAGGGTTGGCGATAGTTCCGCTGGATGTTTGGGGAACTGGGTTCCATGGGGATTCTCGTCCTATGACCGCTCACTCTACCCTTACGATAGATTGCGTTTCTAAACCCTCAGGCTATTTTCCCTTGAAGGCATCGAAGTAGTGGTTTTCGCCCTCATCCTCGTACTCCTCCTCAACCGATATCCCAACGGATCCGAGCAGGTTCCTATACTGCTCTGTTCCTAGAGAGATCGATTCCAATCCTGTCATCGTATCTTTCCCAACGAAAAGTTTGGCGCCTGAGGTGAAAAGCAGACGCCCGCCCGGCACCAGGATCTCGGCGAACCTCTCGATCAGGCGGTGCTGGTCTTCGGGCTTGAGAAGGAACATCAGCCCCCATGCCAAGGCAGCATCGAAGGTTCGATTAAACAAACTCGACTCTAGAACGGATTCGCAAACAATGGGTGTTCGGGGCAGGTTGCGTCGGAATGAGGCAACAAAGGATGGCGCCGCATCCACGCCGAAGACATGAAGTCCTTCGTCGACCAGTACCGCGGTGATGGGAAAGCCAGGCCCGCAGCCCAGATCCATGACATTGCCGCCGCGCGGCAGCCTTCTCGCCCAGCTCCGCACTTCCTTCACGCCGATTCCACTAGACCGACTGCCGCCCCGCCGCGCCAGAAATTCGGCCGAGACCGCCTCGTATCCGTTGGATCGATCCATCCATCGATGGTAGCAAGCCCCTCACTCTTGTTGGTAACCAAGTCTCTTGGTATCGGTAAACGGAGTGGATCATTGGAAGAGGCCCGCGATCGATACGGAATACCGTCCGGGGGGTCTCTAGAGTCCAGACCTCGGATAGCCTCCACAACAAATCACAAATAGGTCAGCCACCAATCATGCCGACGCCGCTTGAGTCGCGCAAACCAAAGGCATGCCGGATAAAGAACCAGCAGCACCACAATCCAGACGGCATACACGGTCCAAAGCGGGAACCCATAGCCAAGGGGGAAGAGTCCACTCGGACTTCCCATGGAGGGTGGCGCAAGCAGCAGAAATGGCTTTGGGCCGTAGCGCACAAGGTTCAGGACAATCTCAATTAGATGAGCCAAAAACAAATGCGCCACGTAGTAGAACAACGGCACACGCCCGAAAACAATTAGCGGATTGGTGAAATGAAGGTTAAATTTCTCAAGCCAGGCCATGACGACCAATGCCGGACCAAGTGTCATCAACAAGAAATCAAGTGAAGGCGGGTATTTGGTCACATTAAGAAAGGAGAGCACCGTGAAAACTGCCGACGTCTGATGAGTCCAACGCAAGGGATCGCCATAGAAATTAAGGGCACGCACCACGACGAATCCCGCAGCAAGCGCCATACCAGTACGCATAAGGAAGTTCCTGCGGCGATGCGCATCCCATTCAAAGACCGCCCCGAGACAGTAACCACCAGCCATCACTCCGATCCAGGGCAGCACCGGGTATGCGGTCACGAAGTTGATTTCGTGGAAGGCAAAAACATTTTGCTGATGCAGGACGTCCCAAATCCACGCCGCCCTCCCAAAGCGAGAGGCCGAGACGGGATCGAGTAGATTGTGCAACGCAATAATCGCGATGCTAACCGTGGCAATCACGGGTCTCGGAAGATAGATCAGCCCGGCTAGACCGATCATGGAAATCCCAATGGCCCAGAGGATGATCAGGATCACAGGATCCACCTTGAAGCTTACCTGTGAAAAAAAGATTACCCTCAGGATCGTGACCTCAAGGAGAATGAGCCAAATTCCGCGACTGATCAGCAGGCGGGAGAGTTCGCCATTGGTGTGATGTCCCCGCACCATCCAAAAATATGCGGCCAAGCCCGCTGTGAGCACGAAAACTGGCGCACAAAAATGGGTGATCCAGCGGGTAAAGAAAATAGCAGGCGTCGTACGCGTGAGGTCAGTAGGCAAGAACTGCTGGGCACTGAGGGCGACGTAGTCGCGAATGTGATCGATGGCCATTAACATCATGATGGCCCCGCGCAGAGCGTCCACCGACTGAATTCTAGACGCCGGTGCAGACTGGGCGGGAATCGCGGAAGCGGCCATGGGCTTCTATTCGTTAGGCTCTCATAGCGTTATCTGCTTTTCATCGGCTGGATTGCGATGGATAGTTGATCTTGCAGTGTGTGGCGTCTATGCGTCCGAGACCCTGAGTTTTGGTGAAGAGACTCCCAGCTTGCGTTATCGCGCTTGCTCAGCCGGCAATGGCCACACAGTCCCGTCTAATCCGCAACCGTATTCTCTAGCCCAATTCTTGTAGTAGGGAGCATCGACATCCTCGGCCTTGGTTGAATTTGGCAGCGGCGAACATCTCGGCTTTGCAGCCTTGCTTGGGCTCTTGACAGCTTCGGGTTGTCCACCTTTCACGTCGTCCTCACTTACAACTGGAGCCCGCTCACTCGCCTGCTCGATTCCTCCCATGGTCGACGCGTTTTCCAGAGCATCTGCGGCGTCGCTTTCGGCCTCGGAATCGACTGCTGCGTCCGCCGAGACCCGTGCTCGTCTTGTCTTCCCAGTTGTTTTGGGTGTGCTCTTGACGTCCGGAGGAACGGTGGTAGAAGTACTCGAACCGGGTGAATTGCTGGCGCTCTTTCGTTCGGCATAGTCCTTGACTTCGACAAGAACTATGAGAAGAGCAACGATCCCGGCCCCTGCGAGCAACCAACGAGGTACTGTTTCAGGCATGGCAAATCCCTCCCGCTAGAATGCGGCACACGTCCCTCTAGCAGTTGAACCTTCATAGGGGGAAGGGCTCGAACTTACGTCAATTGTCTCACAATTGTTTACCCGCTGCTTCTGTTCTTGCAATACCCCAAAAGATGCAGGATTTTGGCCTATAACGGACCAGCAGGGCCCCCAAAATGGCCTAAAGGACTCGAGGATCATCCGGGGCGCATGCCAAAAAGCCTCCCGGGGCAAAAAGAATGCCCAAAGATGTACACCAAGTTGCAGGGATTCGGTTCTGGCTGCGGCCTAGCAGCTTCCCTGCCGGCATACCCTCTCGCCCTCAGCCCCCAAGGTGTAGCTGAAATTCCTCGAGCGCCGGGCCCGCTAGCGTTTCAATGCCGCCGCGGGAATATAAAGAGACAGCTTCAAAACATCAGGAATTCTTGGCTTCGTTGAAACCAGAAACAAGTGTCCCGATGCTAACCAAATTGGACGATACAAGAAGGGTTGATTTACTTGACTCGTTCTTGAATCTTGGCGATTCGCATGGTTACGGTTGTTACCTGTCCCACAATGTCGGCATCTGCCGGATAGCGAACTTGGCGGATTTGCCCGCGGGACTGTGGACAGGGCACGAATATCAAATGGCCGCCACCATCGAGTTCACACCAGCTGCAAACGTAACTGTCACGCAGCTCAACAAAGTAAATGGGCCGCTCGGCTTCGTTTTGCCAAGTGCCCGTCGTCTGGATTTTCTTTTGACGGGAATCAATCTCCACAAATGATCCGGGTCTGAGGAAGGGGTACATCGTGTAGTCCTCGAGCCCAATGTATCCATAAAGAGAGTTTTGCCAATCCAGTCTCTGCAGAAGCGCGATCGGAACTTCTCCCCAACTTTCAAACATGCGGGACACAAGGTTGGTTTTCTCCAGTTGAACCTTGGACCGGAGTTCGATGGGAGCAAGGATGGTCTCGCGCCTTCCTTCGAGCGTCGGCCCTATCAGATGTGTTCGTGGCAACCCAAGCGGAAGTGGCTCCTTCCCAATGTCGCGAATATTGATTCCATAGAAACCGACCAGCTCATCGAAAGGTCGTCCGTAGATGAGGCTGAGGCAATGGAGACGAAAGAGACCGGGCATGGACTTGCCATTCTCCACTTCGGTGAGCCAAGCATGAGAGATGCAATATTCCTGATTACCTCGCTTTTCAGCAATCAGCCGGCTACGCCGGGCCACTTCACGGGTGGACAAACGCACCCGCAAGCGCTCAGCTCTGAGCCGTCTTCCAGCTTCTGGACTTGGTGTCGATACGCCCATTGGAGGCGGTATTTTACGTGGAAAATGTTGTTGAGACTTTGTTGGGGACAATTCTGTTCCAAAAACCGAACAAGGACTCCGGGGAGGAGTTTCCAGAGGATATCTCGGTGCAAACCACGGCGCTTATTGAAGTGGTCGCTACTCCGACCTGCTCCAACATTTGTTTCTTAGTCAGCGCTCGGCTCTAAAACGTCAAATGATGCCCGCCGCCTGTTGTCTGGTCGCAGTCACGGCCACAGCTCAGTAATTCATTCGCTCGGAACAGTCTTACGTCTATACCAAACCAATCACTGCGAGTGTGCGCCCAGGCTGACCCCGGGGTCGCGCAATAGCCCCGTAGTGCCCATACATTCTCGCCAAGAAAACGGTTTGTGAGCCCTCCTGTGTCTTCAGAAAGCAAGTCAGCCCGAGCCCCCGACCTGGCAGGTCTCCTCAAGGCGATTCTTGCCAGCAGAGGCCTTACCCTTCACCAAGTCTCGCGGATGGTAGAAAGCCAGTATGGAAGGTATTCCCCGTTTTTTCTTCCTCACAATCTCTACTACGAGCTTGGGCTTCGGACCTTCACTCCCAGCCTGCACCAGCTCTTCGCACTCAGCCGAATCACCAACTACAAATTGGGCGATTGGCTATGCGCTTTTGGCTTCAACCTACCGGACATAACTCGGATGGAGATTCTGCTCGCCCCCAAACGCACCATCCTGCTTGACCCTTCGCTGGATGATCTCAATTGCTGGATTCCATGGTTCGCGAGCAAGGCGGTTAAGGTTCCGACTCGAGGCATTGTTCCGCTGACGCGCCTGCTCGAATATTCCTTTCCCCGCCGAGTTGCTGACTTATCGGAAATCAATAGCCGTAACTTTCTCTATGCCAGACTGGGACGCCAGGACCTGTTCGCCTTCCCCGACCTGCTTCCCGGCAGCATCGTGCGCGTAAACCCCAACTGGCACCGGCCGCTTCAAGTCAGCCAAGAAACTACGACCCAATTTTTTCTCATTGAACACTCCCGAGGACTGTGTTGCTGCCGCTTGCAGACAGGCCCGACGAGCGCGGTAATACCCACAAGTACACAACTTCCTTACGCCCAAGTCGAATTGCGGATACCAGAGGAAGCGAGCGTTCTCGGCTTGGTCGACGCGGAGATCCGGCCTGTGCCAATCTTTGAGTCCGCCGACGTTCCGCGGTCCTTATCGAAGCATTGGAAACCGGACCTATTGGCCCCGCCCCAACTGAAGTTCGGGTCATTACTTCGCGACGCTCGCAGCAAGCGAGGCCTCTCTTTCCGCGAGGCTTCTGATACGAGTCGCCAGATTGCAAGTTTACTGGGGGACGAACACTACTTTGCCTCTCCCGGCTCGCTCTCCGATTATGAAACCCTCGACATGCCGCCTCGCCACATTCACAAGGCAATCACTTTGTGCGCGGTTTATGGACTGGAGTGGTCAACCTTCCTGAAATCTGTCGACCTGCCACTGGAAAACGCAGGAGCAGAGCCCATCGGCGACGATTTGCTCGATCGGCCACTGCCGCCGCGGGCGGGCAGAAAGGAGATAACGACCGGAGCACCGGGTGTATTTCTCAATCATCTCGTAACAGAATGGGAAGGCGAGCTACCACTTTTTCTTCGCGAATCATTGGCAGTACTGTCCGGACTCTCTCATGTTTCTCTTCAGGATGTTTTCTGGATTGGGGAGAACCAAAGCCCTCTACCCACAACGCGAAGCAACAGCTTGCTCGCCATCGTGAACCGGCGCAAGAAGACGCCAATGCACTGGAGAGCGAAGCCACTATGGCAACAGCCGATGTACGTGCTGCTAAGACGAAACGGAGAATATGGTTGTGAGTTTTGTACCCAGGAGAACGGCGCACTGGTCTTGCACTCCTATATTGAGGGCTATCATCGCTCAGAGCGGCTCCGGAACCGGCATGATGCAGAGGTGATCGGGCAAGTCGTCACCTTGGCTCGAAAACTCATTTACCCCGCCCGAAATTAACCACTCGCCGGCTTCCGCGAACGACGGGCGGGAATCCGAACGATTCACACTTCTTGTGGACGTGCGTCGAGCCTCTTTCTAAGCTCTCATGCCAAATGGGCCCTTCTGTCTGTCCAATTGGCGGGAGTATCTGGTCGAAGTCTGTGCCGAGCGAACTCCGTTGGTTGGGAGAGTACATCCGCCCCTTTCTTCGTTGGCATGTGGCAAGTTTTCTTTGTATAGCGGCCGGCAGCGTTCTGGCACTCGTCACACCCTTGGTGTTGGGACGCCTGATTGATGTGGTGCTACCTCGGCGAAGCGTTCCCTCCCTGATCGAGATGGTTTTCCTTCTCTTTCTCGGTTATCAAGGTAGAACCTTCCTAACCAATCTAGGCGGGTGTGTGACTCTGGCGGCCGCCCAACGTATGTCCCTGCGTTTGCGCCTCACGGTGCTACACCATATGAATGGGCTCTCCGCCGAATATTTCGACAAGGTCCCACCTGGCGCCACCATTTACCCTCTAGAAGAACCCATTGATGAAATTGCGTACTTCGGAACCGAGCTGTTTCCGTCCATCTTGCGTACAGTTTTGACGCTGGCTTTCACGGTAGCCGCAATGCTGTGGCTAAGCTTTGGGCTAACGGCAATCGTGGTTCCGCTAGTTCCCTGTTTTCTAATCCTGCGGCAACACTCTCGCAAGAAGCTCAGCGCGTGTTCCGATCGCGTTCACAGCACCCGCCAAAAATTAACCATCTTCCTTCAAGAACACCTCTCTTCGATTGTCGCCATTCAGCTTCTAGGTGCCGAGAAAAGGCAAGAAAGAAAGGCATTTCTGCTTCTGGGCCATATTGCACGCTCCCAGTTGAAGCTGTTCCTAGCGGGTATTTTCTTCACTGCCTCTACTGCCCTAGCTGTCGCCCTGGCGATGGCGATGGTTATCGGTTATGGAGGATGGAGCGTGTTTTCTGGAACCCTCAGCATGGGAAGCCTTGTGGCGTTTTACGGATTAGTGACGCAGCTATTTGATCCCCTGAACGGTGCTGCCGAGATGTACGCTCGCACACAAAAAGCATTCGGCAGCATCCGTCAGGTACGGCAAGTCTTCGCCCTAACTCCCGGTATCGAAGACTGCTCGAACCCTGTAGCCCTGACAGAGGATGATTCATTGCAGATCGACATCACGGGAGTGAAGTTCCGCTATGAGAATCAGAAAGGCCAGTTGAATATCCGCTCTCTTCGCATTCTTGCGGGGGAACAAGTAGCGGTGGTGGGACAGAACGGATCGGGAAAAAGCACCCTGGCAAAACTCATGGTCAGGATGTACGACGGGACTGCAGGGTCGATTTGCATAGGCGGAAAAGATGTCCGCGGAATTCAACTTGCTAGCCTTCGACGTTCAGTCTGTTATATGCCGCGCGATCCGATCCTATTTGGGGGTAGTCTGGCTGCGAACCTGCGTTTCGTGAAACCTGGAGCTTCGGAAGACGAACTGCGGCGGGTTCTCGAATCGGTCGGGCTTACGGCTCTTGTGGCAAGCCTGGACGGCGAATTGCGCCATGAAATTGGGCCCGGAGGTTGCCAACTATCAGGAGGACAGCGCCAAAGGCTAGCCATTGCCAGGGCGTTACTCCATGCCCCACGAATCTTAATCCTCGACGAAGCCACTTCTTGCCTTGACCCGCTGTCTGAAGGTGTGATGCTTCGCAACATCAGGCGGGATCTCCCTGGCTCCACGCTGATTGTCATCTCTCATCGGCACTCAACCATATCTACGTTTCCTCGAATCTTGGTTGTAGCGGATGGAAGCATTGTTGCCGACGAGAGTCCGGGAACCTTAAGTCCGGGCTGCGATGCCTATTCCGAGCTATTCTCCGACAGAAACGCGAACGCTCAATTCCATCCCCACCTAAATCGAGCTCAACGTATCTGACTGATGACCATCACCGTTTTATAGCAGCGCTTTTTTCCAACGAACAGATTCCGCTATTTCTCGCTTCCGTTCTCACGGAGTGAGATAGTGCGCCTTAAGCCCATGGCGATCAGACACCAAGACGGAGAGTCCCCCGTGCAACAGTTGGCAGACGGAATACGCACAACCTCCGGCCCCGACGGAGGAACTGTTCTGGACATCGCCGGAAACCGAATCTTTCACCTGAATGCGATGGGTGACTTGATCTTGCAGTGCGTGGGACAGGGTTGGAGTGAAACGAGAATCGCGACACACGTCAGCGATCAATATTCGGTAAGTAAAGACCGCGCGCAGTGTGACGTTCACGATTTCCTAACCTTACTCAACAAATACCGACTCATTCAAGCCGCAAAACGACCGGAGGAACCGTGACCACCAAAAACCCGGCGGTGAATGACCCGCCACCTAGGTTGTCAACGCTCTTCTTCTTCTCGCTGCTTGGATTGTTTGCCTTCGATCTATTGGGCATTGGGCGTAATTTTTCGAAGGCACATCGATTTCTTCGGCGGGGTATCACCGCCGAACGGACCTATCCCGAGGAGGTCATCGCAGGGGTCTGCCAAGCGGTTAACCTCGCCTCAATTTGGTACCCAAAGCAGGTACGGTGCTTACAACGTTCCATGGTTACCACCACGTTGTTACGCCGCTATGGCGTGCCAGCTCATATGGCCGTGGGTGCGCAAAATGTTCCCTTCAAAGCGCACGCATGGACGGAAGTGAATGGAAAAGCAATCAACGAGCGCAATGACGTCCAGAAGATCTACTCGGTGTGGGAGCGTTGTTAGGAGATCAAAAATGAGTGTTCAGGCAGGTGTGTGGAACTTCGACCAAACTCCGATTCAGTCTCCGCTGCTCGAGAGCTTCAGTAGGCTGACCGCGGAGTACGGACCCGATGGAGAAAACAAGCACGTTGAGAGGTCGATGGGGATGCTCTTTCGTCCCTTTCATACCACCTCCGAATCGCGTCAGGAAATTCAACCCTACCTGTCGGGGAACGGACTGGTCTTCACATGGGACGGCCGGCTGGACAATGGCGGTGAGTTTTCGCGGCTTTTGGAGGTTTCGCCCGGTTCGATCAGAACGGACGTTGCCATCGTAGCCGCCGCTTATGACCACATGGGAACCCGCTGTTTTCCATTACTGCGAGGCGATTGGGCCCTGGCGATCTGGAACCCGCAAGAACAGCAGCTGGTCCTTGCTCGAGACTACATGGGAGTAAAACCACTCTTCTACTATTTCGATGGCAGGCGAATTTTGTGGTGCAGTCATTTGGCGCCTCTCGCCTTGTGTGGCGATCGCTTCACGCTGTGCCATGAATACTTCGCCGGATACCTTGCATTTCACCCAGATGCTCATCTGACACCCTATCGTGAGGTCCTCTCCGTTGCTCCGGCAAGTTTTGTCCGCATCCGCAACAGGCAAATCACAACGTGTTGCTACTGGACGCCGGTTGGGCGCCAAGCGACTACTCACCGGTCCGATCGCGACTATGAAGAACATTTTCTTCATTTATTGCGGCAGGCCGTTCGCCGACGCCTGCGCACGGACTCTCCCGCATTGGCGGAATTGAGCGGTGGATTGGACTCTTCATCGATAGTCTGCGTCGCCGATCAATTGATCGCGATCGGCGCAGCAGACGTTCCACGACTCGATACCTTTTCTTATTACGACTCCAACGAGCCCGGTGAAGACGATCACTTCCACTTCAGCAAAGTAGAAGAAAAGAGAAGACGCACGGGTTTCAGCGTTGACTTGCACGGCGACGGCGATTCGCTACCGTTTGAAGTCTCGACCTTCAAGGCTATCCCTGGCTTTGACTGTAGGGCGGAGATTAAGCGGGCAATTTCCGAGATCACGCAAGCAAACGACTATCGGGTGATGCTGTGCGGACTGGGCGGGGATGAGGTGAATGGCCAGACCTTCGATCCGCGAGTCCAGCTGGCAGACTTGCTGGCCCAGTTTCGCTACCGCGAATTCATTCAGCTTCTCTTGGCCTGGAGCTTGTGCATGCGGCAGCCTTGGGTTCAAGTGCTAGTTCAGACGCTGGTTAAGTTCCTTCCTTCCTCGATTGAGGCGCGGACGGTAAGCCGAGGGCGACTGGAACCCTGGATTAAACGCAGCTTTGCAAAGAAATACCGTATGTCGGCTCGTCAGATCGAAGCAATGGAGGGCGGCTGGCTGGAGCGCCCTCGGGAAAGGGACACCGTGCAAACCGTTTGCACTCTATCTAGGCAATTGACTCATAGGCCACCCTCGGTGCTCGAGCAGAGATATCCGTTCCTCGATCAAGACGTGGTTGAGTTTCTCACAACCGTTCCGGTCGAACAGCTGCTTCGCCCTGGACAACGTCGGTCGTTGATGAAAAGAGCTCTCGCCGATCTGCTGCCCCCTGAAATCGTAACTCGCACAACAAAGACGAGCGCGGGCCGCTGCTACACGCTGGCCTTGTCCAAGCATTGGAACGAGATTGAGGAACTGCTCGAGAACCCGTTGCTAGCGCGCCTGGGCTATGTCGATCGGGACTCCATGCATCACGCTCTGTTGGGGATGAAAGCAGGTCAAATTCCCTGCAACTTCCTGCGCCTCTTGAAGGCTCTCGCTCTTGAATTGTGGCTGCAAGATGTCGCAAAGCGCTGTCTGATCGCACTCGATCTCCCAACTAAACCAGCGATCGGCGGCAGAGGAATTGGTTCCCTGCCGAACGTTACAGAAAATTTTGGCCGCTGCTGCTAGCGCAGTGGTTCATTTCGTGAAGAAAGGAGGTAACAGCAATGGAATACAGCAAGCCGGAAATTACTCTGCTCGGCGACACCCGTCTGATCCAAGGCTCCAAGACCATCGGGGCCGATGCGGGCAGCCTCGCCGCTCAGCTCCAAGTCGCCAACTGCGAACTGGATGACTAACAACGTACCCTGCAAATCGTGAATATTTGGGTTTGCGACCAGGGTCTCATCTCCCTTTTCCGGCCGTCTCTCGCGGCCGGGAAAGGGAATCCTGTTGGCCTCGATGCGGATCTACGGTCGCCAGATCTTGCAGGTTGGCTGGACTACACTTTTTACCCGTCGCCGATCACTTCCGCGAATCTATTCAACGTCGCTATGAAGTTTTAGAAGCCCGCTGCTTGGCAGCGGGCTGCGTGGGGGAGCGACTTGAAGGTCGCATCGGATGTTCCCTCTTTCACCACCTCTCACCCCTGAGGATTCCTGCTTGATGGTGGCAGCGTCAACAACCGACCATGAATTTATATCGCATCCGGAATACTCTTTCACGGAAAATTAGCCTCTCGCCGTGATTTCCTGAAGTGGAAACCTGGCAGCCAATGGATCGGCCTCGTCCCAGCTCGAAGAACTTCAGATCTCTGCCTGACACGAAGCATGCGATCTTCCTCGATCAGATCCACTTGATGCTAATTGACCATGCAAGACACTCTTCCGCCAAAAACCAAGGCGGCCCTTTTGGGGAAGCCGCCATGCCCACACCTTGGCGGACTCTATTCCGCCGTGGTTTTGGTCAAAACCACGATCGACCGAGGTTTGACGGTATAGAAAAGGTTGTTCAGCGGGGGTGCGGTTTGCTCGTCGGCGAAATCATCGGGGCTCGGCTTGCCAGTGTCAACCACCTGCCGCCACTGATCGGGTGCCCCTTCACAGATCGTGAACTCCACTGGCTCCCAGTACATGTTGATTATGACGTAGATGTCGGGAGAGTCCCGCGATACCCCGTGCAAACAGTATGCAAACGTATGCGAGGTATCGGAATAGTCAATCGCCGTGTTTCCACCGTGACCGACGCCATACCAATTCACGTTTTCTCGCCAAAATTCAGGCGAGGCAATCGAGGGATGGCTCTTGCGGAATGCGATCATCTTCTGGAAGAAGCGAAACACGTCTGGGTTGGAGACGAGGCGGTCCCAGTTGAGCCAGGTGGTCTCGTCGTCTACGTTATAGGGATTGTCCTGGCCGTTCTGGGTCTGCAGAAACTCATCCCCCATGCGGAACATCGGAGTGCCATTCGCCAAAAGCAAGAGACTGCAGAAATTCTTGACCTGCTGCTTTCTTGCTTGCATGACCTCGGGAGACACACCGATTTCGCCATCTGGACCTCCGCAGTTCCAGCTCTGCTGCGAGTCGCGCGTGTAAGAGACCTGGTCATACAAGGTAAGACCGTCGTGCGATGTGACGTAGTTGAGACTCTGGAATGGACGACAGCTGTCCGGCAGGCTGTCCGGGAACAAGTCATCCCGGCTTCCGTATACACGATTGATAGCGTCGGCAACGCAGCCGTTGTCGCCCTTTACAAAACGCCGAATTGTGGTGCGAAACCGGTCATTCCACTGCCGCCAATTTGATCCCGGAAACGCCCTTCCTAGCTCATAGACGTAGTCGGCACCCCATGGCTCGGCTATGAGTCGAACCCCGGACAGATCCGGATCCATCGCGATGTCGCCAAAAATGGCAGGATCGTTCAAATTGACAGATCCATCTTGATTCAAGGTGAAGACAGTTGCCAGATCGAAGCGAAAGCCATCAACGTGCATTTCTCTCGCCCAATAGCGCAAGCTCGCAACGATCAGCTGTCGAACGGCTGCGCCGGCACAATACAGGGTATTGCCGGTACCGGTATGGTCGGCGTAGGGATGATGGGGGTCGAGCGAGTCCATGTAGTACGTGCTATTGTCGATTCCTTTCAAACTGAAGGTCGGACCGAATTCGTTGCCTTCCCCGGTGTGGTTGTAGACGACGTCCAGAATGACCTCAATCCCGGCAGCATGAAGCGCCTTCACCATCTGCTTGAATTCGCGAACCTGCCTACCATCCTCAGCCGCGTAGCTGTGATGCGGTGAGAAGAACTGGATCGGCTGATATCCCCAATAGTTTGGCTCGCTTTCATCAAACTCAAAGACGGGAAGGAGTTCTACGGCGGTGATGCCAAGCTTCTGAAGATGAGGAATTTTCTCGATAACACCGGAAAAAGTTCCGCGGCTTTTCCCCGCGATACCGGAATTGGGATTTCGAGTAAATCCCCGCACATGCATTTCATAGAGGATGAGGTCATCATTCAAGGGGGGCGCGTCATTTCCCCAATCGAATTCTGGTGCTTGCGGAAGAACGCCCAGCAACGCCTCGCCTAGGTCGCTCCCCGAGCCTAACGCTGCTGTCCGCTTGTAGCTTTCCGGGAAATAGACACCTTTGGCATAAGGGTCTAGAAGAAGTTTGGCGGCCTTAAAGGCATGCCGGCGATAGTCACCGTCAGGAGGCGGACCATCGCATGTATAAGCGTAATAGGCCGCTTTCTCAACAATATTCGTTGGGATACCGGCGTGCCACACTCGCCCGGTTTTGTTCTTGAGTTGATCGAAGGAGAAGCTCAGCATCGGCTCCTCGATCTCGCCGGCAGAATAGAGATGCAGGGTTACATGGGTCGCATATTTCGAATAAAGGGAAAAGTTGTAGGTTGTCTTCGTGGGTGTGACACCTAGCGGCACGGGTGTGCCTCTGGAGGCGCTCCACACGGAAGTGTCGGCTCGATGAGCCGAGTTTGTAACCGGATTCTTACTTGGAGAGATCCCCATGACTTTACCTCCTGAATGGGATCCTGTGCTACAGGTGGGAAGGCGAGGAAACTACCGCGCCTTTGACTCAGACACGAGAACTATACGCCTGTACTGGAACACTGAACAAGAAAAGGTCTAGCCCGTTTCAGCTTTTTGGGAGAGACCAGGTTGAGCCGGATCCTGCTGGGACTCGGTCTCAGATTTCTGATTTCTGCCCTTTACGCCGCCTCCAGCTCTAGACGATCCCAATTCCCGGTCGTCGCCCCCGCCTCATAGGTACTCTGCAAGAATTCCATCAATGCCTTGCTGGGGGATTTGGCTCGCCGCACGTCGTCGTACATCAACAGATACTCACCCAGCCCCGAGTGGTAAAAGGCTTGGGATGGACCGACCGGCTGTTGCCCGAATCCGGATGGCGGCGGCGCGGCATAACAATAGAAGGCCGCGTCTTGAATTTCTCCCGCCCCGGGCCACCAACCTGCGCTGATCACCTCATGGGAATACGCTTCTTGCATGATCTTGCGCAACACGGGATCGGGGTCACTGCGTTCTGGGGCGCGCCGCCCTGAAAAACGTGTGACGGCCAGATCAAAGCTTCCCCAGAAGAAATGCACGGGACTGGATTTGCCGAGAAATCGAGCACGAAAAACATTGAATACGGCATCCACGGACAACAAAATGCGCCACAACCGTCGTACTGCCTCGGCGTCGTAGGCGCTATGCACGGTGTCCTGATCGAAGGGGATTGCATCGGCCACCTCTACCGGCATTTTCCAGATCTTTACTTCCAATCCCAGCGATCGCAACTCAGCCATCACCGCTTGGTAGAAATCAGCGACCGAACGCGGCGCAAGTGCCACCGTTGCAGACCTCGGATCCGAGGTGCGAATGATGAGTTGGTCCGCGAAAAAATCGAACTCCATGTCGAAGTGACGATTCCCGTACGGGATGAGCGACGTGGTCAAGCCATGAGGGCTCACATACAGCGGGACGTTCCACCAGTGGTTGACCCTGGGTGCCAGCTCGAGCCGTATCTTGCCTATAATCTGCGTCCACATGTGAAGCGTGGCATAGGTGTCGCGCCAATCCGCCAACCGCAGAACTGGCCAGCATTCGGATGAATCTGAGAGAGTCGTTGCATCCGCTTTCATCATCGGGCTTCCTCCCTACGGCTTTTCAGTCTTCCCTGGGCTCATGGATTTCATCGAAAGTACCCACGAAAGCATCCTCTCGCAAGCACTGGCACCGGTCGCGCCGTTGAAACGGAGCTGGAAGCCTGCTCGCAGAGTCGAGGCTGACAGAACCCGGCCCGCAGACCAGGGCTGTTGAAGTTATTTGGGTTATACCGTGCTCTTCACGCGGCATTCAATACCAACACCGTGCAATCAGACTTATCTTGGATGCGCGACGTCCGGATCTGGTTAAACCCCTGATGCGCCACCTTGAGCTAGACCTGAACCAATCCGACTCGAGGTACTCACTTAAAAAGGAGGTGAAAGCCGATACTCCCATACCCTTGCACATGAGGACTCATCGCCAATCACCGACCAAAGTGCCAGCGCTAATCAGGGCTCCGACGCCAGCGTTCAAGCACGCGATCAATCTCGTCGCGAACTGCGTCGCGGGCATCGCGGCGGTCAAATCCCCGCATAAGAAGTCGATCATATTTGGTATGTCTGTGGCGTATAGATGCCACCACCGCTGCTCGCAATGCTTCTTCCCCTAGTGCTCGTCCGGAGGCAGTCCGACCCACTCGGCCGCTGCCACGGACCGAAGTATGCGCCGCGATGGCCCGCGACTCCTGCGGCGGGCAACCCGGAAACATCTGGCGAATCGATTCCGCCATTCGCACGGCGAGGACCTGATCCTGTTTATCGCGATAAATCTCGGCGCGTTCGCGCCGGACACTGCGCTGTTCAGCATCGGCCGAGCATTCTGCCTCGGCCTGTTCGAGCGCCGATTCTTCAACCAGCACTCCCTGGCGTTCGTATCGCTTGCGAGCCCTGCTAAAGCGAACCACCACGGCAGAGAGCGCGCTGTGCTTCCGGGCACGTCTGGTTAGAGCGGTATCGCCTCTGGGCAGGTAAACCAAATGGTCGAGATCGGCACACGTGAGGCAGAGCGGTCGTGCAGACTCCATAAACAGAAAATCGCCACCCAATAGCTCTTTCCCACATTCTGCGCACTTCGACTGCCGCACAATGTCGAACACGACGAGGTCCTTCGCTTTTGACGATTCCGGACCCGATGGATCTGGTGTCATGGGCGTTTGACCTCAGGCTCCGCATTTTACCTCCACCTGCGCATCGATCGCCATTTTTTCGTCCAGCTTCCGGTTCTACGAATCTGCACCTTGACTCTTGGTTTAGTTATGACGCCCATACTTGAGGGTTGTGTCAATACGCGCAGAGAGTACGGTTAGTCTCGAATCGGAATGGGCAGCGACTCGAAGAGCAATCCAATGAAGGGACAATAGGCCGCTTAGGATTGCGGACCTTCGTGCGCCGGCTTCGAAAACAGATAGTTGTTGCGTCCTGCCCAATGCTCGTGAGGCCAATAACGCACGAACTGGAGCCCCGTGGACGTTGCCATGGCGATGAATTCTTCAGCACCAGCGTAAAACGCGACGCGCGTTCCGCTACGAATCACGATCGGCTTGCCACTCATCTTCCAATAAACCATTCTGCGAGCCATTCCCAAGCATGTTCGCACCCCACGGCTCCGGTAGAGGTGAGAGAGGGTCTCGCGGGCAGTATCGAAACGCGGTTCCGGCAGAGGCCCTGCCACAAACGGAATTTCGCCTAAATAGACCCTGGCTCCCGGTCTTGCGATTCGATAGATCTCCCGCAGGCTTGGCAGGATCTGTTCTCTTGGGACGATCAGAAGCACGTTGTTGCAAACAACAACTGAGGCGCAAGAATCTTCGAGCGGCAACTGCCGACTCAATCCTTGCCGGGCGTCGAGCCCCATACTGCGCACAAGCGCCGCCTCTTCCTCTGTCGCATGCAATCCAATCGCATTATTCACTCCCATGGCATGGGCCATGCGGAGCAGCGTGCCGTCTCCGCAACCGATGTCAACCAGGTCATCTCTCGGGCCAAGCTTCACCGTACGCACAATTTCTTCGTGCACGATTCGGGTGATCTTGTGCTTATCGCGACCACGCAGCGCAAGATCATGAGGGTCGCGAAGATCGAGAGCGGTTTGACGACAGTACTCGACATAATCGTCTATGTAGCTGATCATCGTTGCTCTCGATATTAGCCGGAAACCCGACCGGCTAAACCGCAGCATACGGGTGACTCCATTGGTTCGCCGCCTACATCCGAGGGTTTCAGTTGCCATGATCACGTCTCCCTAGCTGTATGCACCCCTTGCATGAAGCCTTAGGTCGCAAGAAGCTGCACGATTTCTGGGTTCCGCTGCGGCCAGCAAGGCAAGACTTCTTGTCATGTCGGAAGTCCTGCGGTTCGGAAGGATTTTCCATTTGAACCAACTCCAGCCTGCTGCTCTGCCTCTAACGTCTTGATCTAATGGAAAAAATTCTGTCGCGCCTACCACTCGTCAACGTCGGCGCTGCCGACCCCGCTGTTGACCGCCGTCAGCATGACCCCGAACTCGAATACCGCCTGCGCAATGGCCTGAACAAGCCTGCCCCGCAAGGTAGATTCCGCTCCGTTGGATTGGGGCTGATCACAGGAGCCGCCGATGATGACCCCGCAGCCATTGGCACCTATGCTGCCGTAGGGGCCTCTTTCGGTCCATCATTCCTCTGGACGGTACCCGTCCTATTCCCAATGATGTTCGCCGTGGTTTACCTCTGCTCAAAGCTGGGTCAAGTGACAGGCGAGGGACTTTTCGCGGTCATGAAGAGGCGTTATTCCCGGTGGGTGTTGTTTCCGGTCCTGATTTTTGCTCTGGTCGGCAACGTCATTGAAGCTGGCGCAGACATTGGAGGAATGGCCGCTGCGGTCAACATCGTTGCTCCGGTCCCCATCTGGTTGATTGTTATAGTCGTAAGCGTCACCACCGCGGCGCTCCAGATTTGGGGTTCGTACACGCTCATCCGCTACATTTTCCGCTGGCTTGCACTCGTACTACTGGCTTATGTGGGTGCGGCGATTCTGGCGAAGCCGGACATCGCCACAGTTCTCAGGGGCACATTCATACCGAGACTTCACTTTGATACGCACTCTCTCTCGATGTTGGTCGCAATTATTGGGACCACATTGTCTGCTTATTTATACAGCTGGCAATCCAACCAGGAAGTGGAAGAGGATATTACGCTCGGAAGACGGCGGCTGACGGACCGCATGGGTACATCCCACGAGGAACTCCGGCACTCTGCAAAGGATATCGCGGGAGGGATGGTATTCGCGAACTTGATCACATATTTTGTCATGCTCTCGACCGCAGCCACTCTGTTCCAAGCCGGGAAGAATGACATCAGCACTGCCGCGCAAGCGGCTCAGGCACTGGTGCCAATTGCTGGAAAGCTGGCGGGTGTTCTCTTTACGATTGGCGTGGTCAGCGTGGGCTTTATCGCTGTGCCCATCATGGTTACCGGTGCCGCCTATGATCTGTGCCAAGCCTTAGGTTGGAAACACGGACTCCATCACTCGCCTTCTCAGGTCAAGGGGTTTAGCGGCACCATAGCCGTCTGCACTGCGGTGGCAATGTGCCTGAACTTCCTTGGATTGAATCCGATGAAGGCGCTCGTGTGGTCGTCCATCGTCCAAGGTCTCTCCACCCCAATCCTGATGTTGTTGGTTATGTTGATCACCATGAACCGCAAGATCATGGGGCCGTGGGTCAATAGCCGGCGTCTAAACGTCCTTGGTTGGGTCACCACGGTAGCCATCTTTGCCGCCAGCGTGGGCCTGCTCGTGACCTGGCTAAAGTGATCAAGAAATTCCCGAGCTAAAGAATTCTTCCGCAGCTCTATCGGTCAAGCGGTGGTTGTTTTGGCTACCGATTCGAGACCACGCTCTTGGATTTCCTGTTCGCGAATCCTGAACTTCTGGACTTTCCCGGTGACGGTGGTGGGGAAAGCGTCGACGAACCGGATGTGTTCCGGGATTTTGAAATGGGCGATCTTCCCCCGACAGAACTCACGAATCTCGGTGTCGGTCGCGGCAACAGCGGGGCGGAGGCGAATCCAGGCGAGAACGACTTCCCCCAGGCGTTTGTCGGGTAGGCCGACGACTTGCACTTCTGCGACTTTGGGATGCGTGTACAAGAATTCTTCAATCTCGCGCGGATAGATGTTTTCCCCGCCGCGAATGATCATGTCCTTGGCTCGGCCCGTCAGATGAATATAGCCGTCAGGGCGCATGAGACCGACGTCACCAGTATGCAGCCAGCCTTCGCTATCGATTGCTCGGACCGTAGCTTCGGGTTCATCGTCATAGCCCTTCATGACCATATAGCCGCGGGTGCAGACTTCGCCTTGTTCCCCGAGTGGCAAGGTCGTCCCATCCATCAGGGACGAGATTTTCATTTCCGTAGAGGGCAGTGCCTTGCCGATGGTGCAGACGCGCAGTTCTAGGGGGTCGTCCAACTCCGACATGGTAACAACGGGCGAGCTTTCGGTCTGTCCGTAGCCGATCGTGAGCTGCGGGCAGTGCATTTCTGTACTCACGCGCTTCATGATCTCGACGGGACATGGCGCGCCCGCCATCATCCCCGTGCGCAGGGAGCTAAGGTCAAAGTTGGAGAAGTCGGGTAATCCTAATTCCGCGATGAACATGGCCGGTACGCCGTAAAGGCTAGTGCATTTTAGAGTCTGCACGGCGTCTAGCGTAGCGCGTGGGTCGAAGCACCAGTTCGGAAGAACCATGGCGGCACCGCTGGTCAGGGCGGCCATGTTACCGATAACGCAACCAAAGCAATGGTAGAGCGGGACGGCAATGCAGATGCGGTCTGTTTCGGTGTACCGCATGCCTTGCGCCAGCAACCGGCCGTTGTTGACCTGATTATGGTGTGTCAGCATGACACCTTTCGGAAGTCCAGTGGTCCCCGATGTGTATTGAATGTTGGTAACATCCTGCGCTTGAAGATCGGAAGGAATTTCACCCCGAGCATCTAGCAACTCTTCCCAGAGCGGGGAATCGAAATAGATGATGTGTTTGAGTTCGAGGGACTGTCCGCCGATTGCTTCCTTTAAGAGCGCCGCGTAGTCGGCGCGGGCATCAGCGCGCCAAAGAAAGATTGCTTTCATGCGCGACTTGCGGAGGGTGAAGCTGAGTTCGTGAGAACGGTAGGCGGGATTGATGTTGACGAGGATCGCTCCTGCGCGGGCACAGCCCATCTGCAGCATCACCCATTCAATACAATTCGATGACCACAGCCCAATGCGGTCGGCCTTGCGAACCCCGAGCGACCACAAACCGCATGCGACACGGTCGGCCATTTGGTCGAGTTGAGCCCAGGTTAAGCGGCGGGATTGATGACAGGACACGACCGCGAGCGACTCGCCCACACGGGCTGCCGTCGTGCGCAGCTCTTCGCCGATCGTGCTTTTCAGCAGCGGGTAGTCCGGACCTCTTGAGTAGCTGAGCAAAGAGCAGTCCTCTATCGCAGGTCTATCTGACAACCGAGCTTAAGAAAAATCTGCTAACTGGCATCCGTAGCATACCCGCAGGAATACCCCTGTACAAACGGTAAATCACGGACCAACGATTCAACTCGCCTTCGTCCGGCGAGCGAGCAATCGTCTGAAATTGTTGTCTCAGCCAGGCTGCGAATGCGCGCATTCTTGTCCCGACAAGCGACAGCGAACTGCGATTCCGACCTTAAAGAATCACCCTATTTCCATCCCGGCCTATTAAGTCATTCCATGATCTAGCTGCTACTCTCGATTCGAGCAACTCTCGTCACCTCATACCGTCTACCCTTTTTTCACTTTGCAACACCATTGTCCTCTGCCGAATCCCAAAGGCTGCGTTCAAGAGGAGGAGGCGAATGAATTCAGCCCAGATTGTGGTTCTGCTGGTCGTGATCGCAGCCGTAGTCGTCGCTGCCCTCATATATGTAGTTGCGAGAAAGCGGCGAAGTCAAAATTTACGCGAGCAATTCGGGCCCGAATACGATCGGGTCGTACAGAAAGAAGGAAACGTCCAAAAAGGCGAGCAACTGCTTGCGTTTCGCCAGAAGCACAGGAAGGCCTTGCACATCCGGTCGCTCTCAGAGGAAGATCAAGCCCGCTTCAGCAGCCGCTGGAGCAACGTGCAAGCCGAATTCGTGGATGACCCCTCGAGTGCGGTGGCCCGCGCAGACGAGCTCATTCTTGAAGTAATGCAGGTCCGTGGCTATCCAACCACGGACTTTACTCAGCAGGCTGCGGACATTTCTGTCGATCACCCAACCGTTGTCGAAAACTATCGGGCTGCGCATGAAATCGCGCACCGCCGCAGTCTCGGACAGGCCAGCACCGAGGACCTGCGACAGGCTATGGTGCATTATCGAGCGTTGTTCTCTGAGCTACTCGAAGAAAAACAACCCGAACGTGTCAGAAGGGAGGCATGACATGGCAACTCCGTTAAAAAAGGACTTTGACCGCTCAGACGAACTGACAACTGCGGATCTCGCGCAAGGTGGTCAACCTGTCGAACCAGCGGGCCCGAAGCCAGTGGCCTCCGCACGGGTCAGTCCCGCATCCGGGACGGCCCAGGATCACGGGACAACTCCGTTATTTCCTAACAATGAACTGGAAAGCTTGCGTACTCGGTGGAAAGAAATTCAGACAAACTTTGTCGATGAGCCTCGAAAAGCAGTAGAGCAAGCTGACGGCCTAGTTGCATCGGCGATGAAGCGCTTGGCGGAAGTGTTCGCCGACGAACGCTCCAATTTGGAGAAGCAATGGGACAGGGGAGATCAAGTCTCGACCGAGGACCTGCGGGTAGCCTTCCAACGCTACCGCACTTTCTTTGACCGCCTTTTGTCAGTTTAGTTCCCTGGTGTAAAAATCGGACGGGCTTCCAATGCCCGTCCTTTTTGCCTACCTGGCGCTTCCCCTGCAATGCCTTAGGGGAAACAAATCCGATGATCAGCCCTGGGTGCGGACGTTTGGGCGCAGAGTGAGTGAACCATCGTTGTTCAGCTTCTGGTGACAAGCCCATCGCACTGGATAGCGCATCCCTTTGACCTCAAGTTCTGCTTTGAGCTTCAATCCCTTCCACTCCGGGACCTCTGGTAGAACGAATTGGGCTTGCCGAATCTTGCCGGGCAAGGGATATCCGGCGTCCAGGCAGCCGCTATTGAGTACTTTTCCATCAGCGCTTTCGATGGTCACTCGTAATACGCCTGGCACTCCTGCGATTCCATCGTTGGCAAAACCCACGATCAACCCGAGGTAGCCGGCATCCTTATAGCTCCAGATGAACGACGGTCTTACCCGATAGCCAATCTTTCGATTGATGCGATCGAACGCTGCTGGATAAGCCTGGTAGTAAGCCTCTAGATTTCTTGCGCTGATCTGATGAAAGTTCCAGAGCGACCAGTAGTTCGCGCCAATGTCCATCACATGCGCAATCATGTTCTCCGCAGGCGATATTCCTTCGTATGCCGACCCCGGATCCGGGAGCTTGCCGGGCAACCCTTGCTCTAGCAACGCGCCGACCCAGGGTGGACGATTGCTGAGCGCCTCAATCTGTTCGTTCTCAATAAAAATGGTGTCGCTGCGAATCCAATTATTGCTGCGCACTGTGCGATCGACCAATTCCGAGTTGCCGACACGGCTGAAGTCCGGTTGGGTATTGGTCAGCAGGGGAGTCTTCTTGAAATTCTTGAGTTGCACTTCAAGCATGTCAACCCAAGTACGCTCCGCAGTTATGTAATCGGGGAACGGATTGTTGGCAAACGGCCAAGTGTGCCCCTCCCCCCAAAATCCATACATGAAGGTGTCAATGAACTCGATCTGCGCGTTGCCATCGAATTCCGCAGCCAGCGCCCCAACCAACTCTTTGAACGCCTGCTGAAAAACCGGATGATCGTATCGTGGCTGGTAACGGGAGTGTGGGTTGGTCAGATATCTTTGGGCCGCGGCCTTACTTTCTTGGTCGTTAAGCACCAGGTCGACCTTCGGGACCTTTTCCAGAACAAAATCAGGCAATGCCGGCTCATGAGTGTAGTCTGGAGCGCACATCTGGATCCGCAGTCCGACCCGTTTGTTATTCCCTTTTGCTAGATCAAAGACTAACTTCAGGTAGTCGGGAAGCCGAATATTACCAGGACGCGGCTGTACTTCCCTCCAGGTGGGGCGAATATAGAGCTGTTGGCCGAGAGGAAATTTAACCAGCTCTTCGATTGCCTGAGGAATATTCCCCGATTTAATTTCGTCCGTGCCGCTGTCCGCGGTCACGTAGGTGACTAGTCCCTTTCCATAATTTGGCACGACTTCATCCGCGCTGGTGGTCGTCATTACCACGTCATCGGAGGGGATGACGGCATCGGGCGGATATTGAGGGAAGGGCCCCTGATTCAAACGATCCTCCACCTGAGGGCCTGAGCCGAAATCATTATTGCCCCAAAGATGTGCGGGAACTTTCCCTTCGGCCTTCCCCGGTGCAAGTTGCCCGGCCAGGGCGACCGCGACTGTGCTTTTGAGAAAATCTCGGCGCTGCATAGACGTGATGTTCTCCTCAGGGCTCGCTCACTGGCGATCACAACCAAGAGCTCGAGCCCTTCGCACCGAAGTATAGCCTGCTCGGCAGGATCAGTGAGTTATAGCGCCTGATCTGCCGCGAGGATCTGGCGAGCCTCGCTCTTTTATCCTGTCCGGTTTGCTCTCCCCCTTCTAAGAATTGGTTCCCACCTTGCTACCACCACACGGACGAAAGACAAATGTTCGCGCCTTGGCCCTCAGATTGAGGCGTTGATCCACCGACTCGATCTTGGTGCGGTTCCAGGCAAAAGGAGCTTTCCTTCCAAGTCAAAGGTGATTTAGCGCGCCTGGGAAATCACTTGGTATGCCTTGCTGACATTGGCGCCGACACTGCGCGGGAAATTAGGATCAAACTTTGACGCGTATCGAGCGATCAGAATTGTTGAGACTTGCTTCTGCGCTTCTTCGAGGCTTGCCCCCTCGCCATATATTCTCGCCGTCTCATTCAACAAATCTCTGAAGTAAGCCTTCCACAGCTCAAATTTTTCCTTTCCATGCAAAACATCGCCATGTCCCCCGAGCGCCTGGTCAAAATCAAGCTTCTCTGCCGTATCGAGGGTCTGAATCCAATCGAAGGGATAGCTGTCGCCCATGAAGGGCGTCCAGCCGTGAAGGGCATCTCCGCAAATGAGAATTTTCTCCTTCGGCAAATAAACCCAGACATCGCCATTGGTGTGGGCATTGCCAAGCCAAAGGATCTGAACTGTGCGCGATGGACGATAAATGATAAAGCTGCGATCGAAAGTCAAGGTTGGAAGGGTAAACTGCATGCTCCGCAGCTCGGTCAAGTAGGATTCGGCTTGCTGAAGACTGCTTTCGAGGAGCTCTTTCTCTTTAGGGTCCGTGGCGGCAGCGAGGTCTGATTTCAGTTTCTCGATTTCCCTGGGCATGGTAGCGATTTCGTATTTCACCCGAGGGATGCCGCGGTGCTCGATATTTTCACGCGTAGCCTGGGAAGAAATAATTTCGACCCCTGCTGGCCACGAACTCGGATAGGCCTGGTTACCTTGATAGTGATCCCAATGAAAATGGGTGTTGACGACATAGTGTACAGGTTTGTCGGTTAGCTTCTTGATTTGCTCGATAAGGGCTCGGGCAGCTGAAGGTTTTGAGTGAGTGTCGACAACCAGAACCGAATCACCCAGAAGGATAATGGCCGCGTTGCAATTGACCTTGTAAGCAGGTTTCGCGATGGCCGCATAGACTCCATCGGCCATAGGTTTTATGTCGAACAGGTCTTCGGCGTGAGCTACAGTCACGCTCAGCAAGCACAGCAGGATAGCAAACAAAGAAATGCGTCTCATGAAACATTCCCCGCAGCGAGGTAGGAAAATTCGTCATGCAGACTACTATCTGGGAAGCACCGCCGTAAAGAAAAAACCATCGCTTCCCCATCAACACCTGCACACTGGTTGGCAAGCGAACCGAAAGCGCAAGCTTGTGCCAGGTAGCGTTTCGGGGGGCACTGGCATCGAAAATCGAAACCGAACAGCGAGCTGTCTACGGATCTTTCAAGCGCTAAGGTCAGTGCACAGTTATGTATTCTGTCGATTGAAAATACCGTCCCAATGAGTCTTTTGCTTGCACGGTGAGCCGGCGCATCCCCAGGGACATGGGGAGAGATAGATTTAAGGTGTTACCGACGCCAGTCCACTGTTTGGTGCCGTCGATCCAGACAAACATGTTCACGACCGAGGCACTGTTATCGGTGGTTCCGGCAACAATATTTACAGGCGAAGTGACAACAGAGTTCGGTCCCGGAGAACAGATCGTGACCGTAAGGTCGATGTTGCCTGGGGTGCATGGAGGCTGAACCGCGGACGGAACCGTCACGGTAATCTTCTGATTCGCGATCTGGTTGGCGCCATTGACTGCCTGCACCGTTAAAAAGTGGGTGCCGGAGGGAATGGTCAAGTTGGCGTTCAGCAGGGATGAAGCCGTGTTGTAGACCTTGCTTCCATCGAGCCAAATGGAGAGGGAGACGATCGGGACTGATGAATTCGTGCCCGCGATAACGTTGGTCGGGGTGCTCACGGTGGCATTATTTGCCGGTGTGCAGATGGTCACAGAGGGATCCGTGGGGTTCGGGGGACACGGCGGCACAGAAGTCAGGAAGAAATCTACTTGGTTCGGGAAATAATCGTTGAGTTTCAGATTCTGCGTCGCAGGAAGAAAGCCAACCGCATTGGCAGATGCGGACATCGTTCCTGGTGGCAGTGCCAAAGAATATCTACCGGTGCTGTCGGTAAGTGTCGTTGCACCCCCAATGTTGATGGTCGCTCCCGCGATCGCAGCGCAATTGTTGCCATACGAAGCCGTGCGCACTCGCCCCGAGACCACTGCCGTTCCAGTTCCGGGGGTTCCGTCATTGTGCCACTTCAGCGTGAATTGATTTCCGGCATCGGTCAGGAACAGCCCCGTGTAAGGCGAGTAAGTTGTCACCGCAATCGAATTATTCTGCGGGGAGAATTGCATGATTCGCATGTATCCGTTACCGCCATTGGTCCAAGTCTGCCAGTTCGCGAACAGTTGATGGACGAAGTTGCCAGTTGCCGCAACATCGGAGCGCCGGGCGTTGAATTTGTTGGTGACGTGTCCGCTCAAAACAACACTGAGGTTGGGGTATTGCTCGAGGAGACTAGCCCACTGGCTTGCGCCATTGTTATCACCGATCATGTCCGAGGTATCGCATTCGTCCACCGTGGTGCTATCGGAATAAAGATAGCTGTGAGTAACAACGATCACTTCTTTATCTAGGTTGGCATCGAGAACGGATTGCGCCCATGCCAGCGCCGCCTTGCGCGGGACAAATTCGAGAACCAGAATGAGATACTTGTTGCCTTGCCAATTGAACGTCTCGTAGAAATTTTCATTGCTTCCTGGGGGAAAGTTGCTTGCCCCGTAATAGGAGGCGTTGGCATAGCGAGCTGGGCCAAAATACTTGTTAAAGTTCGTTGCACTACGGCTCGTAGGCGGTAGTGTGTCATAGTCGTGGTTCCCTATCGCGAAGGCATAAGGCACTCCCGCCTGATCGAGAATCCCGACCGAGTGAGTTGCATTCGCCCATTGAGTCGGGTCGGTCCCTATGTTCACGATGTCCCCGACTCCGATCACCAGTTGGAGGTTCAACGCAGCCGCATTGTTGGCGATCCATTGGGTCTGAGCATCGAATATCTGGGGGTAATATTGCGAATAGTTCTGGGTGTCGGGCAGAACCGCAATCGTAAAGTCCCCGACGTTCTGCGCCCGAGCTACTAGGCTCAGAGACAGGATGGAAAACAGAATCCAGGAAAGTACTGGACCCGAGATAGTAGACGAGTGGCAATCGTCCATGGCGCACCTCCCCGTGCAGGCATGGCGAGCCAGTGAGACGCGGGCGGGGGAAGACGGAACCGAGTATCTCAGCTAGGCTGACGAGAGACTTATACTCCGAAAAATGCGCGAGCACAACTATGATCACAAAGTTGGCAGGAGAGGCTCCAAATCCTGCTTGACAACGCACGACCTAGTCAGATCCGTAACACCCTAGTTTTAGCCAAGCGACTGCGTCATGGAGCTGAACCAATTTATTTGGCGAACGTATTTGCAAACGCAGATATCAGTGCAGATAGAATGATGAGTCGAAGCGGAGGAAGTATGAAAACGACTGTTGCAGCGCTTGTGGTCTCGACCTTAGCCCTTTCAACCTGCGCCATCAGCCAGACTCGTAGCACCGCGCAATCCATTCGTGGGCACTTTTCTTCCATCAATCAGAAAGTCTTGGAGATGGCCAAGGATTTCCCGGACGATAGGTACGATTACAAACTCAAGCCGGAGATGCGGACGTTCGGCGAAGTGATCGTGCATATTGCAAGCGGGAATGTGTATGCCGCCAAGGCCGGCAAGGGCGAGAAGGTCAACTGGGACGAGCTTGATCCCAAAGACTACAAAACCAAAACCCAGATCGTATCGTTGATGGAAAAATCCATGAGTGACGCAGAAGCAACATTGAGGAGTCTGCCCGACAATTCATTCGCGAAGACCATTGAGCCGTGGATCGGCGTCACCGAGCACTCCGCCGAACACTATGGCCTCCTGGTCACGTACTATCGAGCAAATGGGCTGGTACCTCCCCAGTCGCGTCCCAAGAAGTAGGCCTTGGCGAAGGAAGGTTTTCGACAGCACATTAACGCGGTTTATAGGCCAAGCAAGACTTAGGCTCGCCTGACTGACATAACCGTCAGCCTTGGCAATACTATTTCGACCTTTCCGGGCACTCTCCCTTAAAGGGCTTCCAATCGGTGACCTCGACCTTTTGTCCTTGATTGCAGTGAGGGTCTCGATGCCCGTAGCCTATGCCTTCGAACGAAATACCGGTATCCGGATCAGGCTTGGTATCGCGGAAGAAGACGTTGTATTTCCGGCCTGCATTGTAGTCGTTTACCACGTAGCAGCCCGAAATATTGCCCTGCTTGAGGCAGCCGCGCCCTTTCACGTGCGCCGTGTGCGGGGACTTCCGCTGTCCTGTTCCTTGTTGAGCAGCGGTAGTCATGCTCAACAGAAGGATAAGGATAAGCAATCCAAGCAAGGAGCTATCGTTCTTCATAAATATTCTCGATCTTTAGCAATTTGCATATCAGAAACGCTTGATTTGAGCCCTTTAAATTGTGGGACCACGACCTTGGTTTAAGCGACTCGCAAAATTGACAGCACCGGAGTTGCAGGAGCGAACTGTGTCGGAATCAGGCCTCGATCCCGCATCGATCGCCATCGGTGGATTCGGTTCTAGGACCTCGCTTGCCGCGATCTTACCGGTCGGGTAGCTGGCTGTCGCCGAGCGGACTAGTTCTCTGGATCGTGGGTTGGTGGCTGGGACTTTGCCGCCATGGGAGACTAGTTTGCGTAAGAGGCGATTACGCACATCCCGGCCGGATCGGTTGCTGCAATCGCGATGTTTCAACAACCATTCGACTAATTCGCTTCCGAAGCCTTGCCATGATCGCAGGTCACGCACTGTCCTGCGCTACTGCGCACTGGGTGTCGCCGACGCCATGACAATCAACCAGTTGCCCTGCAATTTTTTTAGCACTAGCATATATTTCCCAGCCTCGGCATCGGTTGGAGAGCCAGCCTTATAGGTTCCGTAGTCGTATCCCATCTCGCCCGCGTGGTCGCTCTTGAGGCTGTTGATACTCAACACCCTATCGGAGCCGTCAGCAAACTCCTTAGCGAGCGACTCACGTATTGAAGTACGCCCCTCGACTTTGCCAGTGGAGCCCATGTACAGCGCATCCTCAGCGTACAGATTTGCGATCTGGTCTGCATTCTTCCTACTAAAGGCCGTGGAATACTGATCGAGAATACCTTTCAGGCTGCTCTCAAAATCGTCAGTCCGTTGTGACGCGTGCACGCCCTCGGGTGTGTCTGGGCCGTGGAATCGTATGTCTCCAGCAAAGGTATGGGCGTGAAGTCGATATGGCCCCGCACCCCGGTATTTCAACGACTTCCCGATCCAGCCGTGCGGCCTTCCAAAAGGTCCGGCAACATCTCCGGCATGAGTTGAGGCATCCACTGGCCCATAACTCTCGGCTCGGGCCACATCGACCTCTATGTCGCCGGCATGGGTTTCCACGTCTTTGTTTCCCTCTATTGGGCCGATGGTTACGTCACCGGCCGACAAGCGAAGATAAATATCCGTTTGAACGGGTACCTTGAGGTCAACATCGACGGATCCGTTCCTCGGGGACTTGATGGCTAGAGTAGCTTTGGAACCCTGCACTTCGAATCGGGGCTCGACTTTGTGGATAAAGTCGGAATGTTTCGAGTGCATCGTGTATGTGAGCGAGATCTGCGAGTTCTGAGTGGGTAGTATGTGAACATCCCCATAACGAACACGAAGTTCTACCTGACCGGCCGGATCGAGATGCCAGTTCTGGGCATCGGTCTTGGAATATTTGTCGTCCGCGCGGCAGAACGGAGCCAGAACGAGCAGAACCAGAACCATCTTTTGGAACATACCTCACCCCCAGCTTGCGAATGATACGCAAGCAGCAGAGGTTAGGTTCCAAAAATTTCAAATCTATCCTCGCCGCCCAGCGCGGTTAGGCATGGTATCGTTGCTTTTAGCTAACCGACGCAAGCGGGCATTATCAGACTTCTCCCCTTTTCATTCCTTTTTGCCGTGCCACGTGCGATTAAGCAATTCATTGCATGGTGCCCACCGAGTTGTCGAACTTGGAGCGAATGTTTTCGTTAGCTGTAAACTTAGCTCTGAAGTAGCTAACAACGCATTCGGGGGAACTTGTGGCCATCGATCTCGTTCAAATCCGTAAGCTCGCCGAGAAAAGAGAAGATGAGAATTTCAGCTTTCGCAGGTTCCTGAAGACTGAGTGCAATCTGGAACCCAACAAGGTCGACGAGCGCGTCTTTGAGATCACTCGAAGTGTTTGGGCCGGGATCGACTGCACCACCTGTGCCAACTGCTGCCGAGAGTTGACGCCAACCTTCAGCGAAGAGGAAGTTGATCGGGTGGCACACCGTCTCGGAATGCAGCGCCAGGAATTTATCCAGGCATACCTGAAACGCTCGGATGACGACAGTGACAATCCCTGGCAGACCCGATCCACTCCCTGCCCGTTCCTGAAGGATAATCTTTGCAGCATCTATGAAGACCGTCCAGGTGAATGCAGCGGCTATCCGTATCTCTACAAGCCTGGTTTCGTGTTCCGTACTTTGGGGATGGTCGAGCGAACCTTGACTTGCCCGATTGTCTATGAGGTAGTGGAGGAGCTAAAGAAATCGCTCGGTTTTCCGCGCAAGGCAAGGTCCCGTATGACCAGCGCAGTAAGGAATCCACGGCGGTAAGGGAACGCCCACAACCTTCATCCGCCTCCAGACGGTTGCGAGTCCCTAATTGTTGGCTTCCTCCCCTTTTCCCCTCAGCGAGCGAAATATGAGATTTTTCAACAATCGACTTAACTCTCAGGCCGGTGCAGCACGGGAATCAGTGCTGGCAACTTCAACTGCGGGATCTCAACTTTACGCGTAACTCTCCTTGTGACAGAATACGCCTCCACGATGAATGTCAAAGCAGCGTCGGTATCTCTCTTTTTGCTAGTTTCGTGCGGCGTCTGGGGACAGGATTGGCGATTCTACGGAGCCGATTCCGGCGGTACGAGATTCTCTTCCCTACAGCAGGTTAACCGTGACAATGTTAATGCGCTGAAGCGCGCATGGACCTATCACACCGGGGAAGTGAATCGGGAGAACAAAACGGACCGCCACCAGATTGCGCCTTTTGAAACGACGCCGCTCGTTGTTGACGGAATGCTTTATCTGTCGACGCCTTCGAACCGAGTGGTCGCGTTGGATGCCGAAACGGGTAAAGAAATCTGGCAGTTCGATCCACAAGCAAGTCGCGCCAAACGAGAATTTTTTCAACATCGTGGCGTTGCCTACTGGCAAAGCGAGACAGGAGACGATCGGCGCATACTATTCGGCACTTTCGACGGACACCTGATCTGCCTCGAGGCTAAAACGGGGAAAGCTTGTCAGGGTTTTGGCACAAATGGCGCAGTGGATCTACGCAGGGGAGTAGCAGACAGCTTTTCTAACACAGAGTACGCGGTTACATCGGCGCCTGCGATCTACAAAAACTTGGTCATTACAGGAGCAGCCGTTCCGGAATATCCCTCCAAAGGACCGAGCGGAGCAGTACGAGCATTTGATGTTCGCACCGGGAAGCTGGAGTGGACATTTCATACTGTCCCAGAGCCTGGTGAAACGGGCCACGAGACCTGGGCAACCAAATCGTGGAAGGAAAGAACGGGCGTCAACGTGTGGTCCAGCATGAGTGTGGACGTGGAACGCGATTTGATCTTTTTACCGGTGGGTTCCGCTTCGTACGATTTTTACGGCGGTGATCGCAAGGGCAAGAATTTGTTCGCAAACTCGCTCGTGACGCTGCAAGCCTCAACAGGCAAGTTGGTGTGGTACTTCCAAATGGTGCACCACGATGTCTGGGATTACGACATGCCGGCACAACCAGCCCTGATAACCCTGCGCCAGAATGGAAAATCTGTACCGGCAGTTGCCCAGATTACGAAGATGGGATTCGTGTTCATCTTCGACCGGGTCACGGGAAAGCCGTTGTTTCCCATAGAGGAGCGGCCGGTCCCGGCCAGCGATGTGCCGGGCGAGGCGACCTGGCCGACACAGCCATTTCCGAGCAAGCCTCCGGCCCTGGTCCGCCAAGAGCTGAAGGAAACTGACATCAGTATGGTGACACCAGAGTCCAACCGGTATTGTGCCACATTGTTTCACTCACTCGAGACTCGCGGCATGTACACGCCTTACGGACGCAAGCAGACGCTGGCGCTGCCGGGCACATTGGGAGGAGGAACCTGGTCGGGCGGATCGTTTGATCCTGAGTTGGGATATCTTTTCGTCAACGTCAACGAATTGGGTTCGGTGGGCGCAATGGAGCCACAGCCAGCGGGTGCGCCCTTGCCCTACCGGCGTGGGTCCACGGGAGGTGAGTATGCTCGGTTCTGGGACCAGAATGAGTGGCCATGCCAGAAACCTCCGTGGGGAACATTGAACGCAATTGACGTCAACAAAGGCGAGATCGTTTGGACTGTGGCGCTTGGTGGGGTCAATGGACTGAACAGCGAAACCGGCTTGCCCAATCTTGGCGGCTCCGTTGTAACGGCGGGTGGGCTGGTATTCATCGGAGCAGCAATCGATAGTCGTTTTCGGGCTTTTGATTCGCACACCGGAAAACAACTGTGGGCCGCAGACTTGGCTGCCAGCGCGCACGCCGCACCGATTACATTTATGGGGAAGAAGAGCGGCAAACAATTTGTGGTAATTGCGGCAGGAGGAGGTGGTTATTTTCTGGGAAAGATCTCCGACGAGGTTGTCGCGTTTGCTCTGCCAAACTGATTCTTGTAATCCGGCGGTTTGAACGAAACTCTGCGCACCCCGAGACATTTTGAGTCTAATTGGTGCGATTTTTCGTAAATTTACACCTGTAACAATGCTGCAATAATCCGATGGTGGGAGATCTCGAGAGCGGCCCACCGGCAGTCGCTCA
>DATNEX010000119.1:0-10117 GCA_035606605.1 Terriglobales bacterium
ACGATGTCGCAACTTTGCGCCTTTCATTCGCCTTTTCAGCTGTGGTGAGGGATTAGGATTTTATCGTCAGCGGCATTTCGCCAGAAGAAAACCAAATGAATATCAGATTTCCGCTCTCCAGTACAAACTACACCAATTCGACCAATGAGCGACATACAGACTTATCGTCAACTGAATTCTGGCGGCAACTTGAAACAACAAAAAATGCTGCATCGTCGCCTGTGACGGGAATAGGGGGGTGCCGCGGTACTTCACCATTCCGGCCGTGGTATAGATTAGCAATGTTCGTAGCGACTTGTTCCGGAAGGCAGAATGTGCGAGAGGGCGACGAGCCGCCAAAGTTTGTCCCCAATATGGCGTCTCCGTGAAACTGAGGTTGTTACGGTATGGGTGATCTAGGCTGACATGTTGTTGAAGTACCGATAGGCCGCCGGGCTCAACAAAGTTGGGGGGATTCAATGAAAGCGTCGAGCATTCGTGTTCTTGTGGTGGATGATTACGGGCCGTGGCGTAGATTCGAACGTCTAACATTTCTTGGGCGCGAGGACTTGCAGATTATCGGAGAATGTTCTGACGGCGATGAAGCTGTCCAGAAAGCAGATGAATTGAAACCAGATCTAATCTTGTTGGACATCAGTCTTCCCACATTGAATGGGATTGAAGCTGCTCGTCACATCCGGCAGGTTTCACCTAATTCCAAAATCCTTTTTGTCAGTGAGAATCGTTCCCCGGACATTGCGGAAGAAGCATTGAGCACGGGGGCCGAGGGCTATGTGGTCAAATCGGATGCGGCGGGCGAACTGTTGCCTGCGATCAAGGCCGTTCTCGAAGGTAAGCGATTTATCAGTACCAGTTTGGCAAGTCACTTCCTCGTAGCGACAGTGTTGGCCGGCCAGACTACTTCTTGGATCGCTACGCTGATGTCCGTCATATCGTAGGCCACGCCCTCGTAGCGGATTTGCTATTACGCCGAGATTACTCGGCGTTGCTCCGTCTTTCAAGTGGAATACGTACGTGAATGCTCGTTCCACCCATCGGCCTGGACTCAATAGCGATCACTCCATGTACCAGCCGAACACGTTCTCTCATACTTGTGAGACCTAAGCCCTTGCCACGCAGAGCTGTTTCGACATCGAAGCCTTTGCCTGAATCACGAGCGATGAGGTGAATCTCACCGGAATCCCCGCGCAGTTGCACTTCCACGCGTTTGTCTCCGCTGTGTCTTATGGAGTTGCTTACGGCCTCCTGAAGAACTCGAAAGAGCGGAAGCCCGACGGCGAGCGACAGATTGCCGGGAAAGTCACTTCTGAACGCAACCTCGATTTTGTGCCGCTCGGCGACCTCCCGACACCAGCTCTTCATGCCCGCAATGACCCCCAACAATTCCAATTTGGACGAGTGCAGATCGTGCGATATAGCTTGCACATCGTCTGAGATCTGGCGCAATTCTTTTCTGAGCTCTTGTACCCGGCTTCGAAGCTCAGCAGGACTCTGGCGAAGTTGTTCGAGTTCCACTGATACCATCGCAAGGCGTTGATTGATGTCGTCGTGAAGCTCTCTGCCGATCCGCGAACGTTCTTGTTCCTGTGCATCGATCAATTTTCGCGTCATCTCTGCAAGAGCTTGGTCCGCTCTCTTGCGATCGGTGATGTCCAGTAAAAGACAAGCGACTCGATCAACACCGTCTGGGCCTTCGATAGGAAAGTACGAGATAGCTAGGTCTCTTTCGCCAAGCTTAGGATAGGTGTACTGGAGCTCGAATTTGACGACGGCGCCTTGGAAACATTCATCCAGTTTTGGCTTAAAGACATTCTTAAACACTTTCTCGTTGACAAGCTCGTAGGCAAAATGACCTACAACTTGATCCCGGGTCAGATTGCGTTTTTTTAAGTATTCACGGTTCGCCATCAACACACGATATCTTCGGTCTATGACTGTAATCATCTCTCCCGACGCTTCAACTGCTTGCTCATATTCTCGCAATCTCTGTTCAATTAACTTACGCCCTGTTATGTCAATATTGACGCCGACCATCCGCGCGGGTTCCCCAGACTCATCCGCGAAAACCTGCCACCATCCGCCAATCCAATGAACACTTCCGTCAGGCCAGACTATGCGCCATTCTGCCTGCATTGGCGTTCCTGTTTTCAAAGATTGGTTAACCAATTCAATGGCTCTTGCGCGATCATCGGGATGGAGCAAATTCTCCCACGCAGTCTGTTTACCGCTAAATCCACAGTGCGGCAATCCGTGCATTGACTCCAGTTCCGGCGTCCAGGTGTTTAATCCCGTTCGAATGTTCCACTCAAAAGTACCGATCTGAGCAGCCTGCTGCGCTAAGCGAAGCCGTTCCTCACTAGTGCGTAGCGCCTCTTCCGCTCGCTTTCGCTCCGTGACAGCGGACACCATGCCAATCATTCGCACAATCCTTCCGCTGGCGTCGAAAAAGGCATGGGCGGTTTTTTCCAACCATACAAACGAACCATCATCACCCAACATGCGATAGGTGATCTGAACGTTGGGACTGTCAGGTGTGCGCTCGGTTACCAACGCGGCGAACCGCGCTTTGTCATCGGGGTGGACTCTGGCCAATATTTGTTGGCGCGTAAGTAGCTCAGCGCTTGTCGAGCCAAGCACAGCACCGATGTCGCCTGATCGAATAACTACGTCTGTCGCCACATCCCATTCGTAGGCATACATTTTTCCGGCTTGTGCCGCCAGCCGAAACCGTTCTTCGCTCGTGCGTAAGGCCTCCTCTGCACGCTTTCGCTCCGTGATGTCACGGGCCATTCCAGAACAGCCCACGATCTCACCACTTGCGTTCTTGATTGGGGAGATACTCAGGGACACGTTGATTTTTTCCCCGGTCTTCGTAACACGAACCGTTTCAAATTGCTCGATCTGACCACCCGCTCTTAATGTTTCAAGAATCTTGTTCTCCTCATCGGGTAGCTCGGGCGGGACAAGCATAGTTACATGCCTTCCGATTGTTTCGCTCTCCGTGTACCCGAAGATGCGCTGCGCACCCGCATTCCAACTCGTAATAACACCGTCGAGAGTCACCGAGGCAATCGCATCTTGTGACGATTCGACAATGGCGGAGTGTCGAAACCTGGCTTCTTCTGCTTTTCTTTTCTTCGTGATGTCCTCTACCCTCGACCGCAATGCCGACGGGCTCGCGTTAAAAATATCGCGAAAAAGCTGAATATCGGGAGTTCGGGTTCGTAGCACCTCTCCCATGGGACCAAGTGTATAGCACCATTGATGTTTAGCTGCAAGGACAGGGTCGTCAAATGGCGACAACAGGCGTGCCTGTTGAAAAACTCTTTCGCGTGAAAATCGCCAAAACTAAATTGCGTCAGGATGCGTTATAAGCGATCCTCTCGAATTTCAAAACATTTTGTATCCCTCAAATTTCGAGTGTTTTCGACGAAAACGGACTTTTTCAACACCCACAGGCGATGTCACAAGCTTGCGCTTTCTGTTCGCCAATAATGCTCGGATGCCTCCCCCGTCGCAAACTCGATATTTGAAAAGATCCGCACCTCGCTCAACGTGAAGTGTACGCACTGCGGTGCAGAACTTCCGCCGAATCAGCAGGTGCGCATCGATTTTGAGCGCTTACGCTGTGTACAGTGCGCGCAGACGTTCAGCACACAAGACGCGCAGACGTTCAGCACACAAGCAAAGGCTCGATAATGGGCCCCCGCATGCTCCTAGGCTGCGCCCTGCTGCTTGGTACGATCTTCGCTGCTGCGTGAACTTTCGACGGCTTGAGCACGGCGGAAAAAAAGCTGTACCAATTTGCCTTCTCCAAGAACTCTTTGCAATTCGCCGAATGCAAAGAAAGGAATGAGCAGCACAAACAAGAGCGCGGTCAAGGTCAAAATTCCCTTCCAGGTGCCCCCACCAAGGTCAGCAATACTCTGGGAGAAAGACTTCCCGTGATAGAACCCAGTGGCAGCGTCTTCGAAAATCTTGAAACACGCCAACACCACAGAAAACAAGGCAGACTTCAGTAAAGTCGGATAGATGAGCGGCGCCTCGTTAGCCCGGTCGCCCAGGTGAAACGCTCGGGCAATAAGCACAAACTTTCCTAATACTAGGGCATTCACGAGTGCAACACCATGAGCTAGGTAACTGATATGCTCCTCATTTAGAATCACGGACCGGTACACGAGGAACAGCCCAAAAACCACCCAAAGATAGAAAGCGATGACAAGGAATTCCTTCAGCTCGTTGTACGCTTTCTGCTTCAGCCTTCCCGTTGCAATAACCATGGCATCTCCACATCTGAAACTGATGTATGCAAGCCCCATAGGGGCGGTGCTGGCTCAAATTGCTCGAATAGGCCAGACTTAGCCGGCTATTTCGATTTGGGAGGGAAATCCTTTAAGACCTTCTGCATGGCCTTGTCGAGGCTCTTCTGGTTCTTTTCTTGGTTCGAACTGGGATCAATAGCCTTAGTCGCAGTTCCCGTCCATATCAGCTGCTTACTCGTCGGCTCATACATGTCGAGGACAAGACTTCCGACGTTGATGGTTGACTGCGTGGCCTGCCCCATGCCGCCCCCGAAGCCTCTCCCAGTACCCCAGGCATTCCATTGCTTTTCCTGGTCGACAGCGATCTGATAGCCAATATAGAGATCAGCCTTGTCGCTGTCGGCCTTGGTTAAGCCTTTGGACGCCAGTTGCGAGTCAACAGACTGCTTAATCTCGGCGTCCACGATCTGATTCGGGTGAGCACCGCCCTCAATGTTGACCCACTTGTAGGTGTGAAACTTGGAAAAATCGACTCCCGGCATGGAATTGTGTCGTACATCCTGCCCTTTCGCTACAGTGCAAGCGAAAAATGCAACTGCCAATGTTATTCCCGGCTTTAAGAATGAGAGGTGATTAATTCGGCGCATAGTTGCTCCTTCTCTGGTCGTCTTGAAGATCCCAGTCGAATCCCCGGCCATGAGTCTGCCGAAAAGGGGGAATTCTCCTTTAGAACTACACTGAAACTTTGTGTTTATCGACTACCTACCACCAATACCATGCGGAAGGAACTGTCAGTCTAGACAGTGATTGAGCACCTAGAGTTTTCGATGGGAGAAGTCCGCGTTGCCTTCTGCTCGGCGTGCGGAACAGAGTTTCAATACGTGCCGGATTCAGACTGGGCAAGAATGATTTGACCCGGAATGAGAAAACGTCAAATGAGCGATATGCCGATTTTTCGCCAATTGACAATTTTTCACCAAGAATCCGTGCCCAGCGTCTCAGGAACAATGAAATTGTTTGCTGCATTGTTAACCAACAAAGCCGTCAGACGTTATACAAAGTGACGCCCGATAAATCCAGCATCGGGTGATTGTGGGCCGTTAAAAGGAGCTTTCTATGCAAGAAGACTTCGTGATCATACCCATCATGATTGCTTTCCTGGCTTGGATGGTGTGGGTAGTTTTCAGCACGATCCGGCGCTTCAAGATCGCCAAGTTGCAGGCCGGAGTGCAAAATAAGCTGCTCGAAAAGGTCGGGTCCGGCCAGGAGCTGCTCGCCTACGCACAGACCGACGCAGGGAAAACGCTGATCGAGTCCTTGCGAGTCGAAGGTGTTTCGCCGTATGGGCGCATCATTGGGGCCCTGCAGACTGCGATTGTCATGGTGTCCCTGGGGGCGGCTTTGTTGTTCCTGCGCAACCGAGTCTCTGGAGCTGAACAGGGCTTTCTGGTCTCAGGGACTCTGATCACGGTGCTGGGGATTGGATTCGGATTGTCATCTGCGGCTTCCTACTATCTCTCGAAATCCTTCGGACTTCTTAATGGCAACCGCGCATAATCGGTGAAGCGCGACGATGCGAGATGAATATGAGGCTCGTGGGATGAACCTGCACCTCGCTGCGCCAGCATCGAGATCGGTGGATGAGAGCCGTGCCAAGAATGGGCCTCGCATGGAGGAATCCGCCTTCCGCCTGTTTTACGAGCAGACGTCTACGCCGCTGCTCCGATATCTGCTTGGAGCAACCCGGAAGCGGGATGTAGCTGAGGATCTACTGCAGGAGACATATTGCCGGTTCCTGACTACCGATGTGCCGGAGATGGAGGAGCGCGAAGCCCGGAGTTACCTGTTTCGCATCGCCACGAACCTCATGCACGATCGATGGCGCCATGCGAGAGAGGACTCTTTGCCTGAGAGGTCGGTTCCCGATGTATCTCCGGCTCCGCAGTTTGAACGGAGACTGAGCGTGCGGCAGGCTTTCGAGCGGCTGAAACCCCGCGAACGGCAACTCCTGTGGCTGGCTTACGTGGAAGGCTCAAATCATTGTGAGATCGCGGATTGCACCGGCCTGCGGGCCGGGAGTGTCCGCCTGCTACTATTCCGGGCTCGCCACAAATTGGCGGAATTGATTGGCAAGAGTCCACAGAGAACAGATGTAGGGGTGCACAAATGAAGAAATACTGCGAGAAAGAACAACCTGTGGTTACTGCATTACGGAGCGGTTCGTTATGCGGCGAGCTTCTCGTTCATGTGAGCAATTGTCCGGTTTGCTCAGAAGTCGTGTTTGTCATGGAGTCTTTACGGGAAGATCCTGCCCTTGCGGAAGATGGGGGGGACATGCCCGACCCGGACAGGATCTGGGAGCGAGCGCGGGGTGTCGTCAGAGAAAATGCTGCTGAGAGAGCGATGCTGCCGATCCGGATTGTGCAGATTTTCGCCTATGTGACTGCTATCCTCGCGGTGCCTTGGCTGCTTCTTGAACTGCCGAAGCCACCACGGGTAGTGCCAGATCTGGGGCTGGCGCATTTGGCTCTGCTTGATGGGTCATGGTCTCCGGCTCTAACTAGTATTACGGTACTCTGCGTCACTGTCACCCTAGTCTGCACCGGCTTCAGTTCGTGGTACATACTCCGGGAGCGGTAGCCGTCGCTCGTCACGTTGTCCACGACCACGTGATTGGATGACGCACGCGATAGCACACCTTTTGCGCTTTTTGTTCGTGTTCCCCGGGGTCAATGAGAGCTGAAGGCCTCTTCTCTGTTTGTGGATTGAAACGTCATACTTGGCGGATGTAGTCTCGAGTTCGCGTGGTTAAGTGTTTGCCGCGCAAGAGTTGGGGCAGGAGCGAGCTTTCCTCTCGCGTTTTGGAGGTTGGTCATGGTAGCCCAGCTGGTTACTCGCCAAGGATTGACATTGCAATTGGAAGAAAAATCCAAAGAAACCATTGTTCATTGTGCGGGCAGGATTAACGCTGAAAATTCGGAGATGTTTCAGAGGGAAATTCGCAATCTGATTCCTGAGCTGGGAGCTCAAGATGCAACAAGCACTCACAGGATCGTGCTTGACTTGAGCAATGTTACCCATGTCGACAGCAGCGGTTTGGGCGCACTCTTGGCCGCGTGGACGGCCGCGCAAAACAATGGCTCCGACCTGGAAATGGCAAATCTGAATCCGCGAGTCGAGAAACTCGTTGAAATAACGAAGCTCGACACTGTGTTCAAGCGGGCCAGGGTTGTGGCGGGCAGCCGTTCCACGGCGACGCAGACTGGGGCTGATATCGCACCTACCCTTAGCCCAGAGGAGGCTTGGCAGCAAGCAATTGACGCGGGAATGATTGTTCATCGCGCCGATCCCCTCAACTGCGAGACGTCGATACCCGCATTGATCGGTGGCGCGGTAATGCCAAATCGGAGATTCTACGTTCGCAACCACTTTCCGGTGCCCCAACTTGACGGGTCAAACTGGCGTTTGGATGTGGTTGGGTTGGTCGAACGTCCTCTCCACCTCAGTTTACGTGACCTCGTAAAGATGCCTTCCCAGACCCAGTTCGTCACTTTAGAGTGCGCCGGAAACGGCCGCTCACTGCTGAGTCCGCGTGTTAATGGCGAGCAATGGAACTTGGGAGCGGTTAGCACTGCCGAATGGACGGGAGTGCCACTTACAGAAGTAATGCACCGGGCAGGTGTTAAGGCGGGTGCGAGAGAGTTGGTATTTCGGGGCGCTGACAACGGCAAACCTGATCCGAATGGCGAACCAATTCCCTTCGAGCGTAGCTTGGGAGTAGATGGCGCCCACAGGTCCGAAGCGCTGCTTGCCTATGCAATGAATGGGGAAATGCTCCCGATCCAGCATGGCTACCCGCTGCGTCTGGTAGTTCCGGGATGGTATGCAGTGGCGTCAGTCAAATGGCTCACGGAGATTGATGTGATCAGCGGCCACTTCAACGGCCATTACCAGACCGGGGCATACTTCTTCGAGTGGCAAGGCGAAGGACAAGTCGTAAGAGAGCCAGTATCGCTGCAACGAGTGCGAAGTCTGATCACCGAGCCAGAGCCCGCGAGCGAAGTCGAGAAGGGAGAACTGCCGGTTCGCGGTGTCGCGTGGTCGGGAGCGGCACCCATCGCTCGTGTTGAAGTCAGAATCGGTGACGGCCCCTGGCAAGAAGCGCGCATGCTGGGCGAAAGCAAGCGGCACAGCTGGCGGGGGTGGGAGCTTATCGCTCACCTGGAACATCCCGGTTCCGTAGTTATTTCTGCTCGGGCCACCGATATGGCAAGCCAGACACAGCCCGCTTCGCCTGAGTGGAATCGACTTGGCTATGGAAACAATGTTATTCAGCAGGTTCGCATCGATGTTCGATAGTTCTCTTCGCGGAAGTGAAACATCGCGAGCATAACTCTGTTTTGACGGCTAATCAGGATGGGATGAGAAGAGCCGGTCTCCAGAACGGGATGCTGTACGCTCCCAAGTTATCGAAATGCTCTAGGCACAAGAGATAAAGGAGACCGGCATGAAGAAGATTAGCACTGCGACAGCAAAGAAACTCGGAAAAATGCAGAAACTAACCATCGGCTTAGATTTGGGTGATCGATCGAGCTGGTACTGCGTGTTGGATGAAAGTGGAGCGGTGGTATTGGAGCAGAGGCTAAGCACGACCCCCAAGACTATCCAAGACGTGTTCGGGGGAATGCCGCGGAGCCGGTCGCGTTGGAGACGGCCACGCACTCGCCGTGGGTGAGCCGGTTGTTAAGCGAACTCGATCACGCAACTTTGAGCTTTTCCTTCGCCTTTTTAACGTGTCAATTAACGATATGGCGTTTTTCAATAGTTGCCGACTAGAAGCGCTCTCCTCGGGATCCCCAAGTTCTGCTAGCTCCTGATTCGCCCGCTCTTTAGCTCAGTGCGGAACAAATCGAAAATCGCGAATGATTGCCGACTGATTCCTCGAAGGCGTCCCCTTGAAGCACCAGAGATTGATGCCTACTGGGGCGGCCGTTTGCGGAATGTTGGTAGTGTTCGATGAATAGGTTTCGGTCTTGATGACATCGGCAACAGATCCGATTGGATGAACGCCATTCATTAGCGTGAACACGACTCGATCGGATCTCCACTCCATCCTTGCCGTAGTAAGGTTTCCACCCCTGACTTGGAAGTTGTCTTCCCAGCTAGAAACGCCATTTGGCTTGCGGTTTCCGGTAGATGGATAGACTGTAAAGTCGGCATCACAGCCGTGACACGTCTTGTTCCACTGGGAAAATTCAATATCAATTTCATTCTCTGCGTCGGCGCCAATGTGGTGAGTGGGCCCATAGGTGAAAAGTCCGAGCACCGTTGTCTGATCCATGGCGTAGACGTCGCCCTCGACAACCCACTGGTACGTCCCAAATCCCATATTGTCGGTCGTAAACAACTCCGCGGCAGTCCACTTTCCGTCGTGTTTGGCGATTTGGAGATGTAGATATCCGTCGGGGTTCAAATCGACATTGGCCGGATTCCCGGGAGCGACGCCTGCCATACCACCGGTGGTGACTTTCCAGGTATGTCCAGCCCATCTGATCGTCTGGGCCTGGGCGCATTGAAACGCGGTGAGCAGAATGCTACAGATCGTCATTCGAATGAATACCGTGTTCGCCATCATTCTTTGTTCGTTCACTCCGCGTGTGCAGCGATTTTCAACCACGCACCCCCCTCCCAGATGTCAATGAGTGTAATAGAGAGTGCCTGTTGAAAAACTCTTTCGCGTGAAAATCGCCAAAACTAAATTGCGTCAGGATGCGTTATAAGCGATCCTCTCGAATTTCAAGGCATTTTGTATCCCTCAAATTTCGAGTGTTTTCGACGAAAACGGACTTTTTCAA
>DATNEX010000120.1:0-14471 GCA_035606605.1 Terriglobales bacterium
TTGAAAAAGTCCGTTTTCGTCGAAAACACTCGAAATTTGAGGGATACAAAATGCCTTGAAATTCGAGAGGATCGCTTATAACGCATCCTGACGCAATTTAGTTTTGGCGATTTTCACGCGAAAGAGTTTTTCAACAGGCACGAGATTTATCAACAACTACAGTCGTTTGCATAAGCCCGCGCCTTTCTTGCCTGCCCATGGTGCCTGGAGGAGCTAGATCGTCACCGCGAGTGGTTCATTGAAATCTTTGAGAGCTTTTTGTCCTTGGAACCACTTGAACAGAAACACCGCATGAACAGCGAATGCCCAGATGGAAAACGTGACAAGCAGGGCAATCATGTCTACTCCGTACAGAGCTATTCCAGCTAGAAAAGCCCATCGATAGCCACTGCGCGCCGCGAATCCCAACCCCACCAGCACAGCCACCCATAGCGTAGCAGCACTGTAGACCAGCAATGGGTGAAGTTGGCCGAGTGGTCTCCCATAGAAGGCTAGAAGGTCAATGGTACCGATCGTGACGAAAATATTGAGTCGAACAGGAAGCAAGCCTGTTCCGAGCGCAGCGAGCCCAGCAGCCCAGAAGAAATAATTCGCGTCGTTGACGCTGTCAGCTCGCAGATCTGCGCGTCGTTGCTCCTCGGCAGCTTTGTATTCCGTGTCGCTTCGACCCGCACCAACGTTCAGCGTTTGCATGCGTGTGCCTCCCCCGGAACCCGACTGCGTGCGCGAAGACAATAGCATGCGTGCTTACTTTTTTCGAGGGCAACTTCACACGCGCTTAACCGTCTGTCGTGGATTTCGGCGGTAAGAATTTCGGGTCACAGGGCAGAATCGCTCTACAGCGGTTCTGGTATTTCCTTAGTAAGAAATCCCTTCCTTCGTAAGTTCCAATTTCCAGGTCCGATGAGGTAGCTGCCATTTTTCCCTTCTGTGCAAGCCATTGCAGCTTCGAACATTACGAGACATTGCGCCTACCGGCAGGACTTTCTGCTATTGCCTGCCCGACTTCTAGTGGAACATAGCACTTTTGTTCATCAGGAATGGCATCTGAGGTGCGGGTCAAGGTGTGCGCGCAGCCAAATGATTGAGCAGTGTAGACGTCGGCTGCCGAGTTTCAAGGATCGCGCCACGGTGAAGCGAATTAGACCAATCCTCGTTATTTCTTTTTTGCTCCTGGCGGTATGCGGGGCGTTGAGCCAGAGCGAACGCTCTTTCGCTGATTTGCTTCAAGGGGCAGACTATGACGGCCCAGACTCACGCGAGCTGCAGCGCCCAGAGCCGCGTGTGTGGAAAGCACTTCCCGATGCCCCGTCAGCACAGCCTCCAACTCAGGCAGAAAAATTTCGCGCGTTCGTCGATGAAGCGCGCTCGCCTTTGACATTCGGGGCGGCTGGCGTCAACGCGGGCATAATGCACGCAACCGGAGCGAGAGGCAGCATGACGGAATTGTATAAAGGCGTGCTCATCCAAAAGGAATCAGGCGCCTTCTTCAGTAAGTACTTGTATCCTGCACTTCTCAAGCAGGATCCGCGCTATCACCCTTCGAGCAGCCAGAGCTTTTGGGGCCGCGTGATGTACGCAGCTTCACGCACGGTAATCACGCGGAACGACTCCGGAAAGGCGACACTAAACACGTCGTATTTCCTTGGGGTGTTGACTTCGGTCGCGATCGCCACTGCTTACCGGCCATATTGGACGCGCTCAACTTCGGAGACTTTGGGAACTTTTGGCTCGACGATTGGCAGCGACGCGGGAATTAACATTCTCCACGAGTTTGAGCCCGACATCCGGCGGATAGTGAGGAGACACGCGCCGAAGTTCGTGTCTGGGATCGAAAAACACATCACCAACGATCAGAGCTTGAGCGACGTCATCGCTACTTCAAGATAAGCGTTTCAATGAGTTTACGTGCAAGAAATCGCCCACCAGTGGACGATCCCCCTTATAGCCGGACAACGAAAAGAGTGACCGACGTTCTGGCTCCATTGATCGTCGGCCCTAAAATCCACTGCGAGGGCACGTTTCCATCAGCGCCATCCTAAAGCTGCCGAGCGAAACCGTTGTCCGTCCACGCTGGAACGGTGCGTAGCATTCGCCTCGGAGCCTATGTGGCGGTTGGTAGGAATCGGCATCCTTCTCAACGGCCTGATCCGGCTTCAATGAGCGAGATGGATTTATCGCCAAGGAGCGCGATGGCGAATCGGCGTGGCTTCTTTGAATCAACCTGACCTTCGCCTGAAAATCTATCTCGGAATCAGGACTTGGTAGCGCGTAACCGTGTATCCGAGTGCCGCTCCCAGGAAAACGTCGGAGGGAAAATGCGATAGCGTGGTCACGCGGGAAAAGCTGATCGCAGTCGCGAAGCCATACGCGAGCCACGGCACCCACCTATGCCTGTGATATCGATTCGCCACAACGGTTGCCACTGAAAAGACCCCAGCTGCGTGACCTGAGGGGAAGCTGCTGCCTTTAAATGGTGACTTACCGCCGCTAAAGAAGGTGTTGGTGAAAGGAGCTCCTGGAGGCAGATCAGAGGGTCTTTTTCTGCGCGTGACAGCTTTGATTGCGAGATCGACAATTGCAGTGTTGGCATACGCCTCGCCGGCAAGCATTGCGGTGTCCACCTGATAATCATCGTGCCTGATATAGCCCGCAATCATCAATGAGGCTGGAACCGCTATCACCTCGCCGGTTGTGATGTATGAGTCGAATACGTCATTGACATCGTCCAGATTGCGTTGGTGAGATCGAAAATAGGGCATCGCGTGTGGATCGGCGACGATAAGCCCTGCGGTCATGCCGGTGATGGCCAGCGTCGGCGCCCAGTGGCGGCCTTTTGCCAATTGGGCGGGGAACAGCCAAATAGCCTTTTGATCTTGAAGAAAGTCCTTCGGCAAACGATGCCAAGATGTGACCCTTCGATATGGTTCATTCTCATGTTGAGAATCAGACGACGTGGGAGAAGGAGCGTCGGGCAGATTGCTGGTGTCCTGTGCTCTTCCGAGCGGACCCAAGGCAACCGAAGCGCAGCAAATGCAAAACACAACCCACACATTGGCAGAGCGTCCCACGGCATCCTTTGATGCCGGTTGTTCTTTTAGGTTGGGATGTTATGGCGACTCAATGACTGATAAAGAGATTTATCGCCAACTGACCACGGAAAGCTGACTCGTTCATCGTCCCTAAGACAGTTGTAGATCGCGGTCTTCGACCGTTGCGGCGACGAGTTCGATCAATTCGGGAACTATGGTGCTTGGAAGCCAGTCGTGGGTCAGACCCTCGCACAAAGAGATCAAATCGATGATACGGGCCACTCGTCGAAAGTCGTCTGGCAAGCTACCACCCGCTTCCATGAATCCTCGCGAAAAGTGTGGCTCAACTCGCGGGTTTGACAACCTTTCATAGCGTAAGAAATGTCTGACATCGGTTAGCGGGCAACCCGAAATTGCAAACTCCCAATTTTGCTAGTCACAGTGGATGTTTCTCTATCGAGCTGGCTTCAGAACAAAATCCGCTTGTCTGAAATCACTCGCTATAGACATGTACGCGGACGATATTCGTGACTGGAGGCCGCACTCGAAACCTGTGCCGGGTGGCTTTGAGTGATATTGATTTATTCAAGAGAACGCGGGGAGGGGTGGTTCTATAAGACAATTCTCTGAATCGGCACAGAAGGCTCCCGTGCATCTCGATCGAAAATCTCGAGCACCGTGCACCCCGAGCCTGCGCTGATCTTGAGACGAATGCGACACTGCCATTCACGTTGCGCAGCATTCATCAGGGTAGCGATCTGCTCAGATGTGAAACTCACGGGTTTCCAGAATGGGGAGAATTCTCGCCAATCACAACGCGTGGCATGTAGCCTTCACATCAGATGCGTGAAAGGAGGGCAGAGTAGAAGCGCCAAAAAGCGTCACCCCCTGACCGTGGCGTTCTCGCAACTGCGCGTTTTTCCTTCGCCTTCCTGCGTCTCGATGAGCGACATGTGGATTTTTCACTCTTTACCAATTAAATGCCTACGAGATCCTGCTTCATGTCCGTAAACGAGCATTACGGTGGGGTATGCCCTCGCGAAATCGCGCAATTGTTTCAAACTTTCATAGCCACGAGCGGTTCCCGCCTTGTTCCAGCCCCGTGGTGCCACGCCAGCCTTGAATGCCCAACCGAAGTGGCTCGCGTCGCCTGTCAATAAAACTGGTAGCCGACCGTTAATCAAATACGCAATGTCATCATCGGTGTGGCCGGGGACGGAGATCGCCCAAAAAGAACCATCGCCGAAGAGATCAACACTCCGTCCGAGAGGTGCCATGGCGGGTGCAGTCGAAAAATCAATTCCTAAAAATTTCGACTTGCCCGAGAAGTGGTTTGCAACAGCGGCTCGCGCCAAAAAGCTGGCTTCGGCTTTGCCGAAGATAAACTCCGTCTGTGGTCCGAGTGCGGGAACACCTGCCGTGTGATCGGGATGCAAATGCGTGAAAAACACCGCCTTGGGGTGAACATTGAGACGGTTGAGTTGCGCTGCTAAATCTTGACCGGGATCTTGTCGATTGGTTACGCCATTGGCCCAATTGAAGAGGCTCATTGCCCCATTGTAATTACCATACGGTGGCCTTTTTGCGAATGAGTCGTCGAAGCCCGCGTCAATCAGGAAGTCTCCGTGGATGGTATGCACCCAGTGAACCAAGACCGAGAGATCTCGTGGCGCGTGATCGCATTCAGCTTGGCTGGGGCTTGCCGGGTCGATATTCAGACAAGGGTCCATGTGGACGACGCCGGTCTGTATGGTTGTTAAGGAAACGTCACGCGGATGTGCCAGAACATCGTTCCAGTTTGTGAACGAGGCGGGAGGAGTCCGATACGGCGCAATCTCGAATTGATGGAATCCCCCACGTAGCAGGTAGAGAAACAGAACACCAATAATCCCAAACAGAACCACAATGGGTAGTCGGATCTTCGTGAGTTTCGACATATGATCTTCTTGCAACTTTTGCCCGGCGGGCTTGCGCAATAGCGCCCCGATCCCCGGTCGCGAGAAGCAACAAAGCTACCAGGGGCATCGGACGCTCTTTTCCATTCTCTCTGTTTCGATATAGATCGTTATAGCTCGCAGCCAACGTATAGCTGTCAGGCATTTGTAGACGGGTTGTAAAAGATTTAGAGTACCTACTGCTGAACGGGCACAATTAACGGTGCAACAGTCGCAGCCTCACCCATTAACGCGGCAGTCTCCGGCGCCGTGCACTCATTGAGTCGCCAATCGGAGGGTTACGAAACGGCGACCTTCTCCTCCAGCCCTTGTCATTGATCGCTGCGACCAACTCCTCGGGCAGGGTCGATGAGCGATATTGATGCGATTTATCACCAACCATGACAAGAGGGTGGCGTTCGCCTACGATTGGGTATCAACGAATCGGATCGCTCTAAGGTTTGGGGAGTGCAATTATGACCCTGAGACAAGCGCTGCTGCTTGCGACATCATTGGCTGGCTCATTCTTGTTATGGCCTCAACGATCTGCGGCTGCCGAACCGCTCGGAGTCGCGATTGTGCGAATAGCAGAACTGGAGATTGATCCGGAGCAACTCGACGCTTACAAGCTGGCTCTCAAGGAGGAGATTGAGACTTCAATTCGTGTTGAGCCGGGAGTATTGACGCTCTATGCCGTTTCGCTCAAAGAGCACCCTGAACAGATCAGATTGTTCGAGAGGTACAGGGATACTGCTGCTTACGAATCTCACCTGCAAAGTTCGCATTTCAAAACATACAAAGCTCGGACGCTGCATATGGTGAAATCTCTTACGCTGCTCGAAACCGAGCCTATTCTACTCGGCTCAAAGTCGAAGTGAGCCGAGGACTGCGAAAGCTTTTGGGGCTTCAATGAGCGATATAGCGATGTATCACCAATAGCGGGATTCGGCCCCGATCGTCAATAAACCTGTATAGGCCTTAGGTTCACTGCTCCATTTAAAGTATTTCACCACTAAGGCCAACAACCTTCCTCGATTCCAACAAATCTCAATGGCGGCTGAAGGAGTCCGTGAACATGCATAGTTCGATGAGGTTGTTCCCCTGGGTGTGCCTATTGGCGCTGACAGCAATTTCGATGGGTGGCAATCTGTGCGCTCAGCCGCCATGCACTTATTCGCTTTTCAAATATCCGGGGACAACGATTACCACCACCACGGCGAATGGGGTCAACAAATACAACACCATCGTGGGCACCGCTCAAGACCAGACCGGTACGGTTTTCGGGTTCATTCGTTATTCCAATGGCAGTTTCAAGCGCTACGCAGTCCCGGGCGCCTACAACACGCAGTTTTTTCATCGCAGCGATAGTGGCGCTACGGTTGGTTTCTACCAAAGTGGCAGCGGCCCTAAGCACGGCCTGCTCCTTTCCGGCATCACGCTGACCACGATTGACTATCCGGGCGCGACGGGTACCGTACTGACTGGCATCAACCGATGGGGCACCATCGTCGGTTACTACACTGACAGCACAGGACACCTAAAAGGATTCAAACGGTATTCAAACGGGGGCTTCTCCGCCGTGAGCATCCCCAATCACGCGAATATCATACCGATGGACATCAACGACAGCGGCGTCATCGCGGGAATTCTCGGCACGGGCGGGCCGACCGGCATTCACGGATTTTTAGCGTGGCGAAACAACTGGGTGATCCTGGACGATCCCGCCTATCCTTCCGGCAGCACGGGGCTGAATGGCATTGGGAACGGTGGGTCTTCTGTCGGCGAGGCTTTCGACAGCAACGGAACAGGACACGCGATCTGGCTCTTCGGAACCTCGAACTACTTTAACCTTGCAGTGCCCGGTGCAGTCGAGTCAGTTGCGGGCGGCATCTTTAGTTCGACCACCACCGGGAACGTGATTGTTGGCGGTGCAACGATCTCGGGAGGCGGCGATCAGGCGTTTGTTGCGAACTGTCAGTGAAAACTCTGTGGGGCACTGGACCCAGTCAACGAGTGATATACCGATTTATCACCAACCCCAGATCTAGCGTTGGATCATTTCCTTAGGGCTTTTTTGCCGGGAGTGAAATGCCTTTTTCCAGGAGCTTCTTCTTGGCAAACTCATTCTGCGGATGTTGCTCTAACGACATCCGGTAATAGCGAACCGCGCTAACATTATCGCCCCTTTTTTCATAGTTCCTCGCTAGGGCATCTAGCTGGTTCCACGGTGGAGGATAGGCGACCAAAGCCGGCACTGACACATCCATCATCCATCAAAGTGACGTTCCAGTTTGGCTTTTGGGGGAAGTCGCGATCCGCCTCCGAATCAACCTGAATCGAAGTACTGCCCCAGCCGTAAACAGTCAGCGAATATTTCCCTGGTGGAATCCGATTGAGAGTAAAAGCACCGTTCTTGTCCGTCGTTGTTCCCCGCGCAAATTTGCCTTTTACCGAATTCGAACTTACTAATGCGGACTTTACAGGTTTTCCGCGCACAACCACGAAGCCGCTAATAGAATCGCCGCCCACGACAGCCTGTCGCATTGTCGTATCCGGGCAGGGAGATGACGCATAGCAGAAAGGTACGAGAGCAATTAAAAGCAGGATGATTCGCCACATTATCCACCAACTTTAGCACCCCAACCGGCTGTGGCTGTCGTTATCCAAGTGATTTCAGGTGCCTCAACGAGCGATATACCGATTTATCGTCAACTGAGGACGGAGACCCCTAATCTTGAACTAAAATCACCCGCAGAATGGACCCCAAGCTGCGGATTATCACCCGACTGCCGCTGACCGAATTGTGGCGAGACGACGGGTTTGCGACAGCCACGCGCGGAAGATCATTGACCTCTGAAGATGTCCGACGGTTGCTCAGATTAGGCCCGGTTCAGTTCGTCGTCGCTGACCTTGGCGCGGCACCTCAGTGGATCCCAAAAGGTGAGTGTTTCCACTTCTGGAAAAACGAGGTTGCAGAATCACCTGGCTAGTCATGAAAGAGTGCGACTAGAAGAGTTCCCCGGTTCGTATTGCTATTTTGCGTCTCAGTGGGAGCCGCGAGCGCCAGAGGCACCGATTGTCGTTCTAGAGAAGCTCCACTGACTAGTCTTACTGATGAGCGATATTGATTTATCAACAACCGCTGCCAAATCCTTGCGCGCCTGCATAGTGCGTTCTACAATCGGTCGGCTCAAATCGGGAGGTGCATCCATGACTGTGGAACGTGCAGTGCGAATGATTGCGGGGCTATTTGTGCTGCTCTCCCCAATGACCTGCGTGATATGGGGATTTTTCACCAAATAGCCACGTATCCCTGCATGAGGAATTGCACAGGTCGCGTTCCCTCATGCTATGCTCCTGCGCAGTCTTGCGAGGTGTCAGGTGCTCAATCGGAAGCTTCTGTCAACTGCGATCATTGGCAACTGCGTGGTGGTCGGCCTCAGCTTTGCCCTTTCAGGCTGGAATACCGAGGGTGCTGGAAGCGCCACCAGAAACACCGCCCGTTTCGCTATCACGTTCTTTCTAGCCGGACTGGCAGCGCCGGGACTGAAACGCTGGATGCGTTGGATTCCGGAACCTTTTGCACTCATTCAGGGGTTTGTCGCCGCACAGATGATTCACTTTGGCTGTGTGGTTTTGCTTCACACGCGGTTCGCGCCAGGACGTTTTCATTTATCAGTTGATGAGGCGGTTGTAACAATCCTCGGCTTTTCGCTCGTTGTGGCTGTCGGTGCAACGGCAGTTCCTCATCCGGAGAAACGGTTCTACAGCTTTGCTCACGTCTTTACGCTATATGTCCTTTTTCTCATTCTGGCTGCAGACTACGGAGAACATCCGGTAAGGGTTTTACGACTGATTCTAATCCCCGTTCTCTTGGCAATGCTGCTCCGTCATCTGCCGCGACGCAGCGAGAGAAGCCTCACAGCGAATGCAAGCCGTTAAGGGGCCACTCAGCGCCACCCCTCGACCAGTGTAATGGGGATTTTTCGCCAATCGAGAGTTCTGGCAGAATAATGCCGATCCTCAAGTATGAATTATCAATTGGTATTGCAGTTCGCGGCCAACTCAATGGCCGATTTTGACCGTCTCGTCGCGCTTGAAACGAAACTCATGGAAAGTCTTGACGGGGTGGGGGTTGTTGATGGGCACGATTTCGGGTCGGGTACGTTCAACATTTTCGTCCTGACCATGAGCCAACGACCACGTTCGCGCAAGCCCATCAGGTAATTCTCCATAACGAAATGCGCTCGGCTTACCGCGAGGCGAACCGTGAGAACTACGTTATTCTCTGGCCTTCGGCGATCACAGAGTTCAGCGTTTTATAGTGCGCGATGAGTGAATGTATCAACAGGGGTGCCACAACGGTGTGCCCTCTCGGACGCAATGGTGGGCGGTGCGACAAGCCATGTTCAGATTCAAGCCAAAGACGGGAGTCAGAATCCTCACGTTTTTCTGGCCTTCAATACTTGGCCTCTTCTTCGTCTATGAAATGCTTTCTAAGGCCTGCGGGAGGAAATGAGTTTGCGTATCGACAAGTAAGCATAAAGTACTGACCGTTCTCCCAGACGTTGGTGTCTATTTGCTCATGATCGGCAAACTCGGCCTTCGGCGCATACTCCCAATCTTGTTCACGGTGCTGCACGTCAGTCTGCTCATTTATAGGGAGCACAGGCAAACTCGTGCGTTCAGAGCTAGACAGGAGGTCTATCATCTCGCTGCGTTTCAAGAGGACGCAGGTCCCGCATGGACACCCGATCCAAGACTATTGACACCTGCGCAGAAGATCGCATTACTATTAAACCTCCCATCGCTGGTTTTAGGCATTCCCGTAGCGACGACCTTTCGTCGTGGCCGTGACTTGGGGCTGCTTTATGCCGCGTTGCCGTTCGTACCGATCATTTGGTATGGCATCGGGCGCTGGATTGACAGCATGTTGGGTTACGTTAGGCAGCGTTGGAGATTGCCACGATCTCTGAGCGGCTTTCTGGCAACTCTATCTATGGGCTGGTTGGTCTTGAGCGCAAGCACTCTCACGCCTATTAATCATCATCGGAGTCCCGATACCTACTGGACAGGAACCGCCTTGATTTTCTGGTCCGGACTTTCCCTTGCAATGTCTCTATCGAGCTTCTACCGGCGCCCTCGCCAGCTGCCATAACAGGCGGTTTCGCAGCCTTGCCCTCTCCTTCACCTTTCCGTGTCGATGCATTATGAAAGAACGGCCCGCTTAGAAGGTTGACCCACGTGGCTGTGCTGCGGAGTTTGGAGGTTGCGAAGAACCGCACTAGAGGATAGGCGAGTCCACTGAAGGATGGCACAGTGCCTTGAGGGAAAGGCTCCGTAGACGCGAATTTATCACGAGTTGGGAGGAGGCGAGGGGATACATCCTGGATTTCCCAAATCGAAAGGGTCGAATTTAACCTCTGCCGATGAAAGGCATCTTCGTCGCCATTACGGTCATGAACTGAACGTTCGCATCCAGTGGCAGGCCCACCATATACAGCACAGCATCGGCGACATGCTTCACGTCCATTCTTGGTTCAGGAACACTGGCGCCGTTCGGTTGCAAAGCTCCGGCTGCCAATGTTTGGCTCATCTCAGTAACCGCGTTTCCAATGTCAATTTGACTACACGTGATGTCGTGCCTACGGCCATCTAATGAGATACATTTAGTGAGCCCCGTAATGGCATGTTTAGTAGCCGTATAAGGTGCTGAATTGGGCCGCGGTGCATGAGCCGAGATCGAACCGTTGTTGATAATTCGTCCTCCTTGAGGCCGCTGCGCTTTCATCAGGCGGATTGCTTCCTGGGCGCAAAGAAACGTTCCGCTAAGATTCACGTTCACCACCTGTGACCACTGGTCGAAACTCAAATCTTCCATGGCGATCGCCGGAGCCATCGCACCAGCATTGTTGAACAGAACATCCAGACGCCGGAATTCATCGTGAGTCCGCGCAAACAGCGCTCGTACCGAATCGGGTTGGCTGACGTCGGTGGGGACTGCCAGCATCTTGCCGCCAGGTTGAACGGCCATGCCTATGGTTTGCTCCAGCCGGGCAATCCTCCGGCCCGCCAGCACGACCGAATATCCGGCCGACTGCAGAGCAAGAGCCACGGCCCGACCAATGCCGCTGCCCGCGCCCGTTACGATGGCTACCTTTTCAAGATCATGCTCTTTACGGCTCGGATCCTGGGTCACTTGATTCTCCGTGCTCCAACTTAGCTTCGGGTTCTTATTTCATTGCTCCACCATCTCGCTTGCCGCCGCTCATGGCTGCCCGGTTTGAATGAGATGCAGCCGCGAGTTGTGGCAAGTGTCCATCGAATCACAGCCCAGCGGTTTCATGCCAAAGCGAATCTCAGCACAAACTGAGGAATCCAGCAATAGGGAAATGCACTGCTCTGAGTTACACGGGGCTTTCGTCTGGCCTCCGTTTTCGGCTTGTATTCGCCATTGGTGTGGTATTGAGCTATCGCTTCTCCGCAGGGTCGCTGAGTGATATGCCGATTTATCACCAAGCGGATTTAAGTGTTCCCCTTTTTGGGTTTCGCTCATTTCCTAACGTCGATCACGACCAAATCTAAACTCTGTCCGCCAATGTTTCGGAGCAAATAGGGGTCGTCCTTCCGCATTAACATCACGAAGCCGTTCGTGACTTTAAAGTGGTTCTTTGGTTCCTTTGCTTCGTTTACCAGTTCGCCGTCACCCATTGCAACGATGAGAATATTCACGCCCTCGCTCATCCGGTGTAGCGGCGCTCCCGGCGAGAGTATAAATCGCGTCACGAATACTCCCTTGGGAACAAGCTTGGAGGTCTCCCCATTGCTCCATCTGATTGGGGCACCTGAGGCGCTTACACTACAAGAACCGCTAGACGTGGGCATTTCCTGGCCGTTGGCACCGAAGGCGGCCAGCACAATAAAGAGTAACGACGTCAGAGAGAATCGCACGATGATCTCCTCAGACTGCTCGATCAAAGTCTGAAAAGGATTTGTTGCACCGATTCCTTCAGTTTGATGCAACCAGGCGATAAACTTCATCCGAATCGCACCGGGGTCGTCTCAATGAGCGATATAGAGATTTGTCGTCAATTGGTGGGTGCTTCAAGCTCTTTGAGCTCGCTCCAAATGACGCAGCTCAAAAAAATGGGGCCGAGTAGAGCGATCGCGCAAATGAGGATCTCGCCGCCGTCGAAGTTCGTTGGCGACTTACGGTAGTCAGCGGTCGTGACCGCACAGCGTACGCCAGCAATGAATGCCCAAATGACCGCTAAGATGACTCGCTGTCTGATTTTTTTCAAAGTTTTGTCCACGACATCAGCTATGGAGATTTTGCCTCACGAATAGCATCCGACCATATCCGACACCTATTTCGGGACTCCTCGATCATTCAGCCGAAAGCACCGGGCCCTGTCGTCCCAGTAGATGCGGTCTCTGTTGGTCTTCCAGAACTTCATCCAATGAACTTGAAGGTCCGCAAGGCTATGCACTTTTCCATCTCCGGGGATTTTTCCTCGGAGAGTGGCGGATCGGTTCTTGAGACGTTCGGGTTCGAGAGTGAGTATCCCTGTTTTGCCTTCCAATCGGCGGGCCAGTTTGGCTCCGCCTCGACGTGAGTGAGCGAAGTCTTGTCAGTGCGGATCATTTCTTTCTTTACACCCGCCCGAAATAGCGCGGCGACCACCTTGTAGCGACGATGATGATTATCAGCCGGGAACTATTTGACCAGCAACGTCTGCCCCGATTCGGGAAGACCAACCCAGAGCGAATGACGTTCGCTTTTTGGGAATGGATGATCCGAGGCGATGATGATCCCCGAGTCGATGCAAGTAGGGGTCTCGAGAAAATCGGTCTGCGGCTGCGAAACGAGACGCTCAAATCCAGTTACGGGCCGTATCGCGCTCGAGATTTGTTCAACATCCCGCTGAATCCGGAGGAGGGGCCAATCTGGACATTCGATCGGATGGGACAAACCAGAACTCGCTTGCCTGAGGGGAGACTCATCTGCATCGGGGGTGAACATGAAGACTTTTACGATCCAGATTCCTTCATCTACAACGATGTCGTCGTCTTCACGCCGCAAGATGGAATCGAAATCTATGCCTATCCAAGAGAGGTCTTCCCGCCTACGGATTTTCATTCAGCCACTGTCGCGGATGGGCGAATCGTGATTATCGGCGGACTCGGCAACGAGAATGAGCGCTGCCCCGGCCACACCCCTGTCTATTCGCTCGATCTATCGAGCTATAGCATTTCGAAGATTCTAACCTCAGGCGAATTGCCCGGATGGATTTCAAAACACGAGGCCCGCCATGAGCACACCGGGATAATCACGATTAGAGCAGGGCAAGTCGTGCAGGAATGCGGTTCTGAACAGCGAATTTCTCGAAACTTTGAAGATTTTGCTCTGGACTTGAGATCATGCGTTTGGCAGCGTCTCACAGACCGCAACTGGCACGAATTCTCAATCCGACAAGAAAAAGGCGCATTGTTCGTGCTAGAAAGGGACCCAAAGCCCGAGACCCTCATACCCCGAAGCATCCCGCACGTCATCCTGCCAAGCGAACGAAACGCCGATGTTCGCTTCCTTGTCGCAGAAATACCGGTGTCTTTGACTCTCGACGTTACGCAGATTGAGATTGTTGTCGAGGGGAATCTTCCCGAGTCACTCCTTGCGCGGCTATTGGAAGAGATTCGGGCGAACACTGAAGCCGAAGTCGGATGTTGCTGTACTTTAAATCAACGGTAGAAGATCGAGTATTCGTAGTTGTTTTAACCGGGCGTATCACTCACTCACCTGCGATCAAGGCCATAGCCTCAGGGCTCTCTCTAGCAGCTCCGTGACCGAAAAGATTGGGCGTACTAACCGTTGATGTCGAACAGGTATTCTCTCAACTTTGCGCTTTTCCTTCTCCAGTTTTGGCGATGATGAGTGATTTGAGATTTATCACGAGTTGACGTGATAACCTGTCCTGCCATGTACGGTTTGGACGATGAACCCCGCAGTTCCAAGGAAAAGTGGCTGATGCGAGTCGCCTATTGGGGGACTTTCCTTCTCGTGTCGTTCCTCTGGTGGGAGTATGTGAAAGCGAGATAGCTTTGCCCGACGCTGTCGACCCCGATGATTCTTTCCATTCGGAGGACTGAAGCCGTGAATCGAACATTGACGTGCGTTTTTGTTTTATTCGCGACCGCAGCTCTCGCTCAGGACGGCATACCGAAAGCGAGTGTGACTCGCTGGCCGCAAGATCGCGCTGCGGCGATATCACTTACCTTCGATGACGGCATCGACACAGATCTTGATTTCGTTGAGCCGATTCTGGCCAAGCACCATCTGACGGGCACTTTCTTTGTCGCAACCGCGATGGGTCCTTGGGAGAAGCGAAAAACCGAATGGAAGCAGCTGGCGCAAGCCGGTAACGAACTGGCGAATCACACCGTGCATCATCCATGCTTGCTCCCGCAGATCACGCCACATTCGCAGGATTACACGCCCGAAATGATG
>DATNEX010000121.1:0-11035 GCA_035606605.1 Terriglobales bacterium
TTGAAAAACTCTTTCGCGTGAAAATCGCCAAAACTAAATTGCGTCAGGATGCGTTATAAGCGATCCTCTCGAATTTCAAGGCATTTTGTATCCCTCAAATTTCGAGTGTTTTCGACGAAAACGGACTTTTTCAACACCCACGAGATATATCACCACCTAATCGTGGGCAGTATCATTACATCTATGAGCTACGACGTAATTGTGATCGGAGGCAGTTTTGCGGGCTTGTCTGCCGCCCTGCAATTAGCGGGGTCGCGCAGGCGCGTTCTGGTGATGGATTCCGGAGAGCCGCGAAACCGTTTCGCGAAATTCTCTCACGGCTTTTTCGGCCACGATGGGCAAACGCCTTCAGCCTTGCTGGTGAAGGCTCGGTCCCAACTTCTTTCCTACAGTACTGTCTCGTTTGTCGACGATATGGCTACCCATTCAGCCAAGGCCGGTGAAGAATTTGTGGTCACAGCCGCCACCGGGATCGTACGCACTGCTTCGCGCCTGATTCTGGCCACGGGCGTGAGGGACAACCTCTCAACTATTCCAGGGCTGCAAGAGCGCTGGGGCGAAAGCATGCTGCACTGCTTTTATTGTCATGGGTACGAAGTGGCTGGACGACGCCTTGGCGTATTGGCGACTAGCGATCGCTCTTTCCAAACCGCCATGCTTCTGCCGGACTGGAGCGACCACGTCACTCTCTTTACCAACGGCGTGCTTACCTTAAGCTCCGAACAACTGGCCGACCTTCGCACACGTGGAGTTTCTGTTGAAACCGCACCGGTAGTTGCCCTTCTCGGAGACGCGCCTGCTTTGTCCGGGCTCCGTTTGGACGATGGACGCATCATTTCCGTGGATGCGGTCTTTATGAGTCCTCGCACCGGCATGGCTAGCCCGCTCGCTGACCAACTGGGGTGTGAGTTTGACCAAGGCCCATCCGGTCCTTTTATCCGCACCAGCGCGGATAAGCAGGCCACCGTCGGCTGGCGATGCCGCCCGTCCAGGACACAACGCTTCGTGGGCAGCTGCAGATGGCGTAACGGCGGGAATCCCGGCGCACCAATCCCTTACTTTGCCTCAGCCCGCTTGTCGCTGACAAGAGTACGGAACCTCAGTGAGCGAGAGTCGATTTTGCGATAACCATCACTGGAGTGCTAAGCAATTGCGGCGTCAACGAGAGGGGCGCCAACGCACGACTCGGGACAGCCGGGCCAACTTGTTCCCCGATACTTACCCAAAATGCGACCGACCAGCAGCACTACCGGGAATACGATTCGCTGAATCGCTATAGGTGGCGTCATAACTGCCTGAGTACGCCGGTGCCTCCACAGTACGTGGGCTAAGTAGAAGATCGACGGCCTGCCGGACGCGGTTGCGTTGAGAACGGCAAACAAGGCCTGGAGATAGCGATCTAAATCAACGGCCGGAATCGCCTGACCAGTTAGCTCTAATAGCTCTTCCCCGCCATTCCACCAGGTATGAACTACGCCAGCAGGAAAGACCGCACTCTCTCCGGTTCGGACTACGATTTTCTCGTTGCCAACCCGTGCTCCCACAGTTCCCGCCTTCACGCAGCCTTCTTCCCGCTGTTGGAAATGCACATGAGGCGGAGGTCCACTCGTTCGCGGTGGGAGTGAACCCTCGATGCTTAGCACAATTTGCCCCCTGGAGTCCCGTACTCGGCGGATCTTCAGAACTTCACCCGTATGTCGGTTCTCAAGTCTTAGATAGCTATCCAAAATGGTTCCCTCGCCTGCGAATAGCTTGCCACAACTGGTGGACCTTGGGCTTCTGCAACGGGCATTATCACAAAACCTCTGCCCAAGTCACTTGAGCGTTATGGCGAGGTTACGACAGTTGAGCCCGGTCCTGATGATTACCTCGCCCTTGTTTCAATGCAGCCGGACACTTCAACATCTTCTATTCTGAGGTTTTGGCTGCGGCCGCGCCTTTTTTGGCGTCGGCGACCATTGCGATGAAGCGAGGATCGCTGTGTAACGACCGGAAGTCGGGGTCATTTTCCATTTCGAGCGCGTCGGATGGATTTAGCCCAGTATCAAGCGCCTGTCGCAAGAGCGACAGTGCCATTGGGCGATTTCCCTTGCGAGCTTCGATGCCGCCGAGACAGTAAACGGTCGAAGCCGTGAACTGGTTCTCCGTCCCCAAAATGCGACCGGAGAGGTTGATCGTGTCCCTGATCAACTTCTCCGCTTCGGCGTAGCGACCCTCCCGAGAAGGATCAACGCCCAGGTCCCTCATCGTCTGTAGGGTCGCCGGATGTTCCGGCCCTAGCACTTTGCGACGGAGGTCGAGCGCCTCCCGATCCAGCTTCTCTGCTTCGGCGTAGCGACCTTCCAGGGACAGAACAAAGGCCAGGTTGTGCATCAATCTCAGCGCCTGCGGATTCTCCGGCCCGAGGAGACGGCGGTAGAGGTTGAGCGTTTCCAGATTCAACTTCTCCGATTCGGGAAGGCGACGTTCAGCCGACAGAACACCCGCCAGGTTGCTCATCGAATTCAGGGTCTGGGGATGCTCCTGCCCCAGCACCCGGCGGCGGAGGTCGAGCGTTTCCCGACCCAACTTCTCCGCTTCGGGATAGCGCCCCAAGTAGATGAGGCAAACCTCCAGGTTGTTCATCGAATTTATTGTGTCCGGATGTTCCGGCCTTAGCACTTTGCGGCGGAGGTCGAGCGCCTCCCGATCCAGCTTCTCCGCTTCGGCATAGCGACCGTCGGCCCACAGCGCATCCCCCAAATTGTTCATCGAATTCAGTGTGTCCGGATGTTCCGGACCGAGGACATGGCGGCGGATCTCGAGCGTTTCCCGGTTCAACTTCACCGCCTCGGCGTAGTGGCCGTCGTGATTCAGCGCATCCGCCAAATCGCTCATCGAATTCAGTGTGTCCGCATGTTCCGGACCGAGGACGCGCCGCCGGATGTCAAGGCTCTGCTGCTCAAGGTCTCTTGCGCGTGAAAACAGACCGAGGCTGTCGTACACATCCCCCATGACCTGCATCATCTGGGCCTGAGCGTCCGGGTCCTTCGCCATCCCTGTCTTGATGTCATTCGAGGCTTTGTCCAGGATCTCGCGGGCGGTAACACTATTGCCGCGCTGTTCGCTAGGGTCCAACACCTGGAACATGTTGGTCATGAAGTCCGTGATGCGAGTGGCGCGATCGCGCTCGCGGTTCGCACGGTCGCGCTCGAGCCTTGTGCGCCGCAACTGAATCGCTTCTGCCGTCGCAAATCCACCAGCAGAAGCACGGCCGCAGCGGCCATGGCAACCGCAAGCCGATTCCGTCGAATGTATTTCCGCGTGCGATAAGCAGCACTGGGCGTATGCGCAGACACAGGCTCATTGCGCAGGTATCGCCCCAGGTCTACGGCAAGTTCCGAGGGCGAACCATAGCGCCGTTTGCGGTCCTTCTCAAGCGCCTTGAGCACAACCGCATCCGGATCGCCGCGAAGTTGCCGGGGCAACGAAGGAGCATCGGTGCTCCGATTCTCCGCCGTGATGGCTGACTCGTCGCCCTGCGTCTGAATGCGCGAGCTGGGCTTCGGGACATCCTTATCGCGTAACCGGCGCAAAATATCGTCATAGGCCAGCTTCTTCAAATCAAGCGGAAGTGCGCCGACCAAAAGCTGATAGAGCAAATGTTTCCCGGCGGCGGCGGGGTTGTAACAAACGGAACGACCGTGACCTTCTTCGCATCGGCGACCGGCACCGTGCTCGGCAGCGATGTGCCGCAGCGTACAATCGGCTCGCTTACGCAAGGGACGAACGTTACCAGGACCATCACCGGCCCATAAACGCTCGAGGCTCAACACAGAAATGAAGCTCGCCACTCCTGCCTGCATGTGGCCTGACACAAAGAGTCAGAACATGCCGGCGGGAGTACTTCCTGCAGCACTCTTGGTCAATGAATGTCATTCCCCATTGCGCAGTTTAGAGCAAGGTGGTTGCTGACAGGCGCCTGCATTTTATGCCCCAGAGGAATTGCGGAGGCGTAGTTCCCTGATAATAGGCGCTATCAACTCGTCTTCCCTGACCGCCTTGGCTCAGCCGAAATAGTTCATAATCTATGATCTTTGCGAAACCAAGGCGTCGAGCGAAGGGATTGAGACCGGGGTGGTTGAGGAATGTTCCTGCGGTTGGGTTCCGCCCCGTATCGCCGCGACCAGAATCTCCATCGCTATTCCTGTAAGTGGTGGAAGGTAAATCGTGGCGGCCAGCAATTTCTCTCTCACCCAAACTTGGCCGCTGGCTGGTTGGCCATCGCATCCGGTAAAGGGCAGGCTCAGCCATCGCGCCCGCTCTTGATCATTGGCAACCTGCTGAAATGCTTCGCGCGCCCCCATCGCCATGGCATCGTCTTGGGCCGCCACAAGGCCGATTTGTACGCTTCGCGAGGTGGAGAGCTTCAGCCACGACGATACTGCGCGTGTCGCGCTTTCCGCCGTCCAGTTTGCCTTTAGCATCGAAACCTGAATGTTCGACGGTATCGTCTCCTGCATCCCTGCTGTGCGCTTCTGGGCAGAAGAACTTCGCGTAGGCCCCTCAATATAAAGGACCGAACCGCCCCTGGGCAGTAACGCGGCAAATTGTCGCCCCTGTATGCGTCCAATCTCCTCGTGATCAGCACTGACAGCAAACACAGGCACTGTCGCCTGTCGGCGAAGTTCCGCCAAGTACTCCGGCCTCCGGTTCAGGACTGCCCAAGCGATTCCTGCTGCATTCGCAGCTTTGGCCACTTGCGGCAAGGCCGTCCCCCCGACCGGTTCCAGCACAATCGCATCGGGTCGGGATTCCTTCTGGCTTTGGATCGCCTTCAAAAGCTGCGTGCTCTGGTTTACAGCATCGTCCTCGGCAAGAACGATTTCCGCGCTGATCCCCAACTTGCGAGCGGTGGCCTCCGCGCATTGGGCTTGCGCCACTTGGAAATCATTCTGGTTGCCGTGAAGAGAAATCAAGAATCGGAGCGTTTTCATCGCATTATTAAGGGAATCGGCTTTCTGTAACCATACGCCTTATCCGTGATGAAGTCCTTATTCTCGCGGCCAAAGTGGCGGTTGTCGTGGCGACAACAATCCGATGACGTTATAGAGATGTATCGCTGGCTATTGCCATGAGGTGGCTCGGCGCCGTCTCATAGTCAAGGCGCTCAGTTTAGCGCAACCTGCCAATCTCCAGCCGCAAAACTGGATGACTCTCCAGAGGTCACACCCTTAAGGCGTAGGGGGTGGAGCAAGGTCCAATTCTGTTAGCTGTGCGTCTTTGTGAGTGAGCCGCCATTCCGAGGCATGCCGCTCGGCATCAGCAACGTCGTCATCCATCATGTAGTGGGCTAATTGAGCCAGCTCGTTGACTTGCTTCGAATCACCCCCGTCGAGCGAGAGTGACCGCCAGAAATAAGCGCGATTGAGATCATGAGGAACGCCGCGCCCCTTTTCGTAGAGCGACGCGAGCTTCGCCTGAGCTTCGTGGTTCCCCTGTTCGGCTGCTGGAGAGCCAGCTCGCAGCTGTTGAATAATCCTGTTCAACGCCCTGTCCTCTTAAGTAGAGTATGCCGAGCTTGGCCTGGGCGCTGATGTTTCCTTGCTGGGCAGCCTTCTGATACCACATGGCCGCCACATGCTTATCTTCGCGAACACCCCAGCCACCCAAATAGAAATCGCCTATTCCCATCTGGGCTTTAGCGTGTCCTTGTCTGGCCGCCACTTCCAGCCACTGTGCGGCTGTCACGTAGTCCTGACGAACGCCGGTCCCATTCGTGTACATGACTCCAAGGTTGTATTGGGCTTTTGCGTAACCTTTCTTTGCCGCCTTCATGAACCACAACAACGCTTCAGCGTAATTCCGGACCATCCCTTCTCCGTTCTCGTAAAGAAGGCCGAGGTTGTTTTCGGCTGGCGCATAGCCGCCCTTGGCAGCGTCTAGATAAAATTTGAATGCTTTGCCTATGTTTTGCTGTACGCCATTGCCTGCCTCATATATGCACGCAACGTCAAACTGCGCCTCCGTTATACCTTGAGCCGCCGCCTTTTCAAACCACTCCGCCGCCACTTGCAAGTTGCGGCCGACTCCTTCCCCGCGATAGTACATGGCTCCCAGATTTGCTTGTGCGAGCGGATCACCTTGTTTAGCGGCCTCAGACAACCACCTCATTGCCTCAGCAAAATCCCTCGTTACAACTTCTCCCGTCCTATATGCAATGCCCACGCGGGCCTGCGCTTTGCGGCTACCGTGCTCGGCCTGCTGCACCAGCTTGGGCCACTCACGGTCGCTTAGCGAAGGTTCGCTCTCGGTGGCCGCTACAGGTCTAATGGCCGCACAAGTGAATAACAGGACAGCGCAATACCAGCGCAGATAGGCCACAGCAGCTCCTTGGCGAGAACCAGAACCCCCGACCCGAACAGCGCAATGCCGTTTTAGAAGAGAAATTGTACGGCCCTTCCACAATCCATCATGCAGATCGCAGCAAACGGTTTGGGAGCGTCCGTGTAACAACGGTCTGCAGCGAGACTAGTGATCACGGAAATAATGCGTCAATCCCACCAAAGTTGTAGCGCGAGGGGTGGAGGGAAGCGGTCGTGATCGTCCAGAAGTTGTGACTTCACGTGGCAGGGAGACCCGACCTGGAACCACCGTTGCGTTTTAAACAGTGGGATAAGCCTGTGGCGGCCGTTTTCACAAATACTCAATTTCCGTGGACCATGCGTTATCACGCCCCTGCGCTTTCCATTCGCCCATTTTCGGTAAAGGGGGTGATTTGGCGATTCACTTCATCGGAAAGTTCGGGTCGTTTTTGATCTCGCGAATCTGCTGGATATGGCGTTCGGCGTGCGTAGAAATCTCCAACATCCACTGCCAGCAATCGATCACTTCTCGATCTCCGAAGCTGTGAGCCCGCATGTCGTCGTTGGTGGTCTTGATGTACTCGATCATCGTGGCGCGGAGCGCCTGAAACCTCCCAAGTGCCTGAGCCAGATCCTTATAAGTGTCGACCTTTTCGTGCCCACCACCGGTTTTCGTATGCACCACACGATCGATGCCGTACCAAAGGATGTCGGCGTCAGTAGCCACCGATTTCTTGCTGTTCATATCCGGCGTAGCCCGGAGGGCTTTCTGGATGTCGCGCCAATAGTCCGGTTCAGCCACCGCCAGATGTGAAACGACTTCGCGGATGCTCCAGCGATCCGGCGAAGCCTTGTACTCCAATTGCGCCGGCGATAAACCACGGACCTGCTCAGCCACCATTTGCGTGGTCATTTCGAAATGCACAACGAGGTGTTCGCGGTCCTCCTTGGTCATGGAGGCGGCAACCAGCGGCGTCGCCAACAGACAAACACTCAATGTGAGGATCGCCCAATCTCGGAGCATATATGCTCGCAGCGAGTACATCGTAAAGAGCATGGTAGTAGCGCCCCCTTCGGAATACCCTGTTGGACGATCAAAGGAGAGAAAAGTTATCACGCCCCCCGCAAAGCGCCAATTTCCAATAACCGAGCGTCGAACATTAAATGTCAAAGGCATGTGGGGAGCATGGCTTCTCGGACTCGTCGCTCGCCCCTGCCGATTGCCGCGTTCCCCCTCCTCTGAATCGCCTATGCCTCAAAGGAATCACTGCATTCATGCATCATCCTCGCTCCGCTGTTCTGCCACGCGAGATGCGCATAAAGGACATTGTTGCGCTGGTTTTTACCCACGAATGCTAGTATGTTCCCACAGCAATGAAACAGGGCTTTGGAACCATACTGAAGGCCGTTGCGGGAATCGCCGCTGTGGTGTGCGTGCTATTGCCAATGACTGGTCGGGGAGCCCTCGTCTTCGTCATCGCCTTGTTTATCGCAATCACAGCTGGGGTTACGGGCAGTCACTTGAGTAATGACGAGGAACACGGCGGCTACTGGCAAAAGGATTCGGGTTCGCCCACCACACTCTAATCCAACGTTATTCGACAACGACTGAGATTTCGGGTTGGTTGGGTTTACTCGGATGGGTATCAGTACCCATAGGAAGCTGGCCAGCATACTCTTCGGCTGAGCTCTGCAACATGAATCCCTTCGTGTGTACGCCGGCGTAGCACTCGCCTTTCTGAATATACGCATAGGAAACTCCGCGACCGGACCTCCGAACGCGGTTGGTGAGCAGGTTGCGCTGCTGCAAACTGAGCTAGGATTGGTCTTTAGCCAAATGGATTCTACGGCTGGAGAGTAAATCTGCTATGCAGCAAATATTCGGTTTAAATGTTCCGCAAACCCTCGAGGATATTTGTAATCGGACCCGACTGGCACTTATCGTGTATGACATGCAAGTCGGAATTGTCAGCCAGATCAAGAACGGGCGGCACATCGTAGAGAAAGTAATTCAGGTGCTAAATGCAGCCCGGACAGCCGGAATTCGTGTCTTTTTCACCCGCCACATGTCTCTGCCCAAGGAGCTTATGGGCGTCTCGCAATTACGAATGGCGATGGCTTGGCAACGGGCGAAAGCCGTCGATGAAGTGAAGCCCTGGTTCTTGAGAGACACGCCGGGGTTTCACTTGGTTCCCGAGATAGAACCGCTTCCTAGCGAAGCGGTGTTCGACAAGCTTGCCATGTCGGCCTTTGAAGGCACGCCCCTGGACTTCGCTCTACGCGACTGTGGAATTGACGCATTTGCCATTATGGGCATCGCCCTAGAAATTGGCATTGAGCCTACGATTAGGCACGGTAGCGATCTGGGGTACATTCCGGTTCTGGTCGAGGACGCGTGCGGTTTTGGGCGTGCCGATGCTGCGGCCCGTACAGTCGCCAGCCTTGAATTTGCCGGGGACGCTTTGTTTACGAACGTTGAGACAATCACCGATCAATTCCATCGCCTACAGCGTCAAGCGTAGCTGCCGATTGGAATGGAAGCAAGCCGACGATTACACGCCAGAATACAGTGGGCAGGGACTAATGAGTGATAATGCGATTTACCAGCAACTGACCTTCCTGATCGGAATGCGGCTACAATGACACCCACGACCGGCAAGACTCACGGCGCCCGATGACTTTCGACGAAGCCAGCCAATTGGTCCTAAAGAGCAACGTCATCGGACTCGAAAAAGAATTAGGGAATGGACTCGGCCCCAATCTCAGTAATCAGTACGGCTTACACTGATGATGGCCGCCACGCTGGGAGGACTACGAGATGCGGAAAGGGTCTACAAGAAAACCACAACCGGACGAGCCTGCGACGCGAAGCAAGAACTACATAACGCGGAGCGGGCTGCAGCGCCTCAAAGATGAGCACCGGTTTCTGCTCACCAGGGAACGCCCAGCTGTGACGGAGGTCGTGGCGTGGGCTGCCGGCAACGGCGATCGCAGTGAAAACGCCGACTATCAGTACGGCAAGCGGCGGCTGCGGCAGATCGATGGGCGGATTCGCTTTCTCACCAAGCGAATCGAAGCCGCGGAAGTGGTGGACCCGGAAGCTCCGAGAGCGGGGCAGGCGGCGACGAGGGCATTCTTCGGAGCGACCGTGCGCTATGCCAATGCCGCGGGAGCAGAGCGAGTGGTGAGCATCGTAGGCACCGACGAGGTCGATCTCAACCGGAACCACATCAGCTGGGTGTCACCTCTGGGGCGCGCGTTGATGAAGTCGGCAGCGGGTGACAGCGTAGTCCTTCAATTGCCGGGCGGTACAGAATACCTGACCGTGCTGGAAGTGTGTTACGAGCGCATTTCTGTGGAACCGTTCCGTGAACCGCCTGGATCCGAGGCCTCGGCAAAGGGACTTCCTCGCCGACGCTAATCCACTCCTGCTTTAAGATTTGAAATCAAAGTCGGGGAATGTGGGGAGCAGACCGGACGTACCGCAGCTAAAGATCTCCAGAATTGCTCTCATGCTCGCGCACGAAACTGAAGTCTGACGCCCGAAGTCTGACGGCTGAAGTATTGGTGGAGGCGGCGGGAGTTGAACCCGCGTCCGAAAATGTTACTGGTCAAGAGACTACATGCTTATTCGCGTTCATGCCCCAGGCATTACCCTGGGACGTTCGCGACCCCCGCTCAGAACGGACAAGAAACGGGTGCCGCTAGCCTGAGATCTTAGCCTCTCTCCCCAGACGTAGAAGAGAAGAGCAGCCCTCTGTGTGACGTTCGCTCACAGCCCAAGGGCGAAGCTGTGGAGAACGGCTGCCTAATTAATTAGGCTGCGTATGCCATTTCTTGATTGGCAATTATCATTTTGCCCACGATTACAGGTGCGAGCACCCTGGCATGCCTCTTGGCCGCAAGCATCTCCGTCGAAGCCGTGACGCCCCCACTGGTGGGAATGGCCTTCAAAGAACAGGACAACCGGCCTTAGCGGCCTTCTTCCAATCTAGGGGTCACCCGACTGGAAGTCAAACATATGATTAGATGTAGCTCAGGTTACAAAAGGTGCTCAACCGGCGAGTGCCCGCCGGGGCCGTTTCAGGGTGGGAAGAGGGTGAGCGGCGCATCATAATATCCACATGAAACTGACCACCTTTTTGCCTTCCGCTCTTATCGCAAGTTTCATCGTTGGGGTAGTGTTTTCATGCACATCGGTGCTTGCCCAGCCCCGAACCGAGGCTGCCGAACAGCAGCTTTTCCAGGCCATTAACCGCGAGCGGGCAGCCCATGGTCTGCCCCCTCTGAAGTGGGACGACGCTCTGGCCAATGCCGCCCGGCAGCACGCGGAATTGATGGCAGCCCAGCGCTCGCTTTCGCACGGCTTTTCCGGCGAACCCAGCCTGCCCAGCCGGGCCGCGCGCGCCGGTGCCCGTTTCAGCTGGCTGTCAGAGAACGTGGCCGCGGGACCGAGCGCGGAGAATATCCGTGAGCAGTGGATGCAGTCTCCCAATCACCGCGCCAATCTCCTCGACGCCGACATGGACACCATCGGCGCCGGTGCCGCCGAGCGCAACGGAGTGGTATTCGCGGTAGCAGATTTTTCCAAAGCCAAGCCCTAGAACAGGAAAATTTCGCGATGGCGCCCCGTCCAAGCTCCGCTTGGGCGGGGTTTTTCGTACGTCACCAAATGGAAGAAATCCAGATTC